>NZ_JBQQBZ010000001.1:0-487238 GCF_052245655.1 Streptomyces sp. 4N509B
GCGGGGAGTCGAGCGTCGTCATGCGGTCACCAGCCATGCCCTGGCCGACTCGCAGTCGAGCGAGACGGTGTCTCCCGTACGCGGGCCCGAGGTCTGGTCGGGGGTGGTGATCTGCACCGTCAGCTCGCCCTCCAGCGCCACCTCGTAGGACGTGGTCGCGCCGTTGAACTCCAGGTTCGTGACGGTGCCGCGCAGCCTGCCCTCGTCCGGGGTGGTGAACCTCAGCGTCTCCGGGCGCAGCGAGAGGAAGGTGCGCTCCCCGGCCGCCAGCTCCAGGTCGTCACGGCGGGAGACGGCCAGCCGCGCGCCGCCGGGCAGCACGACGGTGACGTCCTTCTCCCGGGCCTCGGCCACCTCGACCGGCAGCACGTTGCTGCGTCCGATGAAGCGCGCGACGAACGCGGTGGCCGGGCGGTGGTAGATCTCGCGCGGCGTGTCCACCTGGTGCACGCGGCCCGCCTCCATGACGGCGATGCGGTCGCTCATCGCCATCGCCTCGGCCTGGTCGTGGGTGACGTAGACGCCGGTGATGCCGGCCTCGCTCTGCACGCGGCGGATCTGCACCCGCGTCTCCTCGCGCAGCTTGGCGTCCAGGTTGGACAGCGGCTCGTCGAGGAGGAGGACCGAGGGCGAGATGACGACGGCGCGGGCGAGCGCGACCCGCTGCTGCTGGCCGCCGGACAGCTCGTCGATGCGACGGTCCTCGTAGCCGTCGAGCCCGACGTCCGCCAGGACCCGGGCGACGCGGCGCGCCTTCTCCTTCTTCTCCACCTTGCGGACGGTCAGCCCGTAGGCGACGTTCTGCGCCACCGACAGGTGCGGGAAGAGGGCGTAGTTCTGGAAGACCATGCCGGTGTCGCGCCGGTTCGGGGCGGTGCGGGTGAGGTCCTTCTCACCGAAGAGGACCCGCCCGCTGGTCGGCTGCACGAAGCCGGCGATGATCCGCAGCATCGTCGACTTGCCGCAGCCCGACGGGCCGAGCAGGGTGAAGAACTCACCTCCCTCGATCGTCAGGTCCATGCTGATCGGTGGTGAGTCCTCGCCGTACACCTTGGTGACGTTGTCGAGTTGGACGGGAATCATGCGTGCTCCGAGATGATGCGGTGGGTGCGTGGGTGCGTGCGTCTGTCGGCGTCAGTCGGCGTCTGGGTGCGCGGGGGCGCCCGCGAGGGCGGGCGTCACCTCGGCTGCGGCTGCTCGGTCCGGGGCCCGCCGGGGGCGGGGGCCACGCGCGGACGGGCGGAGGCGCCGGGGCGCGCTCAGCCGCTGGTCAGCTGCTCAGCCCTGGTTCTGGATGTTCTCGGCCCAGTAGGCGAACCAGTCGTCCTGGTGACGGTTGATCTCGTCCCAGTCCACCGTCATCTCCTTGACGTCGAGCTCCTCCAGCCACCTCGGGGTGCGCTGGAGCGGCAGCGTGGGGTACTGGTAGAAGTCGTCCGCCAGGAGCTGTTGGATGTCCGGGCTCATGAGGAACCGCAGGAAGGCGTCGGCGCCGCGGGGGTTCGGCCCGTTCCTGATCTTGCCGACGCCGTCGGTGACCATCGGGGAGCCCGACGCGGGGATCACGGGCCTCATCGACATCCCGAGGTCGGCCTGGACGAGGGTGTCCTGGAGGTTCCAGACGGTGACCGCCGCCTCCTGCCGGTGCACGCGGAGGTAGAGGTCGTTCGGGTTGGCCGTGTACGCCTTGGTGTTGGCGTCCAGCCTGCGCAGCCAGTCGTAGCCGGGGCCCGGGTCGCCGCCGGCGCCGGCCTCGCGCCAGATCATCGCGCAGTAGATGCTGCGCATCGTGCCGGAGGCGGCCACGTCGCGGATGAGGATGTCGCCACGGAAGGTGGAGGTGACGAGGTCGTCCCAGTCCTGCGGCGCCTGCTCGGGGCTGAGCATCTCGGGGTTGTAGACCATCACCAGGACCACGCGCATCTCGCCCAGCCACAGGTCGTCCTGGCCCCGGAACTCCTCCGGGACGCGTCGGACGACGTCCCGGGGCGCCGGCTCCAGCAGCTCGTCGGCGACCGCCTGGTCGAACTGCTGCTGGGTGCCGCCCCACCAGACGTCCGCCTGGGGCCTGGCCTTCTCGGCTCCGACCCGGGCGAGCACGTCCTGGGCGCCCATCGTGAGGATCCGCACCTTGCCCCGCCACTCGGGGTGTGCCTCCTCGAACGCGGCGATGACCCCCTCGTTGATGGCCTCCGGGCGGGCGCCGTAGATGGTGAGGTAGTCCTTGGACGAGGCCGTGAGATCGAGGCCGCAGCCCGCCAACGGCAGGCTCACCAAACCGGCCGAGGCGAGGCCCAGCCAATCACGACGACGCATTACTGCTCCTTCGCAGACGTACGGTGTACACCACTGACGCATGCGGGGATCCGAAACCGGAGGGAGACTCACGGCGGTCAGCGGACATGTCCAACGAGTTGGTAGATCGATCCAGCATCACGATGCGTGGTGGTAGATCGATCTACCATTGCTAGAGAGTGAAGGGCGGGGCGGCAGCTGTCAAGAGATGTGACAGCCGCATGACTGCCGGATGGCGAGCTCGGGCTCGGCGCGACGCACCACGGGAGCGGCGTACGGGTCGGTCATCCGGTCCAACAGCAGCCGCGCGGCCCGCTGTCCCAGGCGCCGGCCGCGCACCGAGACGCTCGTCAACGGCGGCTCCCACAGGGCCGCTCCGGGGATGTCGTCGTATCCGATCACGCGGACCCCGCCGGCGGCGACGCCGGCCTCCCGCAGCGCCCGGTAGAGACCGAAGGCGACGCTGTCGCTGTGACACACGACACCGTCGGGCAGCTCGCCGCGCGCCAGCAGCTCCCGGCCGCCCGCGAGGCCGCCCTCGCCGCTGGTCTCGCTCGGCAGCTCGATCAGCTCCCCGGTGTGCCCCGCCGCCCGCGCGGCCCGCCGCACCCCGGCGATCCGCTCGTGGCGCGAGAGCATCCACGCGGGTCCGCCGAGGTACGCCAGCCGCTGGCAGCCGTGCCAGAGCAGGTGTTCCCCGGCGAGCTCGCCGCCGCGCACGTCGTCCGTGCCGACGAAGCTCGCCTCGGCGCCCTCCACGTACCGGGTGACGAAGACGTGCCCGAGGCCGGCCTCCGTCAGCCGCTCGGTCAGCGCGGGGTCGGTGCCGCTGGCCGGGACCATCGCCAGGCCCGCGATGCGGTGCTCCTGGAGCGCGGCGATCGCCTGGTCCTGCTGCTCGGCGTCGTCGCGGGTGACCGTCAGCAGCGGCAGGTACCCGGCCTGGCGGAACTCGGTCTCCAGGCCCAGGATCACCTCGGCGAGGTTGGGGTTGCCGATGTTGGTGACGACGACGCCGACGACCTTGGCGTGCCGGGTGCGCAGGGAGGCGGCGGCCTGGTCGTAGATGTAGCCCAGCTCGGCCATGGAGGCGAGGACCCGCTCCCGGGTGCTCGGCGAGACGCGGCCCGTGCCCCGCAGCACCAACGACGCCGTCGCCCGCGACACGCCCGCGTGCGCTGCGACGTCCCGCAACGTGACCTTCTCGCCCACACCCAGATCCTAGAGAACCGGGGAGGACGACGGACCACCGCCGTGGCACGCGACGTCGTGGGCATGGGCACCGCCGCGGTGCTCCGCCCACGGTGCGGCGGTGCCGCGCCGTGCCCCGCCCGCGGCGGTGGGCTCGGCCGGCGCCGCGCCGCCGCCGCGTCGCGCCCCGGCCCCATCGCGGCTGGCTCGGCCGCCCGCCGCCTCAGCCCGCCGGCACCTGGTCGCCCGGCCGCTCGTCACCGGGACGCTCGTCGCCGGGTCGCTCGTCGCCGGGTCGCTCGTCGCGCCAGTCGGTGGGGCTGCCGCCCGTGGCCGCCAGGTCCGCCTCTCGGGCGCGGAGTTCGACGCGGCGGATCTTGCCCGAGATGGTCTTCGGCAGCTCGTAGAACTCCAGCCGCCTGATCCGCTGGTACGGCGCGAGGTGCTCCCGCGCGTACCGCAGGATCGACCGCGCCGTCTCCTCGGTCGGCTCGTGCCCGGCCGCGAGGGCGACGTACGCCTTGGGCACGGCCAGCCGCACCGGGTCGGGGGCGGGGACCACCGCGGCCTCGGCGACCGCCGGATGCTCGATCAGCACGGACTCCAGCTCGAAGGGGCTGATCTTGTAGTCGCTGGCCTTGAAGACGTCGTCCGTGCGGCCGACGTACGTGACGTAGCCGTCGGCGTCGACGCTCGCCACGTCGCCCGTGTGGTAGTACCCGCCGGCCATGGCCTCGGCGTTGCGTTCCTCGTCGCCCTGGTAGCCCGTCATCAGGGGCAGTGGGTGCGACGCGAGGTCGAGGCAGAGCTCGCCCTCGCCGGGCCCGTCGAGGGCCTGGCCGGTGACGGGGTCGACGAGGACGACGGGGACGCCGGGCAGGGGGCGGCCCATGGAGCCGGGACGCACCTCGGACTCCGGGGTGTTGGCCACCTGGGCGGTGGTCTCCGTCTGCCCGAAGCCGTCGCGGATCGTCAGCCCCCACGCCCGGCTGACCTGCGCGATCACCTCCGGGTTGAGCGGCTCGCCCGCGGCGCTCGCCTCCCGCAGGGTGGGCGGGCGCTCGCCGAGGTCGGCGTTGATCAGCATCCGCCACACGGTGGGCGGTGCGCAGAACGAGCTGACCTCGCGTTCCCGCAGCGAGGCGAGGAGGGCCGCGGCGTCGAAGCGGCGGTAGTCGTAGACGAGGATCGTGGCCTCGGCGATCCACGGGGCGAAGAACGAGGACCAGGCGTGCTTGGCCCAGCCGGGCGAGGAGATGTTGAGGTGGACGTCGCCGGGGCGCAGGCCGAGCCAGTACATGGTCGTCAGGTGGCCGAGGGGGTAGGAGACCTGGGTGTGCTCGACGAGCTTCGGGCGGGCCGTGGTGCCGGAGGTGAAGTACAGCAGCAGCGGGTCGCCGGGGGCGGTGCCGGGGTGGGGCACGGGGGTGTGGGGGAGGTCGGCGGCCTCGCGGAGGTCGGCCCAGCCGGCGTCCGCCGCGTCGCCGACGGCCTGGGGTCCGCCGACGAGCCCGACGGGCCCGGCCGCACCGACGGGCCCGGCCGCACCGACGGGCCCGGCCGCACCGACCGGCCCGACGCTGAAGCGCGTGAAGTCGCCCGGCACCCCGTCGAAGCGGGCCGCGTCCGCCGCGTCGCAGATGGCGTGCCGGACACGGCCTCGGGCCACGCGGTCGGTCAGGTCGGCCGTGGAGACGGCGCTCGTCGTCGGCACGATCACCGCACCCAGCTTCATGATCGCCAGCATCGACTCCCACAGCTCGACCTGGTTGCCGAGCATGAGGATCACCGGGTCGCCCTTGGCGACGCCGCGGGCGGCGAGCCAGGTGGCGAGCCGGTCGGAGCCGCGGGAGAGCTCGACGAAGGTGCGGCGCGTGGTGGTGCCGTCCTGGGCGACGACGAGCAGCGCGGGGCGGTCGGCGTTCTCCGGCTGGCGCGCGATGGTGTCGAACCAGTCCACCGCCCAGTTGAACCGGTCCCCCAGCTCGGGCCACCGGAACTCCGCCACGGCGCGGGCGTGGTCCCCCCGGGCCTTGAGGAGCTGGTCCCTGCTCGCACGGTACGCGTCGTAGGCGTCGCTCGCGGTCACGGTGTGGTCCTTTCGCCGCCGTTGCCGTCCTCCGCGATCATCACGCGGGGTGGTCTACTCGGGGAAGACCGGTGGCGGCAGAAATGGGGTGTGCGACGGTGGCGGCTGAGAGCCCCGAGGGCGACGCGACGGACGTGGCGAACACGGCGGACGTTGCGGACGCGACGGACACGACGAACGCGGCGACGGTGGTCACGGGTGCGCCGGGCAGCTTCGCGTGGAGCGTGCTCGCGCGACGGCACCCGACGCTGATCCGGCAGGTCGACGAGGCCCACCCCTACGGCCCCGTCGAGCGGGCGGCGCTGGAGGAGCTGTTGGCGGAGATCGGCGAGAACGGCGCCATCCGCCCGCTGCCGGCCACCGCCCCCGACCGTGGGCGCTGGGAGCGGTGGGGGCTCACGGAGCTCGCGGGGCGCTCGTGGTTCGAGGTGCCGTTCCTGTGGGCGGAGAGCTACTTCTACCGGCGGATTCTCGGGGCCGTCGGGTACTTCGAGCCGGGCGGGCCGTGGCAGGGCGTCGACCCGTTCGCACCGGCCAAGCGGTCGGAGCTGGCCAGCGACACGGTCGACGAGGAGCTGAGGGCGCTCGACGCGCTGGAGGGGCGTGAGGTGGCGGAGCAGGGCGCGGCGCTGCTCCAGGGGGCGCTGTGGGGGAACCGCGCCGACCTGGGCTTCCTGGCGTCGGCCCCCGCCTCCGCCTCCGCCTCCGGGTCCGCAGGGGACGCGTCGGCGGCGACGGGCCTGGTCGCGGACGACAGCGCCGCGCTGTGGGAGCTGCTGGACCCCGAGAAGCCGCCCGCGGCGGTCGCCGTGGTCGCGGACAACGCCGGCCGGGAGCTGATCCCCGACCTCCTCCTCGTCGACCACCTGCTCCGCCACACCCGGGCCGACGCCGTCGACCTGCACGTGAAGCCGCACCCGTACTTCGTCTCCGACGCGGTCACCGCCGACCTGCTGGCCGCGCTGGAGCGGCTGCGGGCGGCGGCGGGCCGGGCGGGCGAGGCGGGCGCGCGGCTGTGGCAGGCGTTGCGCGACGGGCGCCTCGCGGTCCGCACCCACCCGTTCTGGTGCGCGCCGCTGTCCTACCGGCGACTGCCGGAGGACCTGCGGCGCAGCCTCGCGTCCTGCTCGCTCACGATCCTCAAGGGCGACCTCAACTACCGCCGCCTGGTCGGCGACCGCCTCTGGCCGCCGACCACCCCGTTCGCCGAGCTGACGGCGTACTTCCCGACGCCCGTCGCGGCGCTGCGGACGCTCAAGTGCGACGTGGTCTGCGGCCTCACGCCCGAGCGCGAGGCGGCGCTCGACGCGACGGGCGAGACGTGGCGCAGCAGCGGACAGCACGCGCTGGTCCAGGTGCGGACGTAGCACCCGGGGCCCGGCTGCGGCGGGGCCGCGGGGTGGCGAAGCGGCAGGCACCCACCCCGGGGTGTGGGTGTGAATCAGCGGGTCCCGGGGTGGGCGGGGGTGTCCCTCACCGCGGTGCGGCACCCCAGCGAAGGGGCGGACCGGGGCGGGAGCGGCACGGGGGCGCCTCTTCCTTGGCCGCTCGGGGCTGGTCCGGTCGGGGGACATTGCCCGAACCACCGTCCGCCCGGCCGGTGCAGGGGCCGGAGGCGGCGACTCGGGATCCTTCCCTTAGAAACGCGCTACGTGACGTGTTGCTGGCGATCGGGCGGGAGGGCGAGCTTGTCGAGGTCGGCCCGCCACTCCCACCCCGACCCGTCCACGGGCCGCAGATGCGCCTCCGTCCACAACACCCGCTCGCGCCCGAGCACGTCGTACCTCACGTGCTCGACGACCAGCCCGAGCCGCCCGGCCCTACCGGTGCGCGGCTCGACCACCCGCTGCCCGATCCACGGATGCGCCACGTCCCGCAACACCTCCTTATCGCCGCCGCCCAGGACCTCGTTCACCGGGCTTCTCCCGTCCTGACGACAGCGACCATGAGCGCCTCGTGCAACAGGCCGGCGTCCGTCAGGCAGTCCCGCCCCGGTTCCGGCTGCACCAGCCACTCCACCCACCGGGTGTGGCCCCGGGCGATCGACGGCACGAGCAGACGACACGCCACCGAGTAGACCTCCACCGGCAGCCACTGCCGCCAGCCCTCCGCCGCCCCCGGCGCCACCAGCCAGCAGTAGACGCCGTCCCGGCTGTCACCGATCACCGGCCCCGACCGCCCCGCCAACGCCTCCAACACGACGGCGCCAAGCCCTTCGGGAGCGCGAACGGCATCCCACCACCGCCCGCACTCCACACGCCGGGCAGCGACATCGGAAGGCGGCAGCCACACGGGGAGCGGGGAGGCGCGGGGCGCGGCGGCACGTTCGAACTCGGCCTTGTCTGGTGCTTCAGCCATGACGCTAGGATTCCGGCCCGTCACGGACAGCACATCGACACGGCGAGACATCTGCCGACACTTTGGGGACATCGTCCCGTCGCGACATGTCTGTAGGTGTCACCATGTCGCCATGGTCAACGAACGGTTCCGGCGTGCCATGCATCGTGCCGGACACGACATCAACTCACTGGCAGCTGCCGCCGAGGTGTCGACAAAGTCCGTTGAACGATGGATCGGCGGGAGTTCGACCCCTCACGCTCGCACGAGATTCCGCATCGCGGCGATCCTCCAGGAAGACGAGAGCTATCTCTGGCCGGAGGCCGTGAACAGAGCGTCGCTGGCCGGCGCCGAACTCGTCGCCACCTACCCACGCCGCGGTGATGTCCCACGCCATCTGTGGACGGAGCTCCTCCGTGCGGCCCAACGCGACATCGATCTCCTGGCGTTCGCCGGCCTGTTCCTCACCGAAGAACATCCCGAATGGATCCCCACCCTCGTCGAGAAGGCGACGAGTGGGGTTCGGGTACGTCTCCTCCTCGGCGACCCCGAGGGCTCCCAACTGGCCGCGCGCGACACCGAACACCGCATCGGCGGCGGCGTCGCGGGCCGGGTCGCCGCAGTGCTGGCGTACTACGGCCAGCGACTGCCCAGCACCGTGGAGGTCCGGCTCCACGACACCCCGCTGTACAACAGCATCTACCGGTTCGACGACGACATGATCGTCAACGTCCACGCCTACGGCGTGCTCGCCGCCTACACGCCGGTCATGCACCTACGGCGGATAGACGGCGCCTACTTCACCACCTACACCGAGTCCTACGAACGGGTGTGGGCCTCGGCGAGGCCCGCCGACGACGTGATGGAGCGCCAGTGAGGAGAGCCACCCACAGGGTCGACTACTGGAAGGACCCGGCCGCGCCGAAGCCGACCAGTCGGAAGACGTCGGCCTCGGTCTTCGTGCGGGACGGGCACGGCCGGCTCCTGCTGCTCCGGCGTGTCGACAACGGCCTGTGGACCATCCCCACGGGCGGCGTGAAGAAGGGCGAGACCGTCGCCCAGGCAGGCGTTCGGGAGTGCCGCGAGGAGACCGGGCTCGACGTCGAGGTGACCGGACTCGTGGGAGTGTTCTCCACCCCCGAGCACGTCATCGCCTACCTCCACGACGACGAGGTGCTGGAGGTACGCCAGCCGATCAACATCTGCCTGCGCGCCACGGTGGTGGGCGGCACGCTGGCGCCCGAGCCCGCCGAGGCGTCAGAGGTGCGGTGGGTGGATCCAGCCGAGCTGAACGCCCACCCGACCCATCCGGCGATCATGGCCCGGATCACCCACGGCCTCCGGTCAGACGAGCCCTACCTCGCCTGACCCCACCGCGGCGCCGACGACCTCGCGCCCTCCCCGCGCTACGTCACCGTTTCCCGCAGCAGTGCAGCGGAGCGCCTGGACAGCGCCCACGGCCGCATCCCGCTGAACGATCCCGCGACCCGCGATGATGGCCTTGGTGTCCTCGGCGAGGCCGCGATCAGCGCCGCCCGTTTCGAGTTGTCCCACCGGCTGGCCAGCATCGAGAACACCAGGGCCAGAACAACCGGGGTCGTCGTCCGGCCCCGTCCGTCGCTGACCAGGGAGAGAACAGGGCGTGGGAAACAACGAACGGACGCTCACCGAGGAGCAGCGGCACCAGGCCCTGTTGGTCTGGGAGTACCACCACATGGGCCACGAGCCGCGAGCCGTCGACGTCGCCATCGGCCTGGGCAGCCACGACCTCGGCGTCGCCCGGACCGCCGCCGACCTCTACCACCGAGGTCTCTTCCCGACCCTGGTGTTCACCGGCGGCAACAGCCGCACCACGCGGAGCCGGTTCCCCCGTGGCGAGGCCGTCCACTTCCGCGAACACGCCCTCGACCACGGTGTCCCCGACTCCGCGATCCTGGTCGAGCCGAACGCGGCGAACACCGGCCAGAACATCACGCTCAGCCGCGATCTTCTCGCCTCGAACGGCATCGTCCCGACGACGGTCATGCTTGTCTCGAAGCCCTACGTGGAGCGGCGCTCCTTCGCCACCGCCCGCAAGCTGTGGCCCGAGGTGGGAATCGTCTGCGCGTCGGAGCCCCTGGGACTGGACGACTACGTCAAGAACGTCGGCGACGAGAAGCTCGTGGTCGACATGCTCGTCGGCGACCTCCAGCGGGTCATCGAGTACCCCCGTCACGGCTTCGCCATCGCCCAGGACGTCCCGGACGACGTTCACGCCGCGTACGAGTCCCTCGTCCGCGACGGCTTCACCAGCCGCCTCCTCTCATGACGTCGCTGCCGTGGCGTCGGTCAGCGGCTTCCGGGGGTAGGCCCGGAGCACGAGGGATGTGGTGACAGGGCCGAAACGGGCGAGTGCGTCGACGACTTCTTCGAGGCGTCCTGCCTGCGGACAGTGGACGTCGAAGATCAGGCAGTCCTCCCCGGTGACTCTGAGGGTGGAGGCTATCTCGGGGGTCCGGGAGGCGAGGTCCAGGGCGCGTGCGAGCTGGGCGTGGGTGGTGCGCAGCCGGATGACCGCGTGAATGTTCAGACCGAGGGCTGCCGGGTCGACCACGGCTCGGTAGCCGGTGATGACGCCGTTCCTCTCCAGCCGTTGGATGCGCGCGCTGGCCGCGGGCTGTGAGAGTCCGACGCGGCGCCCCACCTCCGCGCCGGTCAGCCGGCCGTCGGCCTGGAGCAGGGCGAGGATGTCCCGGTCTATCCGGTCGAGTGATTCCATTGTCGTCCGCACCGTTTTCCTTGAGATCAGTTGTGCCGCCTCCACCGGCCTGATGCATCCCACAGAATCGGCACCAGGCGCTCCCGTGATCGTAGGGAGCGACGAGTGAAACGGTGGTGGGCAGTGGCGGCGTACGTCATCATCCCGGGTATCGACGGCTCGGACGGGCAGCACTGGCAGACCCTGTGGGAGCGGCGGTGGGGCACCTCAGCGGTGAGGATCTCGCCTGCCTCGTGGTCCGCCCCCGAGCTGGATGACTGGGTCGACGCCGTACAGGAGGCGTACGACGACGCTTCCCGGCAGGACAGCCGCGTCGTGTTGGTGGCCCACAGCCTGGGCTGCTGGGCCGCGTCCGCCTGGCTGGACAGGAACCCCTCGATCCCGGCGGGCGGCGCGTTCCTGGTCGCGCCGCCCGACCCGCACGGGCCGGCGTTCCCACGCCAGGCGGCCGGGACGTTCGTCGAGGTGTCGGCGCAGCCGTTGCCCTGCCCGGCCCTGGTGGTGTGCAGCACCAACGACCCGTACTGCACCCCCGAGGCAGCCGCCGGGTTCGCGGCGCGGTGGGAGGCACGATGGCACCTGGCGGGCGCGCACGGGCACCTCAATTCCGCCAGCGGCCTGGGCTCGTGGCGGCACGGCCGTGACCTCCTGGACTCGCTGGCCCAGGAGTGATCGACCACCGCACCGGTCGCGGTCCTCCGTACAACGACTCCCCGACGCGCTGTGTCTGACCCAGCGATATGGACACTTCACGTACAACCCATGGGGGCGGCATGCGAACAGGCACGGGCAGAGCGCTGCGGAGATCGACCGTCATCGTGGGGGCGGCGGCGCTGGTGGCCGTCGGCCTCGCGGCCCCTGCCTCCGCCGCCACCCTCGCAACCGCCGAGGTGGTGGACGGCACCGTCCGCTACACAGCGGGCGACAACCAGAACAACGAGGTCTACCTCCACGTCTCGGACGACCAGGACGAGGTGCACATCGAAGACGTCATATGGTCCATCATTCCCGGCCCCGGCTGCGCCCGCGTCGACCCCGACGACAGGATGAGTGTGGTGTGCGACCTCGCGCCCGTGGACGGCGACCACGACTACCGAACGGAGATCGATCTCGGGGACGGGGACGACCTGCTGTCCTCCGCTGTGGCTGGCCGCAACCTGTTCCGAGGCGGCGACGGTGCGGACATCATCCTGGCCACGACCGAGGACCGCGTCATCGGCGGCTACGGCGATGACCTGCTCAACGGTGGCACGGTGCAGTACGGCAACGCGGGCGACGACGACCTGTACTACGGCGGCACGAGCTACGGGGGCGCGGGCTCGGACTACCTGGTGGCCAGCAAGGAGCTGGCCTACGGCGGCACCGGCGATGACACGTTGCAAGGCACCGAGGACGGTGACCAGTTGGACGGCGGCATCGGCCACGACATGGTCTGGAGCCTCAGCGGCGACGACGAGGTGTACGGCCAGGACGGCAGGGACGTGATCTACGGCGGGAAGGGCCACGACACGGTCTACGGCGGCAGGCACGACGACCGCCTGTTCGGCAACAGCGGCGACGATCTCCTGTACGGCAACAGCGGCAACGACTACCTCAGCGGCGGCCCCGACTCGGACCACCTGTCCGGCGGCCCCGGAACCGACCTCGAGAAGCAGTAAGCACCAGCGGACCCGAGCGCCCGTCGTCGCTGCGGCCAGTCAAGGCCCATGAGCCGGCGGGCGCTGTCGGCCGGCCCGTGGAGACGCCGCAGGGGAAGGGGATCGAAGCCGGTCCGAACGAAACCGGCTAGCCGTCGTCCGGACGCGGCGTGGCGGTGCCACCCGGTGGTGGCGTCGCCTCCGACTTCGTCGCCTCGGTGTTCGCGTGGAGGATCTCGCGGGCCTCGTCCGCGGCGCGGATGATCGCCTCGGTGATGACGTCGAGGAAGCGGGCGATGTTCGCCAGGCGGGCGGCGGCCGGCGTGTCGGGGCCGAGGACGCCGACGCCCTGGCGTGCGGTGTCGGCGAGCTGGGCGGTGCCGCGGGCGCTGGCCAGCATGGACTGGTACCAGACGTCGTCGTCGACGGCGTACCGCTCGCGGCGGCGTTCGTCGCGCTCCCGGCGGACGAGGCCCTGGTTCTCCAGGAAGGCGATCGACTTGGAGACGGACGCCGGGCTGACCTGGAGGCGCTGGACGAGCTCGGCGGCGCTGAGGCTGCCGGCGTCGCTGAGGCACAGGGCGGTCAGCACCCGGGCCATCATCTTGGGCACGCCCGACTCCATCACGACGGTCGTGAACGTCTCCTCGTACTCGCGCACCGCCTCGGCGTCGCGCCCGTCGTCGGCCTGGGGCGGGGCCTGCGGGCCCCGGGCCGGGGCCGCCCGCCTGCGGCGGTGGACGCGGCGCTCGGTGGCGCGGTGGGCCAGGTCGGCGCGGTAGGAGCCGGGGCCGCCGTTGCGCATGACCTCGCGCGTGATCGTCGAGGTGGGGCGCTCCAGGCGCCGGGCGATCTCCGCGTACGCGAGCCCGTCGGCCAGCCCGAGCGCGACCTGCTGGCGTTCCTGCTGGGTGAGCCTGCCTCCCGGCATCGCGGTCTCCCTCCGACGCTGACGCTCTCCTGGGGCCGCCAGCCTAACGCCCGAAGCGCGCCCATCGCAACGGACGAATCCCGGAACTGTTGCGTTAGCTCTCGATCCATTGCAACGATTTCTCGGCTCTCACGTGCAGTTATGGCTTTCGAGTGCAACGAGTTCGTTGCCAGATCCATGAACGCAACGTAGCGTTTCCAAAGTCAGAAACGACAGCGCACGACCCACCGCACGAGGAGAGCACCATGCACACGTTCGACACCCCGGCCCCCGTCTCCGTCGTCCTCGACATCCCGGCGGGACGCGTCCGGCTCGTCGCCGCCGACCGCGCCGACACCACGGTCGAGGTCCTGCCGACCGACGCCGCCAAGGGCCGCGACGTGAAGGTGGCCGAGCAGACCACCGTCACCCACGCCGACGGCGTCCTGCGGATCGCGACCCCGGCGAGGAACCAGTTCCTCGGCGCCTCCGGGTCCGTCGAGGTGACGGTCCAGCTGCCCGCCGGCTCACACGTCGAGGCGAAGGCGTCCAGCGTCGAGTTCCGAGGCGTCGGACGGTTCGGCGAGGTCGCCGTCGAGGGCGCGCAGGCCGCGGTCGAGCTCGACGAGGCCGCGAGCGTCCGTCTCGCCACCTCCGCGGGTGACGTCTCGGTCGGCCGACTCGGCGGCCCCGCCGAGATCACCACGCGGAAGGGCGACATCCGGATCACCGAGGCCGTGCGCGGCACGGTCCGCCTGCGCACCGACGCCGGCGACATCACGGTCGGCGCCGCCCACGGCGTCTCCGCCTCCCTGGACGCCGGCACCGGCTACGGCCGCATCCACAACGCGCTCAGGAACACCGAGGGCACCGCCGAGCTGAGCGTCCACGCGACCACCTCCCACGGCGACATCACCGCCCGCAGCCTCTGAGACCTCGAAGGACCCCTGAAGGAGCCCCCACCATGACGAACCTGGCCATCGCGGCGAACGGGCTGCGCAAGTCCTACGGCGACAAGCTCGTGCTCGACGGAGTCGACCTGGCCGTCCCCGAGGGGACGATCCTCTCCCTCCTCGGCCCGAACGGCGCCGGCAAGACCACCGTCGTCAAGATCCTCTCCACCCTCGTCTCCGCCGACGGCGGCCACGCCCGGGTGGCCGGCCACGACCTGGCCGCCGACCCGCAGGCGATCCGCGCGGCCATCGGCGTCACCGGCCAGTTCTCCGCCGTGGACGGCCTGATCACCGGCGAGGAGAACATGCTCCTGATGGCGGACCTGCACCACCTGACCAGGAACGAGGGGCGACGGGTCACCGCCGAGCTGCTGGAGCGCTTCGACCTCGTCGAGGCCGCCAGGAAGCCCGCCTCCACCTACTCCGGCGGCATGAGGCGCCGCCTCGACATCGCCATGACCCTGGTCGGCAGCCCGCGGATCATCTTCCTCGACGAGCCGACCACCGGCCTCGACCCGCGCTCCCGCCACACCATGTGGCAGATCATCCGCGAGCTCGTCACCAGCGGCGTCACCGTCCTGCTCACCACCCAGTACCTGGAGGAGGCCGACGAACTCGCCGACCGCGTCGCCGTCCTCACCAACGGCACCATCGCCGCGGAGGGCACCGCCGACGAGCTCAAGCGCCTCATCCCCGGCGGACACGTCCGCCTCCGCTTCACCGACCCGGCCGCCTACCAGCACGCCGCCACCGCCCTGCGCGAGGTCACGCGGGACGACGAGGCGCTCTCCCTCCAGATCCCCAGCGACGGCAGCCAACGCGAACTGCGCTCCCTGCTCGACTGGCTGGACGCCGCCGGCGTCGAGGCCGACGAACTGACCGTGCACACGCCCGACCTCGACGACGTCTTCTTCGCCCTCACCAGCGACACCCCCGGCGCCCCCGGCGCCCCCGGCACCACCGGCGCCCCCGGCACGACCGTCCCCGCCCAGTCCAAGGAGACCGCCCGATGAGCACCCTCTCCCTCGCCGTCCGCGACTCGTCCACGATGCTGCGCCGCAACCTCCTCCACGCCCGGCGCTACCCCTCCCTCACCCTGAACCTGCTGCTCACGCCGATCATGCTGCTGCTGCTCTTCGTCTACGTCTTCGGCGACACGATGAGCTCGGGCATCGGCGGCGGCCCTCCCGACCGCTCCGCCTACATCGCCTACGTCGTCCCCGGCCTCCTGCTGATGACCATCGGCAGCACCGTGATCGGCACCGCCGTGTCCGTCGCCAACGACATGACCGAGGGCATCGTCGCCCGCTTCCGCACGATGGCGATCCACCGCCCCTCCGTGCTCGTCGGACACGTCCTCGGCAGCGTGCTCCAGTCCATCGCCAGCGTGGTCCTCGTCGGCGCCGTCGCCGTGGCCATCGGCTTCCGCTCCACCGACGCCACCGCCTTGGAGTGGCTGGCGGCCTTCGGGCTGCTCGCGCTCTTCGCCCTGGCGCTCACCTGGATCGCCGTCGGCATGGGCCTGGTCAGCCCGAACGCCGAGGCGGCCAGCAACAACGCGACACCCCTGATCCTGCTGCCGCTCCTGTCCAGCGCCTTCGTGCCGGTGGACGCGATGCCGGGCTGGTTCCAGCCGGTCGCCGAGTACCAGCCGTTCACCCCCGCCACCGAGACCCTGCGCGGCCTGCTCCTCGGCACCGAGATCGGCGGCAGCGGATGGCTCGCCCTCGCCTGGTGCCTCGGCCTCGCGGTGCTCGGCTACCTCTGGTCGACCTCGACGTTCAACCGCGACCCGAAGTAGGCGCCGTGGCAGCGCGGGACCTCCCGCACCCCTCCGGCCCTCCCCTCCCGCCTCCGGGGCGGCGCGCACCGACACCGCGTCGGAGCACGCCGCCCCGTCGGCTTCCTCGGACGAACGAGTGAGGTTGCCACGCAAACGGGTGCGACCCCGGCGGAGGTCCCGCCGCCCCGCTCCGGAGTGGGGAGGGTGGGGGTGCGGAGAGCGGGGAGGTGGCGCGGGGCACGGCCGGCCTCCCGCCCCTCCTCCTTCCCCTTCTCCCCCACCCTGCCGCCCACCACCGGAAGGACTCCGGCATGACGTCACACCGCAGCAACTCCCGCCTCCCACGCCACCTGGCAGTCCGCGGCCCGGCGGTCGCGCTGGCCGTGGCCGCCCCCGTCGCCCTGGCGGCGGTCGCGGCCACGCCCGCTCAGGCCCAGGACACCGCGTGGACCCTGGAGGTGCTCGGGGCCCACTACCTCCCGGACGAGGGGACGCTGAGCCTCGTCGTCGTCGGCGAGTGCCCGGCCGGGGAGCGGGAGACCCTGACGTTCGAGGGCAGGGGCGTGGACGACGCGGACCTGTCGCCGCGCGAGACCACCCTCTTCTGCGGGCCCGAGGGCACGTACAACGACCGGCTGGAGTGGGAGGACGCCCCCGAGTCCGTGTGGGGCGAGGGCAAGCCGCTGTTCTGGAGCGCGGTGATCGCCGGCACGGACGACCCCGAGCTGGAGGAGTTCGGCACCGAGATCATCTTCTGAAGGGCGCCCGGGGGCCCGAGGGCTCCCGGGACCCCGGAGGACGAGGCACGCCGACGATCCGCCGGGCCGTCTCCGTACACTGCCGCCCATGGCATGCCGCATCAGTGAGCTGATCCTCGACGCCGCCGACGCCGAGCGGCTCGCCACGTTCTGGAGCGAGGTCCTCGGCTACGTCGAACTCGACCGGGAGGAGGACGGCAGCATCGCGATCGGGCCGCCCGACGCCGGTTTCGGCGGCCCGCAGCCCATCCTCATCCTCAGCCCCAGCGACGATCCGCGGCCCACGAAGCTCCGTCTGCACATCGACGTCAACCCCACCGACCGCGAGCAGGACGCCGAGTTGGAGCGGCTGCTCGCGCTCGGCGCCACGCCCGCCGACGTCGGACAGACCGGCGAGGAGAGCTGGCACGTCCTGGCCGACCCGGAGGGCAACGAGTTCTGCCTCCTGCGCACCCGGCTCCAGCCACTCTGACCGCACGCGGCGCGTGGGCCGGGAGAGGGAGTCCGGGAGTCGGCGGACGACGTAGGCGTGCCTACGCCGTCGGCGTCGGAAGGGTGCGTGGGACTGCTGGGACAAGTCACCACGTAGAGCAGCGGGTTCACCACGTACGAGCGCTTACATAACGATCCGATACCCGCTACGGTGGTTGCGGGAGCGCTCCCACGACACGCCTGTACGAACCGGCGACGGGCCGCCGGACACCGGTCAGACGTTCGTCCGTGGGCCGGTGCCGTCGGCTGTCCATCGCGGGCAGACGACCCTTCTCGAGGAGAACTCCGTGAGCATTCGATCGACCGACCGAAGAGCCGCCCCGGCCGGCGGAGGCCGGAAGGCCAGGAAGATCCGCCTCCTGAGCGTGCTCGGTGCGGGACTGCTGGGTCTCGTGATCGCGTCCCTCCCCACCCCCGCCTCCGCGCACGGCGCGACCACCCTGCCCGGCTCGCGCACCTACCTGTGCTACCTGGACCTCCAGCGCAACAGCTCCACCCAGATGCCGGCCAACCCCGCCTGCGCCGACGCGGTGCGGCAGAACGGCACGGGCCCGCTGTACAACTGGTTCGCCGTGCTCGACTCCAACGGCGGCGGCAGGACCACCGGATACATTCCCGACGGCACCCTGTGCAGCGGTGGCAACCGTGGCCCCTTCAACTTCTCGGCGTACAACGCGGCCCGCACCGACTGGCCCGTCACGCACCTGACCTCCGGCCAGAGCATCGAGCTCCAGCACAGCAACTGGGCGCACCACCCCGGTAGGTTCAACGTCTACATCACGAAGAACGGTTGGTCCCCCACCTCGCAGCTCCGCTGGAGTGACCTGGAGCAGATCAGCAGCGTGACCAACCCGCCGCAGCGCGGCTCCGTCGGCTCCGACGGCGGTCACTACTACTGGAACGTCCAGCTGCCGCCCCGCTCCGGCCAGCACATCGTCTACGTGCACTGGATCCGCTCCGACAGCCAGGAGAACTTCTACTCCTGCTCCGACGTCGTCTTCGACGGCGGCAACGGCCAGGTCACGTACGGCAACGGCCAGACCATGAGCGCGGAGGACGTCGCCGCGGCGGCCGAGCAGGCCCAGGTGTCGGCCCCGGCCGACTACGCCGAGGGCGCGCACTCCGACCACGCGCACCACGCCTCGACCGCGTCCGGCTCCTCGGCCTCCGCCGCGGTGCTCGACGCCGTCCGCGGGGTCCTGCCGAGCTGGCTGCGATGACCCCTCTCGGCCGCCGGGGCTGACCCCTCCGCAGCTCCGGGGCCGAGACCCCGGCCTCCCGGCGGGCACGACCGTGCCGGGAGGCCCGCACCGTCTCGTTGGCCGAACGCCCACGCCCGACGGGCCGCCCGACGGGGTCCACGGCCCGTCGGGCGTGGCGTTTCCCGGCGTTAGGCTGGGGCCATGCCGCCGTCCCGCACGCCCCGTAGCTCCGGGCGGCGACGGCCCGCCGCCGGTTCGAGGGGCGCCGGGTTCAGGGGCGCGGCGGGGCGGGGACGGGCCGCCGCCTCGACGGGCAGGTCAGCGGGCACGTCCGCGTCGCGGCCGAGGCCGGGGCCGACGTCGACCGCCGACCGCCGGGTCGAGGTCGTCTTCGCGCCCGGCCTGGAGCAGCTCGTCCGGGAGGAGCTGACCGCGCGGCTCGGCCACCCGCGCGCGGTGCGCCCCGTCCCCGGCCGTGACGACTCCCTCTTCTTCGACTACGCCGACTCCTGGCGCCGCCTGCTGGACCTGGGCACCGTCGTCGCCCCGTTCGCCGTCCTGCCCTTCGCCGTGCCGCGCCCGAAGTCCCTGCTCAGCGGCGAGCACCTGGCGCGGCTCGCCCACACCCTGCGCGCGGTGCGGCGGATCAACGCCGACGCGCCGCCCGCGTCGTTCCGCTTCGAGGCGGCGGGCCGCGACTCCTCCGTCTTCCAGCGGCTGGGCGAGGAGCTGGCCGCCGCCAGCGGGCTGCGCCACGTCCCCGGCGAGGGCGACCTGCCGCTGCGCTTCCGCCGCGCCGTTCACCCGGACCATCCGAGGGACGGCTGGGAGGTGCTGGTCAGGCTCTCGACGCGGCCCCTGTCCGACCGCCCCTGGCGGGTGCGGGACGTGCCGGGCGCGGCGGGCGCGCCCATCGCGCGGGCGATGGCGCTGCTGACCCGTCCCGTGCCGCGCGACCGGGTCGTGAACCTGATGTGCGGCTCGGGCACGCTGCTGGTCGAGCGGCTGCTGGCGGCCCCGGCGCGGCGGGCGGTCGCGGTCGACGCCGACGCCGCCGTCCTCGACGCCTGCGCGGCGAACCTCGCGGCGGCGGGGCTCGCCGACGCCGTGACGGTGGCGGAGGCGGACATCCGCGAGCCGGGGCGGGCGTGGGAGGCGTCGGGGCCGTTCGACGTCGTCCTGGCCGACCCGCCGTGGGGCACGCTGGTCGGCGACCACGCGCGCAACGAGGCGCTGCACCTGGCGCTGCTGGAGCGGGCGCACGCGGTGGCGGCGCCGGGCGCGCGGCTGGCGGTCCTCACCCACGAGGTGCGGCAGATGGAACGCTGCCTCGCCGCGACGGGGCGGCTGTGGGAGCCGGTCGGCGAGACGCGGGTCTTCCAGAAGGGGCACCACCCGCGGATCTACCTGCTGCGCGCGCGGCACGGCGAGCGGCACGGCGGCGGCGCGGCGTAACGGGGCGTGGACGGCGCGCGGGCCGTCACGGCCTGCGGCCCGTCAGCCGCCGCAGGCGGCGCGCAGCGCGGTGAACCACGCCAGGTACTGGTCGTGGACGGCGCGGCCCATGACGCGCAGCTGGGAGTCGTCGGAGTTCTCCAGATGGGTGAAGTTGGCGCTGCCGGTGTAGACGCGCGGCACGGTGTCGTCGTCGTAGTGGCCGTCGATCAGCATCACCTTGGCGTGCGGGCGCACCTCGTGGCCTTCGGAGACCGTGTAGCGGCAGGGGGTGAGCTGGATGCGCTGGCCGCCGGAGGCCGTCCGGTTCAGCACGGCGAGCGGCTCGGGCTCGATGCCGCCGGCCGCGTGGACGATCTCGATCCGGCAGTTCTCCCCGCGCAGCCGGAGGAGTTCCTCCGCGATGGCCGTCCGGTGCTGGGTGAAGGCGGAGACGACCAGGCGGACGGCGGTCTGGCGGGTGACGCCGGCCTCGTCCTGGTAGGTGCAGCCGACGCCGCGCAGCACGTTGACGATGGGGTCGCCCGTGCCCTGGGCGCGGGGGTAGAAGTGGGCGCGGTGGGTGGTGCCGGTGGGGGTGGTCCACCAGTAGTCGGGGTCGACCGGGACGGTCCTGCCGCGCTGGAGGTCGGTGAAGTGGGTGAGGTAGCCGGCGTAGGAGGTGGGGTCGGCGAAGGTGTAGGCGTCGTTGTAGGAGTTGTGGACGTACCAGTCGTTGAGGTTGGACGAGCTCTGGAAGACGACGTCCTCGTGGACGACGCCGCCCGGCAGGACGACGCGGGAGAGGAGGGCGAACTTCTCGTGTGAGTAGTTCCGCGCGATGCAGCCGCGCCCGCTGCCGCAGCCGACGACCCAGGAGCGGGCGGACTCGTCGTGACCGAGGGCGGCGTCGAGCGCGTCGTGGAAGGGTTCGTTGCCGGCGGAGGTGTTGAGGATGACGCGGACGCCGACGCCGCGGTCGTGGGCGGCGACCAGGCTGTTCAGCACCCGCTGGGGGTAGCCGCTGGGGCCGGCCTGGAACTCGAACATCGCGAAGTGGATCCGCTCGCCCGCGGGGACCGCGTCGAGGAGGCCGACGAGCTGGTCGAAGACGGCCGTCTGGGCGGCGGTCGGCGTGCCGCTGCCGGGGCCGGCGGCCGGGTCGTTGAAGACGGGGCCGTTCATGACGACGGCCGGCGCGGCCGAGGTCCCGCTGGTCGGCGCCGTCTCCCCGGGCGCCTCGGGCGCCTTCCCGGACGTCTCCCCGGGCTGGGCCGCCGGACCTCGTCCGGCGGCCGGGGGCCCGGCCGCGAGCGACGCCGCCAGCAGCGTCGCCACCACGCAGAGCAACGCCACGACCGACGGCACCCGCCGCCCGGTCACGCCACGCGAGGAGCCACCGCTCATCGTCCGCCTCCCACAGAACCGGCCGTGCACGCCGCCTAGTTGGCATGTGCATTACCCAGCGAAGGCGGTGGGGACGCGGAAACCCCGAGGCTGCCGGGGCTGAGTGTCGCAAGAAAGACACAATGCTGGCCGACGGGGGCGGAGTGTCGGTGGCACTGCGTAGTCTGCCTGAGCAACCGCCTCACATGGCGGTGTGAGCGAGCCGAGAGAGGACCAGCACGTGAGCGTCAACTTGTCCAAGGGTCAGGCCATCAGCCTGCAGAAGTCCGACGGGGGGACCCTGACCGCGGTACGCATGGGGCTCGGCTGGCAGGCGGCACCGCGCCGCGGCCTCTTCGGGTCGCGCACCCGCGAGATCGACCTCGACGCCTCGGCCGTGCTCTTCGCCGACCGGCAGGCCGTGGACGTCGTCTTCTTCCAGCACCTGGTGAGCGACGACGGCTCCGTGCGCCACACCGGTGACAACCTGGTCGGCGGCGCGGGGCAGGGCGGGGACGACGAGGCGATCCTCGTCGACCTCCAGCGCATCCCCGTCCACATCAACCAGATCGTCTTCACGGTGAACTCCTTCACCGGCCAGTCCTTCGCCGAGGTGCAGAACGCCTTCTGCCGCCTGGTCGACGAGACCAACGGCCAGGAGCTCGCCCGGTACACGCTGACCGGCGGCGGCCCGTACACGGCCCAGATCATGGCCAAGGTCGGCCGGAACGGCACCGGGTGGACGATGACCGCCATCGGCGAGCCGGCCAACGGACGGACCTTCCAGGACCTTCTGCCCGCGCTCGTTCCGCACCTCTAGGCGGTGCGGCACTGATGACGGCCGAGCTGATCCGGGGGCAGAACCACCCCCTCCCCGACACCCGGCTGGAGATCCGCGTGTCGGCCCCCACGCCCCTCGTCGCCGGCGCGACGCTCAACGACGAGCAGTGGCGGATGCGGGACGCGTCGTGGATCGCGCACCCGGCCTCGCCCCAGCTCCCCGGTCTCGAGGTCTCCCGGCAGGCCGCCGCCGCCCACCGCCTCGCCGTGGACCTCGGCGCCCTCCCCGAGGCCGTGCACCGGGTGAACGTCCTGCTCTCCCTGCCCACGGTGCCGGGTTCGCCGCCCAGCTTCGGTTCGCTCGCGGCGCCCTTCGTCGCCGTCACGGGCCTGGACGGCGCCGAGATCGCGAGCTACACGATCACGGACCTCGCCGCGGAGTCCGCCGTCGTGGCGATCGAGCTCTACCGCAGGCAGGACGCGTGGAAGGTGCGCGCCGTCGGCCAGGGGTACGCGGGCGGGCTCGCGGCCATGCTCCACGACCAGGGCCTGCCGCAGGCCCAGGAGCTCGCCGCCACGATCAACGACGCGGTGGCCAGCGGCATGGCCCGCTCGATCGCGCCCCCTCCCTCCTCCGGGGAGCGGGACAGGACCCGGCACACCGCGCCCGTCGGCGGCGGCACCGGCGCCGACACGGCCGCGGCGAGTCCGTCGGGGGCCTCGGGCGCCTCGGGCTCGCCGGCCACGGGTGGCCGCATCAACTACCAGCACCCACGGCGCGCCGCGGCTCCACCTCCGCCGCCCAGCGCTCCCCCGCCCCCGCCGGGCGCCCCGTCGGGCGCGCCGCCGAACGGGCAGCCGTCCCCGGCTCCCGGCGCCGCGCCGCAGCCCGTCGCGGGCGACGCCTCCGGCTGGAGCATGGAGGAGCGGCTGTACAACCAGGTCTGGGGCATGTTCGAGGACCTGGCCCGCTCGGGCGCCGCGTACCGCAGCGCCGTCGCGTTCGCCGACTCCCGCCTGGACCAGGAGCTGGACCGGCTGCTGTCCGACCCGCGGACGCGGGTCGGCCCCACGGCGGAGGCGGCCCGCGCCGAGGCCCGCGCCCGGCACGGCCAGCTCGCCGACCAGGCGCGCGCCGTCTTCGACCGGGACCTCGCCCAGCTCGTGGCCGAGATCGAGGTCGTCGAGCCGGCCCTGCCGCCGGCCCTGGCGCGGTGGGACAGCGCGGCCTGGCGGACGTACGAGGTGCCCCGCGAGGCGCCGATGGCGCTGCGGCTGGGCGACCTCAGCCTGCCGGAGCACGCCCCGGGCCTGCGCATCCCCATGCTGGTGCGGCTGCCGCTCCACCGCGGCCTGTGGATCGACAGCGGCCGGCACGGCGGCCGTTCCGTGGAGTCGGCGCTGATCGACTCCGACGAGCTGCGACGCCTCGCCGCCGAGACGGCCACGGCGCTCGCGGCCCGCCTGGTGGCGGTCCACCCCGTCGACGCGTTCACGGTCCACGTGATCGACCCGGCGGGCTCGGCGGCCCGGTCGTTGGCGCCGCTGGTGGAGTCGGGCGCGCTGCGCGAGCCGCCGGCCGCGGGCGCGGCCGGGGTCAGCGAGGTGCTGGCGCGGCTGACGCAGCGGGTGGACCTGGTGCAGATGGCGGTGCGCAGCGGCGCGGGAGACGCGCTGCCGCCGGACCTCGACACCGCCGAGCAGCTGCTCATCGTCCACGACTTCCCGCACGGCTTCGACGACCGCTCGGTCACCCAGCTGCGGTATCTGGCGGACGAGGGGCCCTCGGTCGGGGTGCACCTGATGATGGTGGCCGACCGCGAGGACGCCAGCGCGTACGGGCCGATCCTCGACCCGCTGTGGCGTGCGCTGCTGCGCGTCACGCCGGTGCCGGACGACCACCTGGCCGACCCGTGGGTGGGTCACGCCTGGACGTACGAGCCGCCGCTGCCGCCGCCGGGCGACGCGGTGCTCGCCTGGGTGCTGCGCCAGCACGCGGCGGCCCGCCTGCCGTAGGCGCGGCGCGTTCGTCCCCCCGAGGGCCCCGTCGCCCGGTCGGCCTCCACCGGCCGGGCGGCGGGGCCCTCGGCGGCTCGCCCTCGGCGGCTCGCCCTTGGCAGCTCGGGCTCGACGGCTCACGCCGGTGGCTCGCCCCGGGCGCTCGGCGCTCAGCCCGACGGCCTCCCGCTCCCGACTTCCCCACCCTCCCCACGCCTCACCGGCTCCCCACCGGCGTGCGCCTCGTCGCGTTCGTCGGCTCCGCACTCTGGCGGACGCGCGTAGACCTCCGGCATCATCGTCGTGCACCACCCCGTACCGCCTGCCTGATCCCCCACAACTCCCCCACCTCGCAGGAGGTTTCCGTGGTCTTCCCGCGTCCCTCGCGCCCCGTGCGGGCGCGCTCCGCGCTCTCCGTGCTCGCCTCCCTCGCGCTGGCCGCCGGCGCGCTGCTCGCCGGCTCCGGCTCCGCCTCCGCCGCGCCGACCGCGTCCGTGTCCGCGACCGCGACCGCGTCGTCGGCGGAGACGGTCGTGCCGCTCCAGACGAAGATCAGCCACTCGCAGGCCACCTCGATGTTCCGGGCGTCCGGCATCACCTGGTCCTCCTCGGGCGGCTGCTCCGACCGCAACAACCCGACCTGCACCTCGTTCGAGCAGCTCAACCTCATGTCGGCCCAGGGCGCCCAGACCCTGAAGAGCGCCAGCGGCTGCGCGCTGAACATCACCGGCGGCACCGAGACCGGCCACGCCGGCGGCACCTACAGCCACTGGAACGGCTACAAGCTGGACTACTCCCTCAGCTCCTGCGTCAACGGCTACATCACCGGCAGCTTCACCTACATCGGCCAGCGCGGCGACGGCGCCGCCCTCTACGAGTCCGGCTCGGGCAACATCTACGCCCGCGAGAGCAACCACTGGGACGTCACCTACTACAACTGCGGGGGCTGCTGACCGGCTGACGGCCCCCGCCGACAGCCGTTCACGACCCTTGCGCGAACGAGCGGGAGCCGTGCAGTCTCTCGCCTGACGCGGGCCGCGTGCGCTCGGCCCGCGCGCCGCGAGAGGAACACGTCGATGTCGCCGTACGGCCAGTCAGGTCCTGCCCCCGACCCTCTCGATCCCCTCGGCCCGCTCGGCCCGCTCGACCCCGAGCCCTACGACGTGTTCCTCTCCGGCCTCCTCTTCTGGGACCTCGCCTTCACCGGCCTGCCCACCCCGCCCACCCCCGGCGCCGAGGTGTGGTCGGACGGCATGGGCACCTCCCCGGGCGGCATCGCGAACTTCGCCGTGGCCCTCGCCCGCCTCGGCCTGCGCACCTGCCTGGCGACCTCGTTCGGCGACGACCTGCCCGGCGAGCACTGCTGGCGCGCCCTCGCCGACGGCGAGGGCGTCGACCTCTCCCGTTCCCGCCGCTTCTCCGGCTGGCCCACCCCGGTGACCGTCGCGCTCGCCTACGACGGCGACCGCGCCCTCGTCACCCACGGCCGCCCGCCGCCCCTCGACGCCGACGAGCTGGTCGGGCAGCCGCCGCCCAGCCGCGCCGCCGTCGTCCACCTCACGCCCGAGCCGCTCGCGTGGCTGGCCACGGCCCGCTCCGCCGGCACGCGGATCTTCGCCGACGTCGGGTGGGACTCCCACGGCAGCCCGGACCGCGCCGTGCTCGACCAGCTCGCGCTCTGCGACGTCTTCATGCCGAACGCCCGCGAGGCCATGGGCTACACCCGCACCAGCAGCGTCGCCGCGGCCCTGGCGAAGCTCGCGGAGCGCGTGCCGCTCGCCGTCGTCACCTGCGGCGCGGACGGCGTCCACGCGGTGGACGCCACCACGGGGGAACGCGCTCACGTGCCCGCCGTGCGGGTGGGCCGGGCCGTCGACACCACCGGCGCGGGCGACGTCTTCGGCGCCGCGCTCGTCGCCGCCACGCTCCACCCCGGCGACTGGCCGCTGGCGACGCGGCTGCGTTTCGCCGCGCTGTGCGCCGGGCTGTCCGTGGGCCGGCCGGGCGGCGCGGCGGCGGCGCCCGACCTGGTCCGGATCGCCCGCTGGTGGCGGGAGGTCCGCGCCCGCGACGGCGATCCCGAGCCGCGCCGCGCCTACGCGTTCCTCGACGCCCTTCCCCTGCCCGCGCTCCCGACCCCCGGGGCGGCCGAACCGGCCGATGACGCGGCCACGGCCCGCGTCGCCCCCACCCACCCAGAGGCTGTCTCGCCATCCCCGGTGGATCAGGGAGCGGCGTCCTGCGGCTTCTCCCCCACGCCGCTTTGCGGCGCGGGGGCGCCCCCAGCAAGGCGGGGAGGGAGTCAGCCTCGCAGGCTGGCGACCGACGACAACGCAGCATGGGGGCACCTCCCGGACCCCGCCAGGGGTCTGGGGGAGGGAGTCGCAGGACGTCGCGAGCCCGCCGGGGATGACGAGGCGGCCTCTAGTCTGACGACGGCGAACGCGACGGACGGCGAACGAGGGACACGCATGGCACCGACAGCACACCCGACGGGCGCGACGACCCGCCTGACGATCCTCGGCGGCGGCGGCTTCCGCGTCCCGCTGGTCCACGCCGCGCTGCTCGCCGACCCCCACCGGCAGATCACCCACCTCACCCTCCACGACACCGACGCGGGCCGGCTCGCCGCCGTCCGCGCCGTCCTCGCCGGCCAGGCCCTGGCCGCCACCGCCAGCCCCACCGCCAGCGCCGGCGCCCGCCCCGGCCCCGAGATCACCGCCACCACCGACCTCGACGAGGCCCTGCGCGGCGCCGACTTCGTCTTCTCCGCGATCCGCGTCGGCGGCCTTGCCGGCCGCGCCGCCGACGAGCGCGTCGCGCTCGCCGAGGGCGTCCTCGGCCAGGAGACCGTCGGAGCCGGCGGCATCGCCTACGGCCTGCGCACCGTCCCCGTCGCCACCGACATCGCCCGCCGCGTCGCCCGCCTCGCGCCCGACGCCTGGGTCATCAACTTCACCAACCCCGCCGGCCTGGTCACCGAGGCCATGTCCCGCGTACTGGGCGACCGCGTCGTCGGCATCTGCGACTCCCCCGTGGGCCTGGGTCGCCGCGCCGCCCGCGCCGCCGGCGTCGACCCCGACGCCGTCCGCCTCGACTACGTCGGCCTGAACCACCTCGGCTGGCTGCGCGGCCTCCACGTCGCCGGCCGCGACGTGCTGCCGGGGCTGCTCGCCGACACCGCCGCCCTCACCTCCTTCGAGGAGGGCCGCCTCTTCGGCCCCGACTGGCTGCGCGCGCTCGGCGCCCTCCCCAACGAGTACCTGCACTACTACTACTTCGCCCGCGAGACGGTCGCCGCCCACCGCGCCGCCGAGCGGACCCGCGGCGCGTTCCTCCACGAGCAGCAGACCCGTTTCTACGCGGCCACCCACCCCGACCCCGAGGCGGCGCTGCGCGCCTGGGACGCCACGCGGGCCGAGCGGGAGGCCACGTACATGGCGGAGAACCGCGAGGCCGCCGACGCCGGGGAACGCGACCCCTCGGACCTGGAGTCCGGCGGCTACGAGGGGGTAGCACTGGCTCTGATGCGCGCCATCGCCACGAACGAGCCCACCCGCCTCATCCTCAACGTGCGCAACCGCACCACGCTGACGGCCCTCGACGCCGACGCCGTCGTCGAGGTCCCCTGCCTCGTCGACGCCTCCGGCGCCCGCCCCCTCGCCACCGACCCCCTCCCGCCCTACGCGACGGGCCTGGTCACCGCCGTCAAGGCCGTCGAGCGGCAGGTCATGGCCGCCGCCGAGACCGGCTCCCGCGCCGCCGCGGTCCGCGCCTTCGCCCTCCACCCCCTCGTGGACTCCGTCCACGTCGCCACCCGCCTCACCGACGCGTACGCCGACGCCCACCCCGGCCTCGCCCACCTGCGCGGTCAGCAGTCAGCCGTTAGGAGCCGTTGATGCACGACGAACGCCGCCGGATCGAGGCCCGGACCCACCGCCTCCTCACCCAGCGCATCCGCCCCGCGATCCACGCCGACAGCCGCCCCCTCACGCTCCACGCCTGGCAGGTGCCGGGCGAGCCGGTGCCGTTCGCCGAGGCCGCCGACCCGGCCACGCCGTACGAGCCGTTCGGCGTCGGCACCCCGTGGGGGCCGCCGTGGGGCACCACGTGGATCAGGGCAGTGGGCGAGGTGCCGGCCGCGTGGGCCGGGCGCCGCGTCGAGGCGGTGTTCGACCTCGGCTTCGACGGCAAGGGCCCCGGCTTCCAGGCGGAGGCCCTGGTCCACACCCTCGACGGCACCGTGCTGAAGGCCGTCAACCCGCAGAACCAGTACGTCGCGGTCGCGAACCCGGCGCGCGGCGGCGAGGAGGTCGCCTACCTCCTGGAGGCCGCCTCCAACCCCGACATCCTCGCCGACGACTTCGCCCGGCCCACGCCGCTCGGCGACCCGGCGACCGCCGGCAGCGCCCCGCTCTACACCTTCGCCCGCGCCGACCTCGCCGTCCTCGACGAGGAGGTGTTCCACCTCGCGCTCGATGTCGAGGTGCTGCTGGAGCTGGCGTTGGAGCTCTCCGACGCCGAGCCGCGCCGCCACGAGATCCTCCGCGCCCTCGACCGCGCGATGGACCTGCTCGACCTCGACGACGTCGCCGGCAGCGCCGCCGCCGTCCGCGCCGCGCTGCGCGAGCCGCTCTCGCGCCCCGCCCACGCCAGCGCCCACGCCCTGTCGGCCGTCGGCCACGCCCACATCGACAGCGCCTGGCTGTGGCCGATCCGCGAGACGAAGCGGAAGTCGGCCCGCACGTTCGCGAACGTGACGGCGCTGGCCGAGGAGTACCCCGAGTTCCTCTTCGCCTGCTCGCAGGCCCAGCAGTACGCGTGGGTCAAGGAGAACCACCCGCAGGTCTACGAGCGGATCCGCGAGGCCGTGCGGAACGGCCAGTGGGCGCCGGTCGGCGGCATGTGGGTGGAGGCCGACGGCAACCTGCCCGGCGGCGAGGCCCTGGCGCGCCAGCTCGTCCACGGCAAGCGCTTCTTCCTCGACGAGTTCGGCGTCGAGACCCGCGGCGTGTGGCTGCCCGACTCCTTCGGGTACACCGCGGCCTACCCGCAGCTGGCGCGCCTGGCCGGCATGGAGTGGTTCCTCACGCAGAAGATCTCGTGGAACCAGACGAACAAGCACCCCCACCACACCTTCTGGTGGGAGGGCATCGACGGCTCCCGCGTCTTCACGCACTTCCCCCCGATCGACACCTACAACGCGACGTTCTCGGGGCGGGAGATGGCCCACGCCGTCCGCAACTACCAGGACAAGGGGCGCGGCACGCGCTCACTGGCGCCGTTCGGTCACGGCGACGGCGGTGGCGGACCCACCCGGGAGATGCTGGAGCGCGCCCGCCGGCTGGCCGACCTGGAGGGCTCGGCGACGGTGAGGATCGAGCACCCCGACGCGTTCTTCGCCGCCGCGCGCGAGGAGTACGAGGACGCGCCGGTCTGGCGCGGCGAGCTGTACCTGGAGCTGCACCGCGCCACGTACACCTCGCAGGCCCGCACCAAGCAGGGCAACCGGCGCAGCGAGCACCTCGCCCGCGAGGCGGAGCTGTGGGCCGCGACCGCGGCCGTCCGCGTCCCGGGATACGCGTATCCCTACGAGGAGTTGGACCGCCTGTGGAAGGCGATCCTGCTCCACCAGTTCCACGACATCCTGCCGGGCAGCTCCATCTCGTGGGTGCACCAGGAGGCCGAGGCGGCGTACGCGCGCATCGCGGAGGAGCTGAACACCCTCACCGCCGGCGCGCTGACGGCCCTGGCCTCGCTGTCCCCGGGCGAGGAGGCCCTCGCCGTCCACAACACGAGCCCGTACCCGCGCACCGAGGTCGTCGACCTCCCGGGCGGCGCGCCCGCCCTCGCCACCGTCCCCGCCTCCGCCGCGGCGACCGTGGCCCCCGGCCCCGAGCCGGCCGCCACGTCCGCCACCCAGCCCGCCGCCCGGCCCGCGCCCGCGTCCGGTCTCGACCCCGTCTCCGTCACCGGCCTCACCCTGGCCAACGGCCTGGTCCGCGTCGAGTTCGCCCCGGACGGCACCCTCGCCTCGGTCCGCGACCTCGCCGCCGACCGCGAGGTCCTGGCCCCCGGCGCGGCCGGCAACCTGCTGCGCCTCCACACCGACCTCCCCAACTACTGGGACGCCTGGGACATCGACAAGCACTACCAGCACCGCTACACCGACCTCCGCGAGGCCGACGCGGTGACCGTCACGGAGAAGGGCCCGCTGCGCGCGACGGTCCAGGTCGTGCGCTCCTTCGGCCGCGGCTCCCGCGTCACCCAGTCCGTCACCCTCCGCGCCGGCTCCCGCCGCGTCGACGTCCACACCGAGATCGACTGGCACGAGCAGGAGAAGATCCTCAAGGCCGCGTTCCCCCTCGACCTCCACGCCGAACGGTCCTCCGCGGAGATCCAGTTCGGCCACGTCCAGCGGCCCACCCACACCAACACCAGCTGGGACGCGGCCCGTTTCGAGGTCTCCGGCCACCGCTGGGTCCACGTCGGCGAGGCCGGGTACGGCGTGGCGATCCTCAACGACGCCACCTACGGCCACGACGTCTCGCGCACCACGCGGGAGGACGGCGGCACGACGACCACCGTCCGCCTGAGCCTGGTCCGCGCCCCCCGCGTCCCCGACCCCGTCGCCGACCAGGGCCGCCACGCGTTCACCTACGCGCTGCTGCCCGGCGCCACCGTCGCCGACGCGGTCGCCGAGGGCTACGCCCTGAACCTGCCGCTGCGCGTCGCGCCGGGCACCGACCAACCGCCGCTCGTCACCAGCGAGAACCCGGCCGTGACCATCGAGTCCGTCAAGCTCGCCGACGACCGCTCGGGCGACGTCGTCGTCCGCCTCTACGAGTCCCTCGGCGGGCGCGCCACCACGACCCTCCACACCACCTTCCCCGTCACCGGGGCGACCGTGACCGACCTCCTCGAACGCCCCCTGCCCGACGCCCCGGCCCTGGACACCGCCCGCGTCGCCCTCCGCCCGTTCCAGATCCTGACCGTGCGCCTGCGCCGCGTGCCCTAAAGGCTGTTCCGCAATCCCTGGTGGATCAGGGAGCGGCGTCCTGGGGCTTCGATTGCAAGGCGGAGGAGGGAGTCAGCCTTGCAGGCTGGCGACCGACGACAACGCGGCAAGGGAAGTCGCGGGGCGTCGCGAGCCCGCCAGGGATTGCGGGACAGCCTTTAGGCCCGTCCGGCGCACTCCCGCCACCGCCAACGCGTTGAGGCGGCGGGCCCCGCGTGTTACGAAGGTCCGGGTTCGCACGGTTGACGTGACGGCGGTGGGCGGAAAGGGAGGGCCGTATGGGACTCGCGGCACGCGGGGCGCTGGTGAGGCTACGGGCCATGGAGCCGGAGGACGGCGAGGCGCTGTGGCGGTGGAACCACGACGCCGAGGTGATGCGCTGGATGAACGACGGGTACGCCGAGTCGCTGGCGCGGGTCAGCCACCGGATGGAGAACCGGGCGCCCGCCACGTACGGGGACGTGATCTACGGCGTCGAGGTGCTCGCCGACGGCCGGCTCGTCGGCCTGGTGCGGCTGCGCGACGCCGAGCCGGAGACCGGCTGCGCCGAGTTGGACGTCTATCTCGGCGAGAAGGACTCCTGGGGCCACGGGTACGCCACGGACGCCGTGCGCGCGATGTGCCGCTACGGCTTCGACAAGATGCGGCTGCACAAGATCTCGCTGGACGTCGTCACGGAGAACCACGCCGCCCGCCGCGTCTACGAGAAGGTCGGCTTCGTCGAGGAAGGCCGGCTGCGGAAGGTCTTCCGGCGGGACGGCGCGTGGTACGACATGATCGTGATGGGCCTGTTCGAGGAGGAGTTGCGCGACGCGGCCGGCTCCTGAGCCGGCGCAGCTCCCGAGCCGGCGGCCGGGCCCGCGAGCCACGGTCGCGCTCGGTCAACGGCCGACGGGCCGCAGCAGGGCCCAGGCCGTCATCAGCGCCGCGACGGCGAGCATGCCGAGGCCGGAGAGCAGGTTGATGTGCTCCTCGTCCTCGCCGGCCAGCGCGGTCGCGGTCAGGACCGCGCCGTAGAGCGCGAGCAGCGCGGCGATGACGTGGCGGACGTCGAACGCCCGCCGGCCGTCCGGGGGCGGGGTGCCGTCGGGGGTGCCCGCGGGGGCGTCCGTGGGGGTGTCGTCGGTCATGGGCGGTGGCCTGCCTTTCCCTCCGTCAGGGGACTCATCCGAAGATGATGTTGAAGAGGACCGCGAGCGCCAGGGCGATGCCGGCCAGCAGCCCGGGGCGCCGGTACCAGCCGGCGTCCGCGCCCGTCGTCGCGGCGCGGCGGCTCTCGCGCGGGGTCAGCGCGTAGACGAGGCCGACGAGCTCGGCGTCGGAGCGCGGCCGGGTCCGGAGGCTGACGGCGACGCTGACGGCGATGTCGACGACGAACGCCACGCCCGCGCCGAGGAAGCTGGCGCCCTGGTCGCCGAGGTCCCCGGTCGCGTCGGCCCGGTGGAGCAGGAAGACCGTCAGGGCCGAGAGCATGCCGCACACCAGCCCGAGCCAGCCCGCCGTCGGGGTCATGCGGCGCCAGAACATGCCGAGGATGAAGGTGGCGAAGAGCGGGGCGTTGAAGATCGAGAAGAGCTGCTGGAGGTAGTCCATCAGGTTGGCGTAGCCGGCGGCGATGGCGGCGGTGCCGACCGCCGCGAGGGTGGCGCCGACCGTGACCCAGCGGCCCATCCGCAGGTAGTAGTCGTCGGGCCGGTCGCGCGCGACGTAGCCCTGCCACAGGTCGTAGGTGAAGACGGTGTTGAACGAGCTGAGGTTGGCCGCCATGCCCGCCATGAAGGAGGCCAGGAGGCCGGCGAGCGCCACGCCGAGCATCCCGTTGGGCAGCAGGTCCCGCATGAGGAGCAGCAGCGCGTCGTTGTAGTCGATGTCCCCGCCCGTCTCCTCGCCGCGCTTGTAGGCGGCGAGTTCCGGCACGTGGACGGCCGCGATCATGCCGGGGATGACGACGACGAACGGGATGAGCAGCTTCGGGAAGGCGCCGATGATCGGGGTGCGCTGGGCGGCGGACATGCTGCGGGAGGCCATGGCGCGCTGCACCTCGACGAAGTTCGTGGTCCAGTAGCCGAAGGAGAGCACGAAGCCGAGGCCGAAGACGAGGCCGACGACGCTGAGGAGGCTGTTGTCGAAGCCGGTCAGCTCGCTGCCGGGCCAGGCGGTGAGCTGTTCCCCGCCGCCGGGCCCGTCGCTGACGCGGTCGACGAGGCCGTCCCAGCCGCCGACGCGGTGCAGGCCCGCGAGGGTCAACGGCAGCAGACCGGCGACAATGACGAAGAACTGGAGCACCTCGTTGTAGATCGCGGCCGAGAGGCCGCCGGCCGCCGTGTAGGCGAGCACGATCGCGGCGGCCGTCAGCATCGACACCCACAGCGGCCAGCCGAGGAGGGCGTTGACGATGCTGGCGAGGAGGTAGAGGTTGATGCCGGCGATGAGGATCTGGGCGACGGCGAAGCTGATGCCGTTGACGAGGTGGGCCGGCGGTCCGAAGCGGCGGAGCATGAACTCGGGGACGCTGCGCACCTTCGAGCCGTAGTAGAACGGCATCATCACGATGCCGAGGAAGAGCATCGCGGGGACGGCGCCGATCCAGAAGTAGTGCATGGTCGGCATGCCGTACTCGGCGCCGTTGGCCGACATGCCGATGACCTCGATGGCCCCGAGGTTGGCGGCGATGAAGGCGAGGCCCGTCACCCAGGCGGGGAGGGAGCGTCCCGAGAGGAAGAAGTCGAGGCTGGTGGCGATCCGCCGCCGGGCGGCGTAGCCGATGCCGAGGACGAACGCGAAGTAGAACGCGAGCAGCACGTAGTCGAGGGCGTTCGCGTCGAGGCGCAGCTGCTCCTGTGCCAGCTCGGTGACCATGGCCGCCGCGTACCCGACCGCAACGGCGCGAAACGGTACGAGATGCGCTTTCCACGCATTATCCCTACCGTGGACCTACCCGGGAGGGTCGCGTTCCGGACCATCCCGGACCACGCGGGGCACGGGAGGTGTAAACACGCCGTCCCTGCGCACTCGTTGGTCATGAACGGCTGGAGCGTGCTGCTCGTGGTCGTCGGCTACCAGGTCGTGGCGTTGCTGGCGGCGAGGGCGGCGTACGGAGTGCAACGTGCCCGTGTCATCACGCGGGAGGCGCGGTGGCACGAACGTGTGGGCGCGGGCCCCACGGTCGGAGTCCCCCTGGGCGAGGGCCCGCTGGACGATCCCGCGGTCGATCCCGCGGACGACCCCGCGGACGACCCCGTCGAACGCTTCGAGGACACGGACGGGGCGAGCGTCGCCACCGCGGCCTTCCTCTTCGGGCTGGCCTGGCCCGTCACGGTGCCGGCGTACGGCCTCTACTGGTGCGCGCGGTTCGTGATCACGGCGAACCCGCCGCTGACGGAGGTCGAGCGCGAACAGCGGATCGCGGAACGGGGACGGCGGATACGGGTGTTGGAGGAGGAGTTGGAACGTGAGGTGGAGCGGGGGTTGAAGACCCTGGACCGGCTGGAGGACTAGGACGTTCCGCTTGCGGTCGGCCACTGTCGGCGAGGGGGCGCTGGCGCTAGCGTCGAGTCCATGTCCTCTCACAGACGGTGGAGTTGGTGTGTGGCCGCGGTGTTGGTGGCGGCGGCGGTGGGGTGTTCGTCGTCCGGAACGGACGACGGGGACGGACCGGGCCCGGGCGGGACGAACGGCTCGGAGACCGGCGGGGCCGGGAGCGGGCTGACGAGGGCGCTGGAGCGGCTGCCGGCCGAGCAGCCGCTCCCCTTCTCCGTGAGCTACGTGGACGCGGAGCGGGTCAACGCGCTCCTCGCCGCCGACCCCGAGCGCTTCGCCTTCTCCGCGTACCTCGGCACGCCGCTGCTCCAGGCGCTGGCCACGCCGGACCACCTCTTCGGCCTCGACCGGGAGAACGCCGAGTTCGCGGTGAACTTCGGCCCCTCCTCGACGTACGGGTACTGGCGGGGAGCCTTCGACCCCGAGGCGATCGGCCGGGACCTCGCGGCCGACGACTTCGAGGAACGCGAGGGGGTGTGGGTCAGGGAGAGCGACGGGGTGACCCTGCGGCTGGCCGCCGAGGAGATCGCGTGGTCGGTGGAGGACGACGGCACGCTCCCCCCGTCCGAGGAGGACGGCGGCGCCGGCGCCACCCTCGCCGACGACGCGGACTACGGGTGGCTGACCGAGTGCCTGGGCGAGGACGCCCACCGCGTGGAGATCACGCAACGCGAGCCGGGCGAACGCGTCGCGCTGCGGGGCATCGGCCTGCTGGCGCCCCTGGACGACCCCGGCGCCTCCTCGTCGCGGATCTGCGTCGTGACCGAGAGCCCGGACGCGGCCGGGGAGCTCGCGGACGAGGTGCGCGCGCTGCTCGCCGAGGAGCCCGAGCGGTACGCCGACGCCACCGTGGACGCCTCGGACGACCACGTGTGGATCACCGTGCCGGACGGCCCCGAGCGCGCGTCGGGCTGGCTCCTCACCGACGACCTCGACATGCTGCTGCTGGTCAGCTGACCCGGTCCGCCCCCGGCCGCGCCGGCCCCTCACCCCGCCGCGCCGGCTCCTCACCCCGCCGCGCCGGCTCCTCGCCCCGCCGCACCGCCCGGTCACGGGCCGCCCACTCCGGATGGTGGAGGTCGAAGGCCGGGGACTCGGAGCGGATGCGCGGCAGCGTCGTGAAGTTGTGCCGTGGCGGCGGGCAGGACGTCGCCCACTCCAGCGAGCGGCCGTAGCCCCACGGGTCGTCCACCTCGATCCGTGGGGCGTGGCGGGCGGTCCACCACACGTTGTAGACGAACGGGAGCGTCGACAGGCCCAGCAGGAACGCCCCGATGCTGGAGACGGTGTTGAGCGCCGTGAAGCCGTCGGCCGCGAGGTAGTCGGCGTAGCGGCGCGGCATGCCCTCGGCCCCGAGCCAGTGGTGGACGAGGAAGGTGCCGTGGAAGCCGACGAACAGCGTCCAGAAGTGGATCCGGCCCAGCCGCTCGTCGAGCATCGTCCCCGTGATCTTCGGCCACCAGAAGTGGAAGCCGGCGAACATCGCGAAGACGACCGTCCCGAAGACGACGTAGTGGAAGTGGCCGACGACGAAGTAGGTGTCGGTGACGTGGAAGTCCAGCGGCGGTGCGGCCAGGATGACGCCGGTCAGGCCCCCGAAGAGGAACGTGACGAGGAAGCCGATCGACCACAGCATCGGCGTCTCGAAGCTGAGCGAGCCGCCGGCCATCGTGCCGATCCAGTTGAAGAACTTCACCCCGGTCGGGACCGCGATCAGGAAGGACAGCAGCGAGAAGAACGGCAGCAGCACCGCGCCCGTGGCGAACATGTGGTGCGCCCAGACCGTCATCGACAACCCCGCGATGACGATGGTCGCCGCGACGAGCCCGAAGTACCCGAAGATCGGCTTCCGCGAGAACACCGGGACGATCTCGGAGATGATGCCGAAGAACGGCAGCGCGATGATGTACACCTCCGGGTGGCCGAAGAACCAGAAGAGGTGCTGCCACAGCAGCGCGCCGCCGTTGGCGGAGTCGAAGACGTGGGCGCCGAGCGAGCGGTCGGCCTCCAGCGCGAACAGCGTCGCGGCCAGCACGGGGAACGCCATCAGGACCAGCACGCTGGTCAGCAGCACGTTCCAGGTGAAGATCGGCATCCGGAACATCGTCATGCCCGGGGCGCGCATGCAGATGATCGTGGTGATGAAGTTGACCGCGCCGAGGATCGTGCCGAAGCCGGAGAAGGACAGGCCCATGATCCACAGGTCGGGGCCCATGCCGGGCGAGTGCACGGCCCCGTTCAGGGGCGCGTAGGCGAACCAGCCGAAGCTGGCCGCGCCCTGCGGGGCGAGGAGGGAGCCGACGACCAGCGCGCCGCCGAAGAGGAACAGCCAGTACGCCAGGGCGTTCAGGCGCGGGAACGCCACGTCGGGCGCGCCGATCTGCAACGGCATGACGAGGTTGGTGAAGCCCGCGAAGAGGGGCGTGGCGAAGAGCAGCATCATGACCGTGCCGTGGAGCGTGAACGCCTGGTTGTACTGCTCGGCGGAGACCAGCTGCATGCCGGGCCTGGCCAGCTCGGCGCGCATCACCAGGGCCAGCGCGCCGGCCACGAGGAAGAAACCGAAGGAGGTCGCGATGTAGAGGGTCGCGATCTGCTTGTGGTCGGTGGTGGTGAGCCAGCCCACGAGGGCGCGGCCGGGGGTCCTGGCCCCGCCGGGGCCCGGCCACGACGGCGTCCGCTCGCGCGGCGGGGGCGTCCCGGTCACGGTGGCCATGAGCGTCCTTCCTCGGGGGCTGCGCCGCGGGCTCGTCGTCCTCGGCCCGCGTCGTCGCCCGTTGTAGTGGTGCGGGCGGGCGCGGGCGGGGGATTGGCTCCTTCGTGGGCGTTGCCGTGCCGGGCGTTGCCGTGGTGGGCGTTGCCGTGGTGGGCGTTGCCGGGCCCGTGCCCGTAGCATGGCTACACACCGCAACGATCTCCAGGACGACCAGGACAGCGAGAAGCACACGCCATGGCACTCTCCGTCGCCAAGACCCACGGTTCGCGGAACGACATCTTCGTCGTCGACGGCTCGCCCGACGACCACTTCGCCTCGGCCGCCGAGGTCGAGCGGGCCGTGACGCGCCTGTGCGACCCGGGCTCCGGCCTGGGCGGCGACGGCGTGTACTTCGTCGCGGACGAGGCGGGCGACGCCGACGGCGGGGCCCGCGCCTGGTTCTTCAACCCCGACGGCTCGCCGTCCCTGCTCTGCGGCAACGGCATGCGCTGCGCCGGCCGCCTGCTGCTCGACCGCCGCCAGTCACGCTCCGTGGTCGTCCGCACCGGGCCGTACGCGTTCACCGTCCGTGACGCCGGCCTGACGGCGCACGGGGTGCGGCAGGTCGCCGTCGAGCTGCCGCCCGTGGACTTCACCCCGGCGGAGCCGATCGTGGCGGACGTCGCGTGGCCGTTGGTCGACCGCGAGCTGCCCGTCCTCGGCCGGCGGGTCACGGCGCTCGCGGTGCCCAACTCGCACCTGGTCTCGCTGGTCGACGCGTACCGGGAGGAGGAGCTGGTCGCGGCGGGCGAGCTGGTCGCCGCGACGCCCGGGGCGTTCCCGCTGGGCGCGAACCTCTCGTTCGTGCTGCCGCTCCGCCCCGAGCAGGGCGGGTCGGCGGACGCCGAGGGGCTGGAGGAGGTCTTCGTCCGCACCTACGAGCGCGGCGCCGGCCTCACGCCGTCCTGCGGATCGGGCATCGTCGCCTCACGCGCGGTCCTGACCCGCCTCGGCCTGGTCGAGCCCGGCCGGCCCGTCCTGGTGCGGAACGTCGGCGGCGTCGCCCGCAGCTGGCTCGAACCCACGGGGGTGCCGGTGCTGGAGGGCAACGCGACGCTGGTGTACCGCGTGGAGCTGGACGCGGCGGCGCTGCTCGGCGAGGAGCCGCTCGCGGCCGTCGCGGCGGCGGCCGGCGTGGAGGCGCACCAGGCCGAGGTCGACGCCTTCGCCGCGCTCAGCGAGGAGAACGCCAAGGCGCTGCGGGAGTCGGGAATCCGCACGGCCTACACCGGCTGAGCCGGAACCGCCCGGGGGCCGCCCCCGTCGAAGGGCCATGGCGACACAGCACAGGCGTTCCCGGCCCCTGACGCCGGCCCGCGCCTCCCGCTCTGCCCGCTCGTCCCACTCGTCCCGCACGCGGCTGTCGGCCGCCGCGCTCGGGCTCGCGGTCGCCGCCGGCGCGTGGGGCGTCACCGGGTGCGGCGGCGAGGAGCGGCCCGCCGACGCCGCCGACCCCGGGGCGGCGGACGCGGACGACCCGACGACGCGGCGCCTGGCGGAGGTCGCCCAGGCGTGGCGGGGTTCGAACGCCGCCGACGAGTGGGCCGAGGGCTACTACCCGGTCGACGACCACATCCAGCTGCCCGACGGCGGCCTGCGCGGCACCGCGGACCTCAGGGCGTTCACCAGGCTCAGCTTCCGCACCCGCGTCGAGCTGCCCGAGCGCGGCCAGGACGACGGCCTCGTCTCCGCGAGGGCGGCGTTCGACCGCCTCGACAGCGGCTACGCCGCCTCCTGGCCCGACCGCCCGGCGCTGGAGGTGACCGGCGTCGAGCTGGGCACCATGGAGATGCGCACCAACGAGGGCCCGGCCGAGATCCCGGCGTGGCTCTTCGCGCTCGACGGCTACGACACCCCGCTGCGGGTGGCCGCCGTCGCGGAGCCCGAGGAGATGCCGCGGGCGCCGGTCGAGCCGCTGGGGCCCGGCGTCGGGGCCGACACCTCGATGCAGCTGCTGGGGCTCGTGTCGGTGTCGCGGGACGGCGGGACCATCGCCGTGGCGGCCGGGCACGGGGCCTGTGACGACGGCCCGGCGATCGAGGTGCTGGAGACGGCCGACAGCGTCGTCGTCGCCGGCTCGGTCGTCACGGGACCGGATCCGGCGGAAGCCTGCACCGGCCAACTCCTCAGCGAGACGCTGACGCACGAGCTGTCGGAGCCCCTCGGCGACCGGCCCGTGCTCGACGCGTTCAACGGCCGCGTGCTGCGCCCCAGCACCGAGCCCGGCCTGGTGGAGTGACGCGCGGCGGGGCGGCCCGGCCCTACGCCGCCCTCCGCTCCGACCCGGGCTCCTGCCCGGGCTCCTGCCCGGGACCCGTCCTCGGCGCGGCGGCCCCACGCTCCCCGTTCGCCCGCTCCACCCCCGCCTCCGCGTCCTCCTCTTCCTCCCGTTCCTGACGCTCCAGCCCCGCGTCGAGCACGAGCCCGAGGAGGAGCGCGGTGTTGGAGATCCACAGCCAGATGAGGAAGACGATGATCGCGGCGAAGCTGCCGTAGGTCTTGTCGTAGCTGCCGAAGTTCGCCACGTACAGGCCGAACGCGGCCGAGGCGAGCAGCCACAGCAGCACGGCCAGCAGGCTGCCGGGGGAGACCCAGCGGAAGGGCCGGCGCTCGGCGGGGGCGATCCAGTACAGCACCGCCACGAAGAGCGCGACCAGGACGACGAGCACGGGCCACTTCGCGACGTTCCACACCGAGACGAACCGGTCGCTCAGCCCCAGCACGTCGCCGGCCCGCCGCGCGAGCGTGCCGGTGAGGACCACGCTGGCGCTGATCAGCGCGGCGAAGACCACGAGCAGCGCGGTGATCGCGACCCGCAGGGGCAGCGCCTTCCACGCCGGCCGGTCCTTCTCCACCCGGTAGATCGTGTTGGAGGCCCGCATGAAGCCCGCCACGTACCCGGACGCCGACCAGAGGGCCAGCGCGACACCGACGACGAGGGCGAGCCCGGCACGCCCCTGGCCGCCGCGGAGCTCGTCCAGCATGGTGGTCAGGATGTCGCGCGCGGGCCCGGGGGCCAGCGTCTCGACGTTGTCCGTCAACGGGTCGATGGCCGCGTCGCCGATCAGGCCCGCGAGCGAGACCAGCGCCAGCAGGCCGGGGAAGACCGACAGCACTCCGTAGTAGGTGAGCGCCGCGGCCCAGTCCGAGATGTCGTCGGCCTTGAACTGCTTCAGGGCTCGCCGCACTCCGGCCCACCACGTCCGCAGGTTCGAGGTCCAGAGTCCAGCCATGCGATCCATCCTGTTATGTCTGTTTCGTCTTCGCCAGTCGGGATACCCGGGCCCCCACCACAGGGCGGGGACGGACGAGGAGCGGGAGGAACCATGCCCGACGAACAGAACGACAGGCGAGGCCGACCCACCCCCCTCCGTGTGTCCCGAACGCCCCGAGCCGAACCTCCCGGCCCCGATCCCCACGGCCACGACCCCCACAGCCACGATGCCCACAGCCAGGACCCCGACCCGGCGACCACGCCGGGCCTGGACCGCGGCGTCTCCGTGCCGGTCGGCGACACCCCACCCGCCGAGGGCTCCCTCTCGGAGTCCGGCCCGGAGGAGACCCACAACCCCACCCGCGGCTGGGCGACGGCCCCGCTGCTCGCCCTCGTCGTCCTCACCGCCGCCGTCGCGGGCTTCTTCGTCACCTACGCGGTGCTGCTGGCGCTGTGAGCGGACCGGCCACGGGCCGGGCGGGGACCGGGAGCGGTCGGAGACTCCGCCGTTCCCGTGTTAGGCTGTTGGTCGTTTCTACGGGATGATCCGCCCTTGCTGACCAGCGATTTCGATGGCTCCGCAGGGCCCAGGGGAATCACGTTGGGGGCACGCACCATCCTGTGCGAGACTGTCTCTCGCACCGCACGAGGTGCACACGCAAGGTCCTGTGGAGCAGTTTGGAGTGCTCGCCACCCTGTCAAGGTGGAGGCCGCGGGTTCAAATCCCGTCAGGACCGCTCCGGCTGGGTAGCTCAGTTGGTACGAGCGTCCGCCTGAAAAGCGGAAGGTCGCCGGTTCGACCCCGGCCCCAGCCACCAGTCCTCAGCAGCACGAACGCCTCTCCCGAGCACCGGGAGGGGCGTTTTCTCGTGCCGTGGGCGGAGCCCGTGACCGCCGCCGCGGGCGTCGCCGCGCGGGTAATCGCTCGCCGCGTTGTGCGTCGGGGTGAGACGCTTGGGAGCGTATGTCTACCGACGCCTCCCCTCCCGTTTCCCCCGCCTCCCCCGCGTCCACCACGCCCGCCGTCAGCGAGGCCGGGCTGGCCGAGCGGCTGTCCGGCCTCATGCTGCGCGACCAGCGGCGGCTCGGCCGCCGGCTCGACGGGGCCCGCCGCATCCGCAAGCCCGCCGCCCGGCGCGCCGTGCTGGCCGAGATCGCCGAGGCGGTCGACGCCGGCGAGCGGCTCGTGGCGCGGCGCCAGGCGGCCGTTCCCGCGATCAGCTATCCCGCGGAGCTGCCGGTCAGCCAGCGCAAGGACGTGATCATGGAGGCGATACGCGACCACCAGGTCGTGATCGTCGCGGGCGAGACCGGCTCGGGGAAGACCACCCAGATCCCGAAGATCTGCCTGGAGCTCGGGCGCGGCGTGAAGGGCCTGATCGGCCACACCCAGCCCCGCCGGATCGCGGCGCGCACGGTGGCGCAGCGCGTGGCCGACGAGCTGCGGACGCCGCTCGGCGAGGCCGTCGGGTACCAGGTCCGCTTCACCGACCAGGCCAGCGAGAACACCCTGGTCAAGCTGATGACCGACGGCATCCTGCTCGCCGAGATCCAGCACGACCGCGAGCTCCACGCCTACGACACGATCATCATCGACGAGGCGCACGAGCGCAGCCTCAACATCGACTTCCTCCTGGGGTACCTGGCGCAGCTGCTGCCGCGCCGCCCCGAGCTGAAGGTCGTCATCACCTCGGCGACGATCGACCCCGAGCGCTTCGCCCGCCACTTCCGCGGGCCCGACGGGCGCGAGGCCCCCGTGGTCGAGGTCTCCGGGCGGACGTATCCGGTGGAGGTGCGGTACCGCCCGCTCGTCGAGGAGGGCGAGGGCGAGGAGGGCGACCGGGACCGCGACCAGGTGACGGCCATCTGCGACGCCGTGGCGGAGCTGGAGCGGGAGGCGCCGGGCGACGTGCTGGTCTTCCTCTCCGGCGAGCGGGAGATCCGCGACACCGCCGAGGCGTTGGAGAAGCTGGAGCGCCGCAAGCTCCAGCCGGCCGAGGTGCTGCCGCTCTACGCGCGCCTGTCCCACGCCGAGCAGCAGCGCGTCTTCCAGCCCCACACGGGCCGGCGGATCGTGCTGGCGACGAACGTCGCCGAGACGTCCCTGACCGTCCCCGGCATCAAGTACGTCATCGACCCGGGCACCGCCCGCATCTCCCGTTACAGCCACCGAACGAAGGTGCAGCGCCTGCCGATCGAGCCCGTCTCGCAGGCCAGCGCCAACCAGCGCAAGGGCCGCTGCGGCCGGACCAGCGACGGCGTCTGCATCCGGCTGTACTCGGAGGAGGACTTCCTCTCGCGGCCCGAGTTCACCGACGCCGAGATCCTGCGCACCTCGCTGGCCTCGGTCATCCTCCAGATGCACGCGGCACGGCTGGGCGAGGTCGAGCGCTTCCCGTTCATCGACCCGCCGGACCGCCGCAGCGTGACGGCCGGCGTGCAGCTGCTGGAGGAGCTGGGCGCGTTGGACGGCGCGGGGGGCCTGACGGAGACGGGCAGGCGGCTGGCGCGGCTGCCGGTCGACCCGCGGCTGGCGCGGATGGTGCTGGCCGCGCGGGACAACGGCTGCGTCCACGAGGTGATGGTGATCGTGGCGGCGCTGTCGATCCAGGACCCGAGGGAGCGGCCGGCGGACAAGCAGCAGCAGGCCGACGCCAAGCACGCCCGCTTCCGCGAGGGGCCCGGCGAGGACTCGGACTTCCTCGCCCTGGTGCAGCTGTGGGAGTACGTGCGCGAGCAGCAGCGGGAGCTGTCCTCCTCGGCCTTCCGCCGCATGTGCCGCGCCGAGTTCCTGAACTACCTGCGGATACGCGAGTGGCAGGACATCTACGCGCAGCTGCGGTCCGTGGCGCGCACGATGGGCATCGAGCCGACGCGGAACGACGAGCCGGCCCGCGTCCACCAGTCGCTGCTGCCGGGGCTGCTGTCGCACATCGGGCTGAAGGACACCGACAAGCACGAGTACCTCGGGGCGCGCGGCGCGAAGTTCGCCGTCTTCCCCGGCTCCGCGCTCTTCAGGAAGCCGCCACGCTGGGTGATGTCGGCCGAGCTGGTGGAGACCTCCCGGCTGTGGGCGCGGATCAACGCCCGCATCGAGCCGGAGTGGATCGAGCCGCTCGCCGGCCACCTGGTGAAGCGCACGTACAGCGAGCCGCACTGGGAGCAGAAGCAGGCCGCGGTGATGGCGTACGAGCGGGTCACGCTCTACGGCGTGCCGATCGTGGCGCACCGGAAGGTGAACTACGGCCGGATCGACCCGGAGACCTGCCGCGACCTCTTCCTGCGCCACGCGCTCGTGGAGGGCGACTGGCGCACTCAGCACCGCTTCTTCCACGACAACCGCAAGCTGCTGGCCGAGGTGGAGGAGCTGGAGCACCGCGCCAGGCGCCGCGACATCCTCGTGGACGACGCGACGCTCTACGACTTCTACGACCAGCGGATCCCCGAGGACGTGGTCTCCGGGGCGCACTTCGACGCCTGGTGGAAGCGGGCGCGGCGCGAGGACCCCGACCTGCTGAGCTTCGAGAAGTCGATGCTGATCAACGAGCGGGCGGCGGGCGTCGCGGAGGAGGACTACCCGGACCTGTGGCGGCAGGGAGAGCTGCGGCTGCGGATCACGTACCAGTTCGAGCCGGGGACGGACGCGGACGGCGTCACGGTCCACGTGCCGGTGCAGGTGCTGAACCAGGTGACGCCGAGCGGGTTCGACTGGCAGATCCCGGGATTGCGTGAGCAACTGGTCACGGAGCTGATCCGCTCGCTGCCGAAGCCGATCAGGCGGCACTGCGTTCCGGCGCCCGACGTGGCGCGGAGGTTCCTGGCGGAGGTGTCGGGGGCCGGGGTGGTGGGCCGGGTGCCGCTGGTGGAGGCGTTGGCGGACGGGCTGACGCGGCTGGTCGGCCAGCCGGTCGACGTCGCGGACTTCGACGCGGGCCGGGTGCCCGACCACCTGCGGATCACCTTCCGGGTGGTCGACGAGCGCCGCCGGCGGTTGGCGGAGGGCAAGGACCTCGCGGAGCTGACGCGGCGGCTGCGGGCGGACGCCCGGGCGGCCCTCGACCGGGCGTTCACGACGCCCTCCGGGGGCGCGGACACCGCGGGTTCCGGGCGCGCCGGGCGCGGCGGGAGGGGCGGGCGCGGCGGCGGCCGGGACGGCTCGGGCGCGGGCGGCGCGGGGGCCGAGGCGCCCGCGGCGGCGTGGCCGCGCGACGGGCTCACCTCGTGGACGATCGGGACGCTGCCGCGCGTGGTGGAGACCCGGCGCGGCGGGCAGCCGGTGAAGGCGTTCCCCGCGCTGGCCGAGGCGGCCGACGGCCGCTCCGTCGGCGTGCGGCTGTGTGACAACGAGGCGGAGCAGCGGGCGGTGATGCGGCTCGGCACGCGGCGGCTGGTGCTGCTGCGGCTGCCGACCGACCCCGCGCGGTTCGTGGAGCGGCGGCTGGACAACGCGGCCAAGCTGGCGCTCGCCGGCGGCCCCGGCGGCGGCGTGCGGGAGCTGCTCGCGGACTGCGCGGCGGCCTCGGTCGACCAGCTCGTCACGGCGCACGGCGGCCCCGCCTGGGGCGAGGAGGGCTTCGCGAAGCTGCTGGACGCGGTGCGGGCCGACGTCGTGGACGTGACGCTGCGGGTGGTGCGGCAGGCGCGGGAGGTGCTGACGGCGCGGCAGGCGTGTGAACGGCGCCTGGCGGGGCTCACCAGCCCGGTGGTGCGGGAGTCCGTGGCGGACGTGCGCCAGCAGCTCCACGCGCTGGTGCACCCGGGGTTCGTCACCGAGCACGGGGCGGCCCGCCTGCCCGACCTGCTGCGGTACCTGACGGCCGCCGACCGGCGGCTCCAGCAACTGCCGCGGCACGCGGAGCGGGACGTGGCCAGGACGGACAAGGTGCGGGCGCTGTGGGAGGAGTACGAGCTGGTGCTGGAGCGCTTCCCGCAGGGCCAGCCGCCGCCCCGGGAGGCGACGGAGATCCGTTGGATGTTCGAGGAACTGCGCGTGAGCTACTTCGCGCACGCGCTGGGCACGGCGTACCCGGTCTCGGACAAGCGGATCCTGAAGGCCATCGACGCGGTGACGCCCGGCGTCCGCTGAGCGGGGACGACCGCGGGCGGGGCGGCCGCCGAGGGGGGACGGCCGTGGCCGCGGGCGGGACCGTGGCTGGCCGGGGGCGGGGCGCGGGGCGGCCGGCCGCTGGGGTACAGTCGTGAAGTCGCTTCGTGCGACCTGGTCCTGTGGAGCAGTTTGGAGTGCTCGCCACCCTGTCAAGGTGGAGGCCGCGGGTTCAAATCCCGTCAGGACCGCGGTAGTCAGCCGGACGAAGGCCCGGATCCCCACGTGGGGGTCCGGGCCTTCCCGCGTGAGGTGGGCCTCTACCTCAGACAGCTCAGCGTGGACAAGCGTTGTGCGCTGTGACGGGAGTCACGCAAGTCGGTTGCTGCGTGAGCTCGTCTGATCCCGCAGAGAAACATGCCAATTTAATATGTGCAATTGCACGACCCCGCGAGGCGGGCCTCCGGCCCAAACGAAGATCGCGCCGGACCCGGCGGAGTCCGACGCGATCAAGCGTCCCAGTGAGCCGGGGTGGGGGCCCCGGCACCTGGGTCTGCGGTGTTGCTCAGGCCTCACCACGCTGCTGCGGGATGCCCGCGAGCAACGCGCGCACCTCCGCTTCGCGGTAGCGGCGGTGCCCGCCGAGCGTGCGGATAGACGTGAGCTTGCCCGCCTTTGCCCAGCGTGTGACCGTTTTCGGGTCTACGCGGAACATGGTGGCAACCTCAGCCGGGGTCAGCAGCGGCTCGGCATCAGGGGTGCGAGCGGTCATGAGCGGCCTCCTCGGGAGAACCGAACCATCACGGTTCTTTCCTCTAAATTCTGCACCTTGACCCACGTTGCCCGAAATGGCGGACGCGGGCCGAGTCGGTTATAGGACGAACGGCTTGTCCTCGGCACTACAACTACACCATCCGTCCAGCCGGGTCGGCCAAACCGATGGAATTGCCCTCTCAGGTGTTCAACCTCGGCGGAAGCCGATGGACCATGCCATAGCGGACAGTCACTCAGCCGTAACGATCCGTCATGAGCTGATGAGTCGTCACCAGTTCCGCGTCCGTGGACACGAGAAGACCCTTGCGAGCTCCTTGTCCTATTTTGACACGAGGAGAGCACTTGTAGGCAAGACTTCCGGAGAGTGCCATCCATCACCCTTGGGGGCCTTTGGTCCCGGGTCGAAGGTCCCGTGGAACCGCCGGAATCAGTTGGCGAACTGCCGCTCGCGGACTGTCATCCAGCGGTCGGTCAGCTCCTCGTAGCGCCGGCTCGCCTCCTCCAGGTCCCCCTGGGAGAGCGCGGCCAGCCCTTCGGCCACCTCGGCGACGGAGTGGTCCTCCGCCAGCTCGTCCTCGGAGATCGTATAGACAAGACCGCCGTAGTCCAGTTCGACCAGTGACCTCGGGTGAAACTCCTCCAGCCAGCGGCCCACGTCCGTGAGCGCGTCACCCAGCGGTCCCTCGGGCATCGCCCTGCGCACCGTCCGCAGCCCGCGCGCCACACGCCGGCGGGCCTGCACCATCGGCGTGCGGTACAGCAGCCGGGGCGTGTCCTCCCCCGGCGACTCCGACGCCTTGGAGAAGATCCGCTCCTCCTCCGCGAAGAGCACGAACCACCGCACCGGCACGTGCCACAGCGCCGACCTGATCCACGGCCTCGCGTCGGGGTTCCGCTCCCGCCAGCTGTCGTGCTCCTCGATCGCCCGCGCCCGCTCGGCCGGCGGCAGCACCGCGTCGACCACGGCCTGCGGCATCATCCAGTCCCCGACCTCGCCCAGCGCCTCCCACGACCGCAGCCGCGTGCGCCAGGGGCAGACGCAGACCACGTCGTCCACCCGGGTGACGTACGCGTCGACGCTCTCCCGCGCCGGCGCCGCGTGCGGCGGCGTGGCCAGCGACTGCCGCAGGGACTCCCGCAGCTCGTCCTGGACGCCCGGCAGCCGCTCGGCGGGCCTGGCGGCGTACTCCGCCCAGTAGGAGCGCTCGGGCTCGGGAAAGGCCGCCAGCGGCTCGTACACCCTCAGGAACGCGGCGTAGGGAATCCTCGGCACGCCACCCCTCCTTCGCCCTTCCCACGCCCTGACGTCCGCGGGTCCGACGCTCGTCGTGACTCGATGGTGCCAGTCTTCGTGACGTGGGGGCACGCGTGGTACGTCCCAGGCTTAGGCTCGTGCCACCGGGTTCCCACACGGGACGGCGGTGTCGGGGATCCTCCACCACCCTTGGAGGCCGCCCCCACCACCGCGCAAGTTTCCTCCCCAAACCTGGGGAGGGTCCTCACACCTCACACGAGGAGTCACCACCGTGACTGACGTACTCCCCACCGAGGCCGGGGTTTTGGACCTGCTCTTCCACTCTGAGCAGGGGGGCCACGAACAGGTCGTTCTCTGCCAGGACCGGCCCACCGGTCTGAAGGCCGTGATCGCCATCCACTCCACCGCCCTGGGCCCCGCCCTGGGCGGCACCCGTTTCCACGCCTACGCGGAGGCCGCGCGCCCCGAGGAGGCCGCCGTACGCGACGTGCTCAACCTCGCGCGCGGAATGAGCTACAAGAACGCCCTCGCCGGCCTGCCCCACGGCGGCGGCAAGGCCGTGATCATCGGAGACCCAGAGCGGATCAAGACCGAGGCGCTGCTGGAGGCCTACGGGCGCGTCATCTCCACCCTCGGGGGCCGCTTCGTCACCGCGTGCGACGTGGGCACCTACGTGACCGACATGGACGTCGTCGCCAGGACGACCCAGTGGGTCACCGGGCGCTCGCCGGAGCACGGCGGCTGCGGCGACTCCTCCGTGCTCACCTCCTACGGCGTCTTCCTGGGCATGCAGGCCTGCGCCCAGCACCTGTGGGGCTCGCGCGACCTCGCGGGGCGCACCGTCGCCATCGCCGGCGTCGGCAAGGTCGGCCATCTGCTCGTCGACCACCTCGTCGAGGCCGGCGCCCGCGTCGTCGTCACCGACATCCGCGAGGAGGCGGTGCGGAAGGTCCTCCAGGCCCACCCGGGCGGCGCCGTGACGGCCGTGCCGGACACGCGCACGCTCGTCCGCACCGAGGGCGTCGACATCTACGCGCCCTGCGCCCTCGGCGGCGCGCTCGACGACGACACCGTCGCCCACCTCACGGCGTCCGTCGTCTGCGGCGGGGCGAACAACCAGCTCGACCACCCGGGTGTCGAGAAGGACCTCGCCGACCGCGGCATCCTCTACGCGCCCGACTACGTCGTGAACTCCGGCGGCGTCGTCCAGGTCGCCGAGGAGATCATCGGCTTCGACTTCGCACGAGCGAAGAAAAAGATGGAGCGCATCTACGAGACCACGCTGGAGGTCTTCGCCCGCGCGGCGGCCGACGGCGTGCCCCCCGCGGTCGCCGCGGACCGCATCGCCGAGCACCGCATGGCGACGGCGGCGGGCCGCCTGGCGGCGTAGCTCACACCCCGCGCTCGGCCCGACCTCGTCCCGACCTCTCCCACAGCCCCGCGGGCGGTTCCGCCCGAGGTCACGCGCGGATCTCGCGCACGGTGGCCGCCGCGGGCGCCCTCCCCGACGCCCCCGGGGGTCCTCCGGACGGGCCCCCGGGGCGAGTCGTGTGACGAAAGACGGTAAAATTGGTGCTGACCAGCACGGAGAGGGTCATCGGGCACGCTGTCGGAGCCTGAAGGTGTGGCGGACGGCGTACCGCAGCCACGCGGAAGCAGGTACGGTTGAAGCCCGAAAGGTCGGGCACTCGTCCGAGGGCCCGCTCTCAATCATGAACGGATGTCAACACTCCGGGGCGGATGCGCCCCGTCGTTGAGGGGGTCGAGCCAATGGGGCGCGGCCGGGCCAAGGCCAAGCAGACGAAGGTCGCCCGCCAGCTGAAGTACAACAGCGGCAGGACGGACCTGAGCCGTCTGGCCGAAGAGCTGGGTGCATCGACGCCGGACCGGCCGTCAAACGGCGAGCGGTTCGAGGACGACGACGAGCGGGACGACGAGCTGTACTCGCGGTACGCGGAAATGTACGAGGAGGAGGATGACGACGAGGACGAGACGTCCGCGTCCGACCCCTCCTCGTCGACGTCCGCGAAACGGCGCGGCGCCTGAGGTAGGGCAGCCGACCGCGACGGACGACACATCTTCATCACAGAGCTGACCCGGTCCGGCAGTGCCGGACCGGGCTCTGTGCTGTGCGGGGCCGGCGCGCTCGCCACCCCGACGGCACCCGAACGGCTCAGGGTCTCCCGTGGATCGTGCCGGGCCGGGTCCACCGGGGACGACGGGACGGCCTTCAGCGGTAGTCGCCACCCAGGGTGACCGCCGGGGCGGGGGCCCCGTCCGACACGCCGCCGGGCCGTGCCGTGGGCCGCTCCTCGATCTCGCCCATCACCCAGGCCGTGACACCGCGCTCCGCCAGCGCGGCCAGCGCCCCCGACACCGCCGCCTGGGGCACCACCGCGGCCATGCCCACGCCCATGTTGAACGTCCGCTCCAGCTCGGCCCTGGCCACGCCGCCGACCTCGCCGACCAGGCCGAAGACGGGCTGCGGGGACCACGTGGAGCGGTCGAGGCGGGCGCTGAGCCCGTCGGGGATCACGCGGGCGAGGTTGTTGGCCAGGCCGCCGCCCGTGACGTGGGCCAGGGCGTGCACCTCGGCCGCGGCGAGCAGCGCCAGGCAGCCCCTGGCGTAGATGCGGGTGGGCTCCAGCAGCTCCTCCCCCAGCGTCCGGCCCACCTCGGGCACGTGCCGCTCCAGCGTCCAGCCGGCCCGCTCCAGGAAGACGTGCCGCACCAGGGAGTACCCGTTGGAGTGCAGGCCCGAGGAGGCCATGCCCAGCACCGCGTCGCCCGCGCGGACGCGCTCCGCGCCCAGCAGCTCGTCGGCCTCGACCACGCCGGTGGCGGCGCCCGCGACGTCGTACTCGTCCGGGCCGAGCAGACCCGGGTGCTCCGCGGTCTCGCCGCCGACGAGCGCGCAGCCGGCCAGCGCGCAGCCCTCGGCGATGCCCTTGACGATCGCCGCGACACGCTCGGGGTAGACCTTCCCGACGCAGACGTAGTCCGTGAGGAAGAGCGGCTCGGCGCCGCAGACCACGAGGTCGTCGACGACCATCGCCACCAGGTCGCGGCCGATGGTGTCGTGGACGTCCATCCGCTGCGCGACGGCGAGCTTGGTGCCGACGCCGTCGGTGGCCGAGGCCAGCAGCGGGCGGCGGTACCCCTTCAGCGCGGAGGCGTCGAACAGGCCGGCGAAGCCGCCGAGGCCGCCCACGCTCTCCGGCCGCTGGGCGGTGGCCACCCACTTCTTCATCAGCTCGACGGCGGTCTCGCCCGCCTCGATGTCCACGCCGGCGCCGGCGTAGCTGGCCCCGGCACCGGGTGCCTCGTTGCTCATGGGTCTGCCTTCGCTGGTGTCGCGGGATGGGCTCGGTGTGCTCGGTGGGGTCTTCTGGGTGCTCGTGTGGTGCTCGGCGTGCGGGACGTCCTCGTGGTGGCGGCTACGGCCGGCCCGGGGCACGCGTGCCGCCCGCGCCGGCCGTCAGCAGCGGGAGGCTCCGACGGTGCGCTCCCGGCTGCTCCAGGACGTCCTTGCCGAGGCGCTCCGGGTCGGGCAGCGCCATCGGGTACTCGCCGTCGAAGCAGGCGCGGCAGAGCCGCCCCTTGTCGATCGTGGTGGCCTCGACCATGGCGTCGAGCGAGATGTACGCGAGCGAGTCCGCGCCGAGCGAGAGGCCGATCTCCTCGACCGACAGGTCGTTCGCCACCAGCTCGGCGCGGTCGGCGAAGTCGATGCCGAAGAAACAGGGCCACTTGATGGGCGGCGAGCTGATGCGGACGTGCACCTCGGCGGCGCCGGCGTCGCGGAGCATCCGGACCAGGGCTCGCTGGGTGTTGCCCCGCACGATCGAGTCGTCGACGACGACCAGCCGCTTGCCCCGGATGACCTCCTTCAGCGGGTTGAGCTTCAGCCGGATGCCCAACTGCCGGATGGTCTGGCTGGGCTGGATGAACGTGCGGCCCACGTAGGAGTTCTTCACCAGGCCCGCGCCGTAGGGGATGCCGCTCGCCTCGGCGTACCCGATGGCGGCCGGGGTGCCCGACTCGGGGGTCGGTATCACCAGGTCGGCCTCGGCCGGCGCCTCGGCGGCCAGCCGGCGGCCCATCTCCACCCGGGAGAGGTACACGCTGCGGCCGTCGATGGAGGTGTCGGGGCGCGCGAGGTACACGTGCTCGAAGACGCAGCCGCGCGGCTTCGCTTCCGCGAAGCGGCTGGAGCGGGGGCCGTCCTCGTCGATCGCGACCAGCTCGCCCGGCTCGATCTCGCGGACGAGCGTCGCCCCGACGATGTCGAGCGCGGCCGTCTCGGAGGCGACGACCCAGCCGCGCTCCAGCCGGCCGAGGACCAGCGGCCTGATGCCCTGCCGGTCCCGAGCGGCGTAGAGCGTGTCCTCGTCCATGAAGACGAAGGAGAACGCGCCCTGCACCTGCGGCAGCACGCGCGCCGCGGCCTCCTCGACGGTGAGCGGGGCACCCGTGTCCGGGTCCCGCTGGCCGGCGAGCAGGGCGGTGACCAGGTCGGAGTCGTTGGTGCTGGCCGGGCCGCGGCGGGAGCCCGCGCCCTTCTCGCCGGGCAGCTCCGCGACGAGCTCGGCGAGCTCGGCGGTGTTCACGAGGTTGCCGTTGTGGCCCAGCGCGATCGAGCCGTGGGCGGTGGCGCGGAAGGTGGGCTGGGCGTTCTCCCAGGTGGGCGCGCCGGTCGTGGAGTACCGGGTGTGGCCGACGGCGAGGTGGCCGGTCAGCGAGCGCAGCGAGGTCTCGTCGAAGACCTGCGAGACCAGGCCCATGTCCTTGAAGACGAGGATCTTGGAGCCGTCGCTGACGGCGATACCAGCCGACTCCTGGCCCCGGTGCTGGAGGGCGTAGAGCCCGAAGTACGTGAGCTTGGCGACGTCCTCGCCGGGGGCCCGAACGCCGAAGACTCCGCAGGCGTCCCGTGGGCCTTGCTCTGGGTGTCGTCCCTCACCACATGGCACGTGCACGAGTCTAGGCCAGCCCTCCGTCCCTCGGGGAACCCCGGGAAGTGAGAGATCTCCCACCCCGACGCCCTTGTCCGGGTTATCCGAGGACCGGGAGGTGGTCGGCGAGCGAGCCGGCGCGGTCCCCGCTGGCCCTCAGGCGGCCGCTGGCCGTGGCGGCGTCCCAGGTGGTGCGCCCCGTGGCCAGGCGCAGCCAGGTCAACGGGTCGGTCTCGACGACGTTCGGCGGGGTGCCGCGCGTGTGCCGCGGCCCGGCCAGGCACTGCACCGCCACGAACGGCGGGACGCGCAGCTCCGTGGAGGAGCCGGGTGCCGCCGCGGCGAGCGCGTCGGCCAGCACCCGCACCGTGGTGGCCAGCGCCTGCCGGTCCAGGCGCACCGGGACGCCCACCGCGCGCGCCAGGTCGTCGCTGTGCACGACCAGCTCCACGATCCGGGTGACGGTGAAGTCCAGCGCGCGCATCGCGCCGAACGGGTGCGGCAGCAGCAGGTCCTCGCGGATCGCGGTCTCCAGCACCGCGTCGAGTTCCTCGGCGGCGGCGTCGAGCGCGGCGGCCTGGTCGGCGGTGGCCGCGGCGTCGCGCCGGGCCGTCGCGTCGAGCCGTTCGGCGATGTCGGCCGTGGAGACCGCCCAGCGGTTCAGGTCGGTCTCGGGGCGGCTCACGACGGGCGCCGGCTCGGCCAGCAGCCGCGGCACGGCGTCGATCTGCCCGGCGATGTGGGCGAGCAGCGTGCGCACGTCCCAGCCGGGCAGGCCGGAGGGCGCCGCCAGCTGCGCCGCGCTGAGCCGCGGTGCCACGAGCCGCAGGCTCTCGACCTGGGCGAGCAGGGCGTCCCCGACCCGCTGGGGAGGGTAGACGCGGGGCTTGCGTCGGACGGCACCACCAGACCCACCAGACATGTGAGGGAGCTTACGACGAACGACGGCGTGGCCGGCGTACGTCCCGCGAACCCGTCAGCCGAAGAGGGCGGGCAGCGTACGCTCGTGCGCCTCCCTCAGCTCCGCGAGCGACAGCGTGAACTGACCCTGGACCTCGACGGCGTCCCCGTCGGTGACCCCGACGCGGGTGGCCGGCAGGCCACGGGCGGCGCACATGTCGGTGAAGCGGACCTCCTCGGAGCGCGGCACGGCGACGACGGCGCGGCCCGCGGACTCCGAGAACAGGAAGGCGAAGGCGGACAGCTCCTCGGGCACGACGAGGCGCGCCCCCACGCCGCCCCGCAGGCAGGACTCGACCACGGCCTGCACCAGGCCGCCGTCCGACAGGTCGTGCGCCGCGTCGACCATGCCGTCGCGCGAGGCGCTGACCAGGACCTCGGCCAGCAGCCGCTCGCGTTCGAGGTCGACACGCGGCGGCAGCCCGCCGAGGTGGTCGTGGACGACCTGGGACCAGGCGGAGCCGCCGAACTCCTCCGCGGTGTCGCCGAGGAGGTACAGCAGCTGGCCCGCCTCGCGGAAGCCGAGGGGGGTGCGGCGGGTGACGTCGTCGATGACGCCGAGGACGCCGACGACGGGGGTCGGGTGGATCGCGGCCTCGCCCGTGGAGTTGTACAGCGAGACGTTCCCGCCGGTGACGGGGGTGCCCAGCACCTGGCAGGCGTCGGCCAGGCCGCGGGTGGCCTCGGCGAACTGCCACATCACGGCCGGGTCCTCCGGCGAGCCGAAGTTCAGGCAGTTGGTCACCGCGAGCGGGCGGGCGCCGGTGGCGGCGACGTTCCGGTACGCCTCGGCGAGCGCCAGCTGCGCGCCCGCGTACGGGTCGAGCTTGGCGTAGCGCCCGTTGCCGTCGGTGGCCAGGGCGACGCCGAGGTGCGTGGACTCGTCGACGCGGATGACGCCGGCGTCCTCGGGCTGGGCGAGGACGGTGTTCCCCAGCACGTACCGGTCGTACTGGTCGGTGACCCAGGACTTGGCCGCCTGGTTCGGCGAGGCGACCAGGGCCAGGACCTGCGCGCGCAGCTCCTCGGGGGTGGCGGGCCGCGGCAGGCGGCCCGCGTCGTCGGCCTGGAGCGCGTCCTGCCAGTCGGGGCGGGCGAGGGGGCGCTCGTAGACCGGGCCCTCGTGGGCGACGGTGCGCGGCGGCACGTCGGCGATCTGCTCGCCGTGCCAGAAGATCTCCAGGCGGCCGGTGTCCGTGACCTCGCCGATGACGGTGGCGAGCACGTCCCACTTCTCGCAGACCGCGAGGAAGCGCTCCACGTGGCGCGGTTCGACGACGGCGCACATCCGCTCCTGCGACTCGCTCATGAGGATCTCCTCGGGCGTGAGGGAGCTGTCGCGCAGGGGGACGGTGTCGAGGTCGACGCGCATGCCGCCGGTGCCGGCGGAGGCGAGCTCGGAGGTGGCGCAGGACAGGCCGGCGCCGCCGAGGTCCTGGATGCCGGTGACGAGCTTCTCGGCGAAGAGCTCCAGCGTGCACTCGATGAGGAGCTTCTCCTGGAACGGGTCGCCTACCTGCACCGAGGGGCGCTTGGCGGGGCGGCCCGCCGCGTCGAAGGTCTCCGAGGCCAGGACGGAGACGCCGCCGATGCCGTCGCCGCCGGTGCGGGCGCCGTAGAGGATGACCTTGTTCCCCGGGCCCGAGGCCTTGGCGAGGTGGATGTCCTCGTGGCGCATGACGCCGACGCACAGGGCGTTGACCAGCGGGTTGCCCTGGTAGCAGGGGTCGAAGACGACCTCGCCGCCGACGTTCGGCAGGCCGAGGCAGTTCCCGTAGCCGCCGACGCCTGCGACGACGCCCGGCAGCACGCGGCGGGTGTCGGGGTGGTCGGCGGCGCCGAAGCGGAGCGGGTCCATGACGGCGACGGGGCGGGCGCCCATGGCGAGGATGTCGCGGACGATGCCGCCGACGCCGGTGGCGGCGCCCTGGTACGGCTCGATGTACGAGGGGTGGTTGTGCGACTCGACCTTGAAGGTGACGGCGTACCCCTGGCCGACGTCGACGACGCCGGCGTTCTCGCCGATGCCGACGAGCAGCGCGTCGTTGGCCGGGGCCTTCTCGCTGAACTGCCGCAGGTGGACCTTGCTCGACTTGTACGAGCAGTGCTCCGACCACATGACGGAGTACATGGCGAGCTCCGCCCCGGTGGGGCGGCGGCCGAGGATCGCGCGGATGCGCTCGTACTCGTCCTGCTTCAGGCCGAGTTCGGCCCAGGGCTGGGAGAGGCCGGGGGTGTCGGTGGCGTGCTTGACGGTGTCGAGCGTCGGCTTGGACACCGGCTGCTGCTGTGGCTGCTGTGGCTGCTGTGGCTGCGACATCAGGAGACCAGCTTCGTGAGGATCGAGGTGAAGAAGCCCAGGCCGTCGGTGGTGGGGCCGGTCAGGGGCTCGACCGCGTGCTCGGGGTGGGGCATGAGCCCGACGACGTTGCCCGCCTCGTTGCGGATCCCGGCGATGTCGCGGCGTGAGCCGTTCGGGTTGACGTCGAGGTACCGGACGACGACGCGGCCGGTGGCCTCCAGCTCGTCGAGGGTCCGCTCGTCGGCGACGTACCCGCCCTCGCCGTTCTTCAGGGGGATGGTGATCTCCTGGCCGGCGGTGTAGGCGGAGGTGAAGGGCGTGTCGGTGCTCTCGACGCGCAGCCTCTGGTCGCGGCAGACGAAGTGGAGGTGGTCGTTGCGCGTCAGCGCGCCGGGCAGCAGGTGGGCCTCGCACAGCACCTGGAAACCGTTGCAGATGCCGAGGACGGGCATGCCGCCGCGGGCGGCGTCGATGACGGAGGCCATCACGGGGGAGAAGCGGGCGATGGCTCCACAGCGCAGGTAGTCACCGTAGGAGAAGCCGCCGGGGAGGATCACGGCGTCGACCTGGTGCAGCTCGCGGTCGCGGTGCCAGAGCGCGACGGGCTCGGCGCCGGCGAGGCGGACGGCGCGGCGGGCGTCGCTGTCGTCGAGCGAGCCGGGGAAGGTGACGACGCCGACCCGGGTGGTCACGCCGTCTCCCGGATGTCGGCCACGGCGCCGCCGGGGGCGTCGGACGCCTGGTCGGCGGTCTGGTCGACGGCGACGACGCGGAAGTCCTCGATCACGGTGTTGGCCAGAAAGGTGCTGGCCATCTCGTGGATGCGGGCCAGGGCGGCGTCGTCGACCGGACCGTCGAGGTCGATCTCGAAGCGCTTGCCCTGGCGGACGTCCCTCACGCCCTCGAAACCGAGCCGGGGAAGGGCTCGATGTACCGCCTGACCTTGGGGGTCGAGGATCTCCGGCTTGAGCATGACCTCGACGACGACGCGAGCCACTGGTACTCCCGCTGGTGCGTTACACGGGTGGACGTTGCAGGCACAGCGTACCGGGCCACGAAATCTACTCGCGTAGATCACCCGTGTGCTCGGTCACGTTCCGATCTCGTGGCGAAAAACCCTTCCAAGAATCACGACCGGAAACGTAAAGTCGCGCGTAGGGCTTCTCCAAGCGGGGGTAAAACTGCTTTAGAGAGCCATCGGCAGTACAAATAAGGGAACGAACCTCCCCTTCCCCGGGAGCTTCGGCATCGCCGCACGTCAGCGCGGTGCTCGCGGCGCCGCCCACGTGCTGCGATCCTCTTGAAAGGACCGATATCCGTGGCACAACGCGTAGTGGTCACACTCTCCGATGACATCGATGGTGGAGAAGCGTCAGAAACGATCGCCTTCGGACTCGATGGCAAGAGCTACGAGATCGATCTCAGCTCGGACAACGCGGAGAAGCTCCGGACAGCACTCGCGCCCTTCGTGCAAGCAGGACGTAAGCGGGCGAAGTCCGGCAAGACGTTCCACCACACCGAGATCGCGCCCGACCCCCGCGCGGTCCGCGCGTGGGCGGAGTCGAACGGGCTCGGCGTCCCGGCCCGCGGCCGCATTCCGAAGAAGGTCTACGACGCGTTCAACGAGGCCCACCCCACCGCTCGTTGAGTCGCGCCTCGCCGACGACCGCACCGACTTGCCAGTTGCCCCTGGAGATCGGATAGAGTCTGGAGCGCGCCGCGGGTACCGACTTCGGAGCCCGGACGTCACGCGGGTGTAGTTCAGTAGCAGAACACCCTCTTTCCAAGAGGGAGGCGCAGTGTGCGATTCCTGTCACCCGCTCCAGGCACTGTCCATCACGTCCTGAGGTACAGTGTCCGTCGTGCGGACGTGGCTCAGTTGGTAGAGCATCACCTTGCCAAGGTGAGGGTCGCGAGTTCGAATCTCGTCGTCCGCTCGCTGTGAAGGACCCGGTCCCTGGGCCGGGTCCTTCGTCGTGTTCCGGTGTCGTGTTCCGGCGCGTTCCCTCCTCGTGTTCCGACCGCGTGTTCCGGCCACGTCCTCCTCGTGTTCCGGCTCCGCGCGTGACGCGTTCTCGCGCGCCGATGAGTTCTCGTCGCCTCGGGGGTCTGCCCTCTCGGTGGGCCCGGTGAGGGCCGTTCGTCGAGGAGGACGCATGAGGATCTCGCAGAAGATCACACCCTGTCTCTGGTTCGAGAACCAGGCCGAGGAGGCCGTCGCGCTGTACACCTCGCTCTTCGAGGACGCGCGGGTGCTGGAGACCCAGCACTACGGGGAGGCCGGTCCCGGCGAGCCCGGGTCGGTGATGCTCGTCGCCTTCCAGCTGGCGGGGCAGCGCTTCACGGCGCTCAACGGCGGCCCGCACGACCCCTTCAACGACGCGGTCTCCTTCGAGGTGCGCTGTGAGACGCAGGAGGAGGTCGACCGGCTGTGGGAGCGGCTGACGGCCGACGGCGGCCGGGCGGTCCAGTGCGGCTGGCTGAAGGACCGGTACGGGGTGTCCTGGCAGATCGTGCCGACGCGGCTGGAGGAGCTGCTCAGCGGCGCCGACGCGGCGACGACGGAGCGCGTGACGCGGGCCCTGTACGGGATGGTGAAGATCGACGTACGGGGGCTGGAGGAGGCGGCGAGGGGCGCGTGAGGCGGCCCGGCCGCGGCGGGGGCGGCGCGCCACGGACGGGGGGCGTGGCGCGCCGGCCGTTGTCCCGGCCGTGGGGGCGCTCAGACGCGCGAGGCGTAATCCCAGGGCATGCCGGTCAGCATGCGGTAGACCTCGGCGTAGCGGTCGCGGGTGGCGGCCACGATCTCCTCGGGCAGCGGCGGGGGCGGGGTGTCGCCCGTGCGGTCCCAGCCGGAGGCGGGGGAGGCGAGCCAGTCTCGGATCAGCTGCTTGTCGTAGGGGTTCTGCCGTCGGCCCGGCTGCCACTCGTCCCTGCGCCAGAAGCGGGAGGAGTCGGGGGTCAGCACCTCGTCGGCCAGGATCAGCGGCTGCTCGGGGCCGCCGTCGCCGACGCGGCCGAACTCGAACTTGGTGTCGGCGAGGATGATGCCGCGGTCGCGGGCGACGTCGCGGGCGCGGGAGTAGGTGGCGAGGGTGACCTGTCGCAGCTGGGCGGCGGTCTCGGCGCCGACCTTGCGGGCGACCTCCTCGTAGGAGACGTTCTCGTCGTGCTCGCCGACGGCCGCCTTCGTCGCGGGTGTGAAGATGGCGGCGGGCAGCTCGGAGCCGTCGACGAGCCCGGGAGGGAGGGCGAGTCCGCACACGGTGCGGTGCTGCTCGTACTCCTCCAGGCCCGAGCCGGTGAGGTACCCGCGGGCGACGGCCTCGACGGGGATCATGGTGAGGGCGCGCACCACCGTGGTGCGGCCCGCCCAGTCGGCGGGGGCGCCGGGCGGGAGCTCGGTGGAGACGACGTGGTTGTCGACGAGGTCGGCGAGTTGGTCGAACCACCAGAGGGAGAGCCTCGTCAGGATCCGGCCCTTGTCGGGGATCTGGGTGGACAGCACCCAGTCGTAGGCGGAGACGCGGTCGCTGGCGACCAGCACGAGGTCTCCCGTCCCCGTGCGGTAGATGTCGCGGACCTTTCCGGTGTGCAGGTGCACAAGTCCCGGCACCTGAACCGGCTCGGGCGTCTCGACGAATCCTGGCACCGTGCCTCCTGACGACGCGTGGGCTGATGAGGTGGTGAAGCGGGTGAATCGTGGCGGCGCACTCCATTGTCCCGCAGCGGAAGCGGGCGGAAGCGGGCGGGTCGGACACGGCGGGTGCCGTGTGGGGGCGGCCCGGAGGGCCGGAGTGCGCGCCGTCTCCTCAGTCGTGTTTGCAGATGCGGTCGAGCAGGTTCGCGGTGGCACGTTGGATCCTGGGGTCGGTGTGGCCGGGTCGGGAGAGCGCGGGTGACCAGGCGAAGGTGCCGGAGGCGAAGACCCAGGCGCCGCTCTCGGCCTGGTAGAGCGAGGTCTCCTGGTGGCGGCGGACTCCGGTGGGGTCGCGGTAGGGGGAGTGCGAGAGGAGGATGCGGCTGGCGTAGGGCGGCAGCGGCGCGCGCGGGAAGTACCGGTCGGCCTCGCCGGCGACGAGGCCGGGAAGCTCGTCGCCCTCCCGGGCGCCGGTGGCCAGCCACAGCCAGTGGTCGGCGTTGCGCACCACGAGCGGCTCGGGCTCGGCCACGCGGCCGGCGTACTGGACGCCGAGGAGGAGCTGCTCCGGCTCGCCCTGCTCGCGCCAGAGCAGGGGGCGTCCCGGTCCCTGGCTCTTGCGGCAGCACAGCAGCCGGTCGGGGTCGCCCGAGGGCAGCGGGGCGAGGCTGACCTGCCAGTACATGGTGTTGGCGGAGAGGAAGACCAGGGAGGTGCCGGCGTCGCGGGCGGCCTCGACCGCCCGGCGCATCGGCACCGACCAGTACTCGTCGTGGCCGGGGAAGACCAGGCCGCGGTAACGGGAGGGGGTCACGCGGCCGGCGTGGAGGTCGCGGCCGGTGGCGTACGCCAGGTCGTAGCCGTAGCGCTCGGCCCAGCGGATGAAGTCGTAGGCGTGGCCGGCGTACAGCGGGAGGCCGGCGCCGGCGTACGGCCGGTCGAAGCTGAGGGTCCGGGCGGCCTCGGGCTCGTGGAGCAGGCGGCCGTGCTCGTCCCAGGCGTGGTAGAGGCTGGCGCCGGAGCGGCCGTCCTCGGGGAAGAGGTTGTACGCCTGCCAGGTGACGTCGGGCAGCAGCAGGAGCAGGTCGGCGGGGCGGTCGTCGCGGACGGTGAACGGCACGTGGGAGCGGAAGCGGCCGTCCGCGGTGGTCAGGACCGCGACGTGGGCGCCCGGACGCCAGTCGTCCGGTATCTGGAGGCGCCAGGAGAGCCACCAGTGGTGGCAGGAGACGGTGCGGTCGGCGACCAGGGGCGCGGGCTGGCTCAGTCCCATCAGGCGGGGGCTGCGGAGCAGGTGCCGGGCGCCGTCGCCCGCGAAGTGGCCGATGCGGTAGACGTCGATGGTGAACTCCTGCGGCGGCGTCACGGTGACGCGGAAGTCGAGGGGTTCGCCGGGGGCGACGGAGCTCTGGGGGGTGAAGCCCTTGATCTGGCAGGCCACGTCGTCGGCCATGCGGGGCCCGGGAGAGTGGCGCGGCCGGGTGCCGCGGTCGGTCCGGGACGAGGACGCGCGCGGGGGTGCGGACGGTGGCCGCCAGGGGCCGAGTTGGCCGTCGTGGCAGAAGTAGTGCTCGCTGCCGCGCAGCCAGGGCAGGGGGCCCTGTCCTCGGGGGTCGAGGGCCGCGTCGGTCACGGGGCCCGCCTCCCAGCGTCGGGCGCGCGGCGGCTGGGACGAGGGGCCGGTCCGCTCGGTGCTCACCGGTACAGGACATCACATCTCGCACGCGTCCGGTCACCGTTCGTCGTTGATTGGCCGGAGCTTGTTGGTGTGCGCTCGCGGCGTGTGACGCGACGGTTCCGTCCCGGGCGGGAGGACCGGGGGTCAGAGGAGGCGGATCGGCTTGTCCGGGCGGATGCCCGCGGCGGTGAACCAGGCGCGCAGCGGCCCCGGGTCCCCGTCGTCCACAAGGCTGTGGACGGGGGCGCGCAGGTCGTGGCGGGTGCGGCCGTCGGCCACCAGCACGGGCCCGTCGAGCCAGTCGAGACCGGGCGCCGCGGCCGTGGTGTCCGTGGCGGCGCAGCAGATCGCCGCGGCGAGATGCTCGGCGAGCAGCTCCTGTTCCGAGCGGGGCGGCTGGAGCGGGAACAGCGGAGGGCCACCCGGTGGGGACGCGCCGTGCGCGGCGCCTCCCGGTGGCGCGGCGACGGCCTGCTGGACGCCGAGGCGGGCCGCGAGCGCCGCGCGCGCCGCGTCCCCCGGCGCCTGGGCCAGCCGGTCCACGGCGCACGCGAGGGTGGGCGTCTCGGCCACGTCCAACGCGGCGAAGAGCCGCGCGGCGCGGTCCCGCCACAGGCGTTCGACGACCTCGTCCGGATACGCCTGCCAGTCCACCGGCTCCCACTCCCCCGCCTCCCCCTCCGGTATGCCGTGGAAGAGACGGGCGGCGAGCAGGGAGATCTCCTCGTCGACCAGGACGGGATCGCGCAGCAGCTCGGAGGCGGGCCGCTCGGCGAGCCGGACGGCGAAGCCCTCGGCGAGCCGGTCCCGGCGCGAGAGCTCGGTCAGGGCGGCGACGACCCCGGCGTCGAGGTGCCGCGGCCAGCGGCCGGTCCGCCAGGCGGGCAGCGCCACCCGGGTCAGCAGGCGGTCCCAGCCCGCGTACGCCAGGCCGACCTGCTCCTGGGCGACGATCCGCAGGCCGTAGTCCACGGTCTGGGCGCGGGCGGAGGCGGCGCCCGCCACGGCGCGCTCCATCTCGCCCGCGCTGCTCCCGGCGGCGCGCAGCAACCGGCGCGCGACGAGGGCGGCGAGGCGGCGCGCCGGATGGCGGGCGGCGGACGCGCCCGCCGCGAGCGTGATCGTGGCGTCCCAGGCGCGGACCAGGCGGCGGGCGGCGGCGATGTCGGGGTGGGCCGATGGCCCGGTGCCGGCGACGACGGGCGCCAGCAGGGCGCGCAGCTCGCCGACGCGCATCCACCACAGGAACGGCGAGCCTATGACGAGCGTCGGCCCCGGCTCCCCGCCGCCCTGCCGACCGGCCCCCGGGGCGGGCTCCTCCAGCCACATGTCGCAGTCGGGGGTGAGGGCGACGGCCCCCGGGGGCGGCACGTCGAGCCGCTCGGCGAGCTCCCGCACCAGCTCGTGCAACGCGGGGGCGGCGCGCTCGCTGAGCCGCACCGTGGGGGTGACGGCCGGGCGCGAGGAGGCGGTGACGGCGGCGACGGCGACCGCCAGGGCGAGGACGAGCGCCGCGAGCGCCGCCACGGACCAGCGCGCGACGGGCGGGGCACCGCCCACCGCGAGCACCACCGCCACGGCGGCGGGGAGCAGGGCGAGCGCGAGCGCCCCGTCGCGCACGCGGAGGACGGCGAGCGCGTGAAACCGCGCGGGGTGGATGCCATCGCGCCGCACCATGCCGCTGCCCTCCGCCCTCCACGCCGACTCGCTCGTCGAGCTTCCGAACCACTGCTCACCACTGTGGCACCCGCCACTGACAGCGCAACGCGCGCTGAGCCGACCGCACCAGAGCGGCGCCGGCGGCGGCCGCGGCGACGTGGACGCGGCTTGCGCCGCACCCTAGTTGGGGCGCGCGGGGGCCGTCAGCAGCTCGGGCCATCGATCACCCGATGGAGGGGCCTTGGGCAGAGCTTGTCGCGCGACGCGGCAAAAGACGCTAGCGCCCCTCGCCGGTCCGCGACCGGTCCGTAATCGGTCCACGATCGGTCCGCGGTCGGTCCGGTCGCGTCGCGACCGATACGCGAGCGGTTCGGGGCGCGAGCAGTTCGAACGTCGAACGGTTCGAGCGTCGAACAGTCAGGCCGTCTCGACGGTGTCGGCCGCGGCGGACTGGGCCTCGGCCGCCGTGGCGGCGATGTCCGTGCGGTGGTGCGAGCCGTCGAGCCGGACGCGCCCCACCGCGCGGTAGGCCCGTTCCCGCGCCGCCGCGAGCGTTGGCCCCGTGGCCGTCACCGACAGCACCCGCCCGCCGGCGCTCACGACCCGTCCGTCCGCCTCCCGGCGCGTCCCCGCGTGGAGCACGTACGCGTCCGGCGCGTCCGTCGCCGCGACGTCCGCGAGCCCCTCGATCACGTCCCCGGTGCGCGGCCGTTCCGGATACCCCTGGGCGGCCACGACGACCGTGACCGCGGCGTCCTCGCTCCACCGCAGCGGCGGGGCGTCGGCGAGGGCGCCGACGGCGGCGGCGTGCAGCAGCCCCGCCAGCGGGGTGCGGAGCCGGGCCAGCACGGCCTGGGTCTCCGGGTCGCCGAAGCGGGCGTTGAACTCCACCACCCGCATGCCCCGCGAGGTGAGGGCGAGGCCGGCGTAGAGCAGGCCGGCGAACGGCGTGCCCTGGCGGCGCAGCTCGTCGATGGTGGGCTGCACGACCGTCGCCACCACCTCGTCGGTGAGCTTCGGGTCGGCCCAGGGCAGCGGGGAGTAGGCGCCCATGCCGCCGGTGTTGGGGCCGAGGTCGCCGTCGTGCGCGCGCTTGAAGTCCTGTGCCGGCTGGAGCGGGACGACGGTCTCGCCGTCGGTGACGGCGAAGAGCGAGACCTCGGGCCCGTCGAGGTACTCCTCGATGACCACGCGCTCGCACGCCGCCGCGTGCTCGCGGGCGTGCGCCAGGTCCTCGGTGACGACGACGCCCTTGCCGGCCGCCAGCCCGTCGTCCTTCACCACGTACGGCGGCCCGAAGGCGTCCAGCGCCTCGGCGGCCTCCTCCGGCGTGGTGCAGACGTACGCGCGGGCCGTGGGGACGCCGGCGGCCGCCATGACCTCCTTGGCGAACGCCTTGCTGCCCTCCAGGCGGGCGGCGTCGGCCGAGGGGCCGAAGCACGGGATGCCCGCCGCGCGCACCGCGTCCGCGACCCCGGCCACGAGGGGCGCCTCGGGGCCGACCACGACGAGGCCGGCGTCCAGCCGCCGCGCGAGCGCGGCCACGGCCTCGCCGTCGACGGCGTCGACCTCGTGCGTCTCGGCGAGCTCGGCGATGCCGGCGTTGCCGGGGGCGCAGTGCAGGGCGGTGACCTGGGGGTCACGGGAGAGGGCGTGGCACAGGGCGTGTTCGCGGGCGCCGCCGCCGATGACAAGGACTCGCACACCGGCAGCTTAGGCCCTCACCCGTCCGCCCCGGCCTGGTCCCGTGGGCGGCCGTGCCGACGCCCGTCGTCGCGCGCCCGTCGTCGCGCGTCAGTCGTCGCGCGTCAGTCGTTCTCGATCTCGTAGGGCTCCTCGTCGGGCTCGTCGGTCCAGACCAGACGCAGGACGCCGCCGTCGTCCACCCACAGCCAGGCGGTGTTGTCGGCCGGCGAGCAGTCGCTGTCGCTGTCCTCGGGCAGCAGGATGTCGGGCGAGAGGAGGATCCGGTCGCCGTCCACGGCCGCCAGCTGGTTCTCGGCGACGCAGTGGAGGTCGCCGCGGGTCCACGCCCACCGCATCACCGTGTCGCCGATCCCGCCCTGCTCGATGGTGACGTCGTCGACGTTGTTCCGTTCCTCGTCGGTCTCGAACTCGTCGTGCCAGGAACCCACCAGGGACGCGGGGACGAGGCTGGCGGTGTCGACCTCGACGGGCTGAAGGCTGGCCTGCTGGTCGGCGTTGCCCCAGGCCAGCGCGCCGTCGTTCTGGAGCTCCAGGGTCTTGACGGTGCCGTCGGCGCGGCAGTTCTCCCGGACGGCGGCCTCCGGCACGCTGTGGCCGAGGTGCTCGGTGTACCGGAGGCGGTCGTCGGAGGCGGACTCCAGGCGCACGTCGTAGACGCAGGTCTCGTCGGTGTAGGTGACCGTCGCGACGCCGATCGTCTCGCCGACGACGCCCTGGTGGATCTCCAGCCAGAGGTTCTTCCATCCCATGCGGCCCGGGGTGCCCCACTGGCCCTGCCAGGTGCCGAGGAACGCGTCGGCGACCGGGGCGGGATCGGCCTCGGTGTCGGCGTCGGTATCGGTATCGGCTGCGTGGTCGTCGTCAGCCGAGCCGTTCCCCTGGCCCTGGCCCTGGCCGGAGGGGGTGCCCTCGTCGTCGCCGCTGAGTGCCACGACGGCGACGACGCCCAGCACCGCGAGGCCGACGACGGCCGCGAGCGCGGCCAGCAGGCCGCGGCGGCGGCCACGGCCGGGGCGCGGCATGGGGGCGGTGGGGTCGTACGGCGAGGCGGCGAAGCCCGAGGCGCTCGGCGGGCCGAATCCGCCGGGGAGCGGCGAGCGGGGGCCGCTGCCCGGCCCGCCGGCGCTCGCGGCGCCCGGCGACGCCACCGCCGCCCCGGCGACCGGGGCGGGGGCGTACGGGGACGGCGGCGGGGAGGCGGGCTCCGGCGGGGTGCCGGGGGCGTCGGGCCGGGCGGGCTGGTGGGCCGCGCTCGGTGTCCCGGCCTGTGCCGAGCCACCCGCCGACCGGTTCGGCGACCGGTCCGCCGATCCACCCGCCTGGCCCGACGGGCCCGCCGCGTCGGGCCGCGCCTTCTCCGGCAGGCGCGGCACGGCGCGGGTCCTCGGCGTCTCGGACTCCAGCAGCAGCACCGCGTCCCGTCCCACCCGGTCCACGACCTCCGCCGGCAGCCACGGGCCCGGGTCCTCCCCGCCGCCGGGCGCCGGATGGGCGAGGAGTTCGGACAGCGGGGTGCGCTGCTCCGGCTGCCGGGTCAGGCACCCGTTCAGCAGCGGGTGCAGCCCCTCCGGCACGAGCGCGAGGTCGGGCCGGTCCTCCACCGTCCGGTACATCAGAATGTGCTGGTCGGTGTCGAGCGCGCCGAACGGCGTGCGCCCCGAGGCGGCGAAGACGAGGAGCGCGCCGAGACCGAACACGTCGCTGGCGGGCGACAGCCGTTGGCCGCGCACCTGCTCGGGCGACATGAAGCCGGGCGATCCCACGACCGAGCCCGTCCGCGTGATGGTCTCCCCCGGCGCCCGCTCCAGGGCGCGGGCGATGCCGAAGTCGATGACGCGCGGTCCGTCGAGGGTCAGCAGGACGTTCGACGGCTTGAGGTCGCGGTGGACCAGCCCCACGCCGTGGATGGCCTCCAACGCCCGCGCCATGCCGCCGGCCAGCAGCCGGACGGTGCGCTCGGGCAGCGGACCGTGGTCGCTGACCACCTGGTAGAGGGAGGGGCCGGCGATGAAGCCGGTGGCCACCCACGGCGTCTCCGCGTCGATGTCGGCGTCCAGCACGGGCGCGGTCCACTGGCCGCCGACGCGTCGGGCGGCGGTGATCTCCTGGGCGAACCGCCGTCGGAAGTCCGGCTCCTGGGCCAGCTCGGACCTGATCGTCTTCACGGCGACCATGCGGCCCCGGTCGGAGCGGGCGACGTAGACCATGCCCATGCCGCCCCCGCCGAGCCTGCCCACCAGGCGGTAGCGGCCTATCCGCTGCGGGTCGTGGGGCGTCAGCGATTCCATGGCGGCACGGTCCTCCCAGACGGTTTCTTCCGAACCCGACGACGGGCCCGGAGACGGCGGGTGCGCCCGTGAGGACGTCCACGGGGGCGCGGCCAGTTTCGCGGCACGCCGGCGGGAGGGGTCCCCGCGCGCCCGCGCGCCCGCGTTCCTCGGCGCCTCCGCGCTAGCTGAAGACGATCATCGCGCCCTGCGCGAGGCTGCGCGTGGCCGCGGCGTGGAGGCCGAGCCAGACGTGGCGTTCGCGGGCGAACGGTCCCGCGTCGGGGGACGGCGCGGGCACGGCGGGCTCCTCCAGACGCGTGGGACGTTCCGGCGGCGCGGGCGCGGGCGGTGGGTTGTTCGGGTCGATGCCGATGACGGGGGCCACCGTGTGGAGTTCGCGCAGCAGGCCGTGGCTGGAGCCCAGCGGGCCGCCGCTGGCCAGCAGCACGTCGTTGACCAGCGGATACGCGAAGTCCAGCGGCACGTAGCAGCCGGCGTGGTCGAAGTGCCAGACGAGGTGGGCCTGTTGGGCGGCGGTCTCGAACATCTCCAGCAGCTGCTGGTAGTCGCCGTCGAGTTCGTCGGCCGGGGTGACGGGCAGTCCGCTGAGATGGAGCAGGTACGCGCGGCGCAACAGGTGCAGGGCCGCGTAGTCGAAGCCGGCGACGGGGGCGACGGAGCCGGAGACGCCGGGGACGTAGGCGTGGATGGGCACGGGGGGCAGCCCGGCGTCCGCGAGCGCGCGGTCGTAGAGGGCGATCTCCTCGGCGAACGGGTTCTCCGGGCTGTGGCACAGCACGTCGACGAGCGGGACGAGCCACAGGTCACAGGCCAACGAAAGGCTCACTCTCGACTCGGGAGGCGGCGGGTCGCGTCGGACACGGCGCGAAGCACGGCTCGGGGACGACGGCTCGGTGGGGGCTCGGGGCCACGCGTGGGAGTCAGGGTAATGCCTGTGGCGCGCGCCGTGTCGGGGCGGACGGGCCGAGCCCGCCGCGCGGCCGCCCGGGAGCGACGTGACCGGTGGCGTGGCCGCCCGTCAGGAGTCGGTGAGCTCGGCGGCCAGCGCGAGGGAGTGGGCCCGGTGTTCACGCAACAGCCGTTCCGTCGCCTCGAAGTCGCGCCGCTCCACGACGTCGGCCAGCTCGGGATGGTCCGCCCACAGCCGCCCCGCCAGCCCGCCCCCGTACCGGCTCGATCCGGGCACGACGCCGCGCAGCAGCGGTACGGCGAAGGCCCAGCAGCGGACCCGGAGCCGGTCGAGGAACTCGCTGACGTGCGGGTTGCCGAGGAGGGCGGCGAGCTCCCGCCAGAAGCGCAGGTCGTAGGCGATGAGGACGTCCAGGTCGCCCGCGAGCGCCGCCTCCCGCGCGGCGTGGGCACGGCGGCGTATCGAGGTGAACGCCTCGGGCACCGCACCCGGCAGGGTGAGGGCGGGCTGGTGGTGGAGTATCCCCTTGGTGACGAGGGTCTGGGCGTCGACCATGTGCCGGAAGTCCGCGAGCGTGTACTGCCGTATCCGGAAGCCGCGGTGCTGCTCGACCTCCAGCAGCCCCTGGGCGGAGAGGTCGACCAGGGCCTCGCGGACGGGAGTCGCCGAGACGCCGTACTGCTCGGCGATCTCCCGGACGGTGAACTCGCCGCCGGGCGCGAGGCGTCCGGCCAGGATCTCCTCCCGCAGCGCCTCGGCGAGCTGTTCCCGCAGCGTGCTCCGTTGAATCACGTCAGTCAGCGTACAGACCCCCGCCACACTTGACAGCAGGCTGTCGTTTTGACAGCATGCTGCCATGACACACAACGCAGCCACCGACGTCCCGACCGCCTCCTCCCGCACCGTCCACCTGGCCGTCTACGACACGATGGCCGACTGGGAGACGGGCCACGCCACCACCGCGCTGCGCGGCCAGGGCTACCGCGTGGTCACCGTCGGCCCCCGCCGCGAGCCCGTGACCACGATGGGCGGGCTCCGCGTGCTGCCCGACCGCGCCCTCTACGAGCTCGGTCCGGCCGGCAGCGCGCTGCTGATCCTGCCGGGCGCCGAGCTGTGGGAGACGGGGGAGACGCTGGCGCCGTTCGCCCAGGTGGCCCGCGCCTTCCTGGCGGGCGGGGTGCCCGTCGCCGCGATCTGCGGCGCCGTCGGCGGGCTGGCGCGGGAGGGTCTGCTCGACGACCGCGCCCACACAGCCGGGGCGCCCGAGGCGCTGGCCGCGACGGGCTACGCGGGGGCCGCCCACTACCGCGAGGCGGACGCCGTCACGGACGGGGACCTGATCACGGCGGGGCCCACCGAGCCCGAGGCGTTCGCCCGCGAGATCCTCGACCGGCTCGACGTCTTCGAGCCGAAGGTCCTCGACGCCTGGTTCCGTCTCTTCGCGCACTCCGACGCCTCGGCGTACGCGGTCCTCGCCGCGCACGAGCAGGCGGCGGGCGAGCAGGCGCGGGGCGAGCGGCACGAGGGCGAACGGGGCGCGGCGTGAGCCGAGCGGAGCGCACGGGGACGGACGGCGCGCGGGACGTCCCGCGGGACACGGCGGCCGGGCGACGCGAGGCGGGCGACCGCGAGCAGGAGCTGCTGTCCGGCACCGCCCTGACCACCTTCGGGCTCAACGGGAAGTTCCTGGCCGTGGCCGAGCGGCTGGCCGCGCCCGCCGGGCTGACGGCCGCCTGGTGGCAGGTGCTGGGCGCGGTCCTCCGCGAGCCGCTGCCCGTCGCCGGGATAGCGCGGGTCATGGGCATCACCCGGCAGAGCGTGCAGCGCGTCGCCGACCTGCTCGTCGAACGCGGCCTCGCCACGTACCAGCCCAACCCCGCCCACCGCCGCGCCAAGCTGCTGGCGCCCACGGCCGCCGGGCGGGAGGCGGTGACCCGGATCGACCCGGGTCACCGGGAGCTCGCCGCCCGCCTGAGCCGGGCCCTCGGGGGCGAGGCGGAGTTCGCCGCCGTCCTCGACGCCCTCACCCGCCTGAGCCGCGCCCTCGACGAGCTGTCCGTGACCGAACCGCCTGCCGATCTGTGACAGTCTTACAACGTGAAGGCCACTCACGGTCTGGACACACGGCCTCTATCCTGCCTGCGAGGTACGACCTCCCCGGGGGAACGCGGGACGGGGGTGCGGCGCTCCCACGAGGGGGACACCCACCACGGACAGCACACGATCCGGAGGCGCGTGCTCCGCCGGAGGAACCGCACCCTATTCTCGTGACGTCTGGAAGAGACGCACTCTGTTCGAAACGGGGGGGAGTCCGCCCAAATGGAACCGCTGACGCCGCAGGACCCACACCGGATAGGCCCGTACCGCCTGCTGGCCCGGCTCGGCGAGGGCGGCATGGGCACGGTCTACCTCGCCCGTTCCGACCGCGGCAGGACGGTGGCGGTCAAGACCATCATCGGCCAGCTGGCGCAGGAGCCCGACTTCCGGCAGCGCTTCGCCCAGGAGATCACCGCCGCCCAGCGCGTCGGCGGCCAGTGGACCGCGCCCGTGCTGGACGCCGACACGCAGGCCGCCACGCCCTGGGTCGCCACGGGCTACATCGCCGGCCCCTCCCTCCACCAGGTCGTCGCCCGCGACCACGGACCGCTGCCCGAGCGGACCGTGACGCTGCTGGCGGGCGGTCTCGCGCAGGCGTTGAAGGCCATCCACGGCGCCGGGCTGCTCCACCGCGACCTGAAGCCGTCGAACGTGCTTGTCACCATCGACGGCCCCCGCGTCATCGACTTCGGCATCGCCCGCGCGCTGGAGACCGCGCCGGGTGAGGGCCTGACCCGCACCGGCGCCACCGTCGGCTCCCCCGGCTTCATGTCCCCCGAGCAGGTGCGTGGCCAGCGGCTCTCCCCCGCCAGCGACGTCTTCTGTCTGGGCACGATGCTGGCCTTCGCGACGACCGGCCGCACCCCCTTCGGCAACCTGGACTCCGGGCAGCACGTCCTGCTCTTCCGCATCGCCGAGGAGGAGCCGGACCTGACGGACGTCCCGGAGCGCCTCCGCCATCTCATATCCGCCTGCCTGGCCAAGGACCCGGCACAGCGGCCGACCGTGGACGACCTGCTCGGGTACCCGGCGCCGGGCGCGGGCGGCGTCGCGGCGGCCGACGGCGAGCCGTGGCTGCCGGGGTCGCTCGTCGCCCAGCTCGGGCGTGAGGCGGTCTCGCTGCTGGACTCGGAGAGCCCCGAGACCCAGAACATCCCCCGCGTCGACCTGCCGACCTCCCCGCCGCCGCCCTCGCAGCCCTCCCCGTCGACGCAGCCCTACGAGCCGACGCAGCTGGCGCAGCCCCTCCAGCCACAGCAGCCCCAACAGCCGCAGGCGCCGCAGCAGCCCACGCCCCACGCCCAGCAGGGTCCGGGCACCGGCGCCATGGCCTCGCCCTACGGCCCCGCCACGCCGTATCCCCCGTCCCAGCCCCAGCCCCAGTCCCCGTCCGCGTCCCCGCCCTCCGGCGGCTACGGATACCCGCAGCAGGCCTCCCCGTACGGGCCCTCGCCCTACGGCACGCCGCCCCCGTCCGGCCAGCAGCGCCAGCGGCGCACCCTGTTCATCGCCCTGGCCGCCGTCGCCGCGGTCGCGCTCGTCGCGGTGGTCGGGGCCGTCGCCCTCTCCGGCGGCGACGAGAACGAACGGCCCGGCGCGAACGGCGGCAGCAGCGAAGGCGGAGACAACGGCGGCGGGGACAACGGCGGCAGCGGCGGGAACACCACGCCCCCGGAGACCCCCATCGCCGACGGTTACCTCGGCGCCTGGTACGGCGAGTACGGCTCGCAGGGCGAGGACGGCTGGAAGGCCCTGTTCTTCGACATCCAGCAGGGCGCGACGGGCGAGGCCATCGGCACCTCGACCGTCACGTACTTCGACACGACGTGCTTCTACGAGATGCGCCTGGAGTCCTTCGAGGACAACCTCCTCAGCTACACCGAGGTCGCCACCAGCAGCGTGCCGGAGTCCGAGGCGCAGGCCACCTGCCGCGACAACCCCAACGTCCAGACGCTGGAGCTCAGCAGCGGCGGCGAGATGCTGTGGAGCGGCGGCGGCGAGCAGGAGGCCACGCTCGGCTCCTCGGGCCAGGGCGGGGACCAGCTCGTCCCGTCGTCCCTCGTCGGCTCCTGGTACGACGCGTACACGACCGACGAGGTCGAGAACGGCCTCGACGAGGTCACCCTCCAGCAGGGCGCGGTCGGCGACACCGTCATGTGGTGGTCGTTCACCCGGGACGAGACCACCTGCGTCACCGAGAACCGGATCGCCGGCGTGGACGGCGAGCGGGTCCTGCTCTCCCCCGAGATCCTGATCGAGGACCAGAGCAGCGAGGAGTGCAGCCCGGCCGCCAGCTCCTGGGCCTGGGTCGAGTCCGACGGCACCCTCCAGATCCTGTGGACCACCGGTCCCCACGAGCAGCCGTACCCGGTCTACAACGACTGAGCCACGGCTCGGCCACGCCCGGCTCCCGCCGGGAACCGATCACGGTTCGGCCTCTGTCCTCCCAGGTGCGCGGGGTCGCCCCTATCCTCATGAGGCTTAGCAGAGCGAAGGAGAGCAGGACATGAAACCGCTCGGGCCTACGGACCCTCAACGCGTGGGCCAGTACAGGCTGTTGGCGAAGCTTGGCGCGGGCGGCATGGGCAGCGTGTACCTCGCTCGCTCCGACCGGGGCCGCACCGTCGCGGTGAAGCTGGTGCAGCCGGAGCTCGCCCGGCAGCCGGAGTTCCGGCAGCGGTTCAAGCAGGAGGTCGAGGCGGCCCGCCGCGTCGGCGGCGAGTTCACCGCCCCGGTGCTCGGCGGCGACACGGAGGCCGAGACGCCGTGGGTGGCCACGGGCTACGTCGCGGGCCCCTCCCTCCACGAGGTGGTCACCAGCGCCTACGGCAACCTGCCCGAGCGGACCCTGCGCATCCTCGCGGGCGGCCTGGTCCGGGCGTTGAAGGCGATTCACGGCGCCGGCCTGGTCCACCGCGACCTGAAGCCGTCGAACGTGCTGGTCACCATCGACGGCCCCCGCGTCATCGACTTCGGCATCGCCCGCGCGCTGGAGGCCAGCGGCGAGGGGCTGACCCGCACCGGCGCCGCCGTGGGTTCCCCCGGCTTCATGTCCCCCGAGCAGTGCCGCGGCGAGACGGTGACCCCCGCCAGCGACATCTTCTGCCTCGGCTCGGTGCTGACCTTCGCCGCCACGGGACGCACCCCGTTCGGGGACGCCAACAGCGCCATGACGGCGCTGATGCTGCGCATCGTGCAGGACGAGAAGGACCTCGACGGCGTGCCGGAGGGCATACGCCGGCTGGTCGAGGCCTGCCTGGCGCCCGAGCCCACCCAGCGCCCCAGCCTCGACCAGCTCCAGGAGTGGACCGAGGCGCCCGGCGCGGAGGGCGAGGACGGCGAGGCGGACGACCGGGAGCCGTGGCTGCCCGGCGCCCTGGTGGCGACGCTGGGCCGGCACGCCATGGAGCTGCTGGACTCGGAGGACCCGCTGACGGCCCCGCCGTTCCCGGTCACGGCGCCGCCGCCGGCCATGCCGACCGTGCCACCGCCCCCGACGATGAGCCCGCCGCCCGCCGCGCCGCCGACCACGCCCCCGCCGTCCGTGGCCCCGCCGACGACGCCGCCGCCGAGCGCGCCGCCCTCCCCCGTTCCCTCACCGCCGCCTCCCGCGGCCCAGCCGTCACCGCCGCCGTCGCCCCAACCGTCACCCCAGCCGTCGCCGCCGCCCACCCCGGTCAGCCCGCCCTACGGGCAGACCCAGACCTCCGCGCCCGCGGTCGGCGCGCAGGGCGGCTACGGCTACCCGGCGGCCGGGTACGGCTACCCGCAGCAGACCTCCCCCACCCCGGGCTACGGCGCCACGCCGCCGGGGGGCGCCTCCTCCCCCTACCACCCGAGCGTGGCACCGCAGGGACCCCGGGGGCCGCAGGGCGGGGACAGGAACCGCACGATGTGGATCGTGGTGGCCGCCGCGGTGGCCGCGATCGCCCTGATCGTCGGCGTCACGATCGTCGCCCTGTCCGCGGGCGGCGACGAGCAGGCCGGTGGCGGGGGCGGGGACCCGACCCCCACGGCCACCCAGGACCCGACGGACGAGCCGACCGACGACCCCACCACCGAGGAGCCGACGGACGACCCGACCACCCAGGAGCCGACCGACACCGTGCCCGAGGACCTCGTCGGCGCCTGGGAGGGACAGATCACCGACGCGAGCGGCGAGGAGGTCGGCACCTTCCGCCGCATGGAGATCGCGACCGGGGCCGCGGGCCAGACCGTCGCCACCACGTGGAACCTCCACGCCGAGCTGCTGTGCCTGGGCACCGGCGAGCTGGTGTCCATCGACGGCGAGACCATCACCGTCACGAGCGAGATCACCGGCGCCGTCCCCTCGACCGCCGAGTGCGGCGCCTACGGCGAGCAGACGCTGGAGCTCCAGAGCGACGACAGCGTCCTGTGGACCAACCCCGAGGAGGGCCTCACGGCGGTGATGGAGCGGGCGACCGACGCGGAGGAGGACGCCATGCCCAGCAGCCACATGGGCCAGTTCACCGCCGAGAGCCCCTACGGCAACCTCGACATCTCCATCGAGACGATCGCCGCCGTCGGCGACCTGGCCGCCACCTACACCAACGAGGAGTGTGAGTGGGAGGCGCAGATCGTCTCGGGCACGACCGGCGGCGAGGTCGCGCTCTTCGGCCCCGGTGAGGTCACCGACGGCTCCTGCGAGCCGCTGCCCGCCTACGAGGTCACGTCCCGCTTCATCACCGCCGAGTTCTCCTACGAGCTGAGGTTCCAGCGGCTGGACGCGACCGACGAGGAGTTCACCGCCGACTGGGAGGCGTACTTCTGACCGCGGCGTCGACGGAGGTGTGAGCGGACCGCGGTGTTGCCAGGGTCATCGGTGTTACCGGAGTCGTCGGTGTCACCGGAGCCGTCGGTGTCACCGGAGTCGTCGGTGTCACCGCAGTGGTCAGAGGAACGACCGGATCTCGATCGTCTCGTCCCGACCGGGACCGACCCCGATCGCCGAGACCGGCGCGCCGGACATCTCCTCCACGGCCCGGACGTACTCCCGTGCCGCGGGCGGCAGCTCGCCGAGGGACCGGGCCTTGGAGATGTCCTCGCTCCACCCCGGCAGGTACTCGTAGACCGGCTGGGCGTGGTGGAAGTCGCTCTGGCTGTACGGCAGCTCGGTGACGCGCCGGCCGTCGATCTCGTACGCCACGCAGACCGGGATGCGCTCGAAGCCGGTGAGGACGTCGAGCTTGGTGAGGAAGAAGTCCGTCAGCCCGTTGATCCGCGTCGCGTAGCGGGCGATCACGGCGTCGAACCAACCGCAGCGGCGGGTGCGCCCCGTGGTGACGCCGAACTCGCCGCCGACGGTGCGCAGCCGCTCGCCGTCCGCGTCGTGCAGCTCGGTGGGGAACGGGCCGGCGCCCACGCGCGTGGTGTACGCCTTCAGGATGCCGATGACCCGGCCGATGCGGGTGGGGCCCACGCCGGAGCCGGTGCAGGCGCCGCCGGCCGTCGGGTTGGAGGACGTCACGAACGGATAGGTGCCGTGGTCGACGTCGAGCAGCGTGCCCTGGCCGCCCTCGAAGACGACGACCTTGCCGGCGTCGATCGCCCGGTTGAGCACGAGGGCGGTGTCGGTGACGTACGGGGCGAGGCGTTCGGCGTGGCCGAGCAGCTCCTCGACGACCGCCTCGGGGCCGATCGCCCTGCGGTTGTACAGCTTGGCGAGGACCTGGTTCTTGTAGTCGAGGGCGGCCTCGACCTTCTGCCGCAGGATCGACTCGTCGAACAGGTCCTGCACGCGGATGCCCACCCGGTTGACCTTGTCGGCGTAGGCCGGGCCGATGCCGCGTCCGGTGGTGCCGATCCTGCGCTTGCCGAGGAAGCGCTCGGTCACCTTGTCGAGGGTCTGGTGGAACGACGTGATGAGGTGGGCGTTGCCGCTGATCAGCAGGCGGGAGGTGTCGATGCCGCGCGCGGTGAGGCCGTCGAGCTCGGCGAAGAGGATCTTCAGGTCCACCACGACGCCGTTGCCGATCACCGGGGTGCAGGTGGGGGAGAGGATGCCCGAGGGCAGGAGGTGCAGCGCGTACTTCTCGGTGCCCACGACCACGGTGTGGCCGGCGTTGTTGCCCCCCTGGTACCGGACCACGTAGTCCACGGAACCGCCGAGCAGGTCGGTGGCCTTGCCTTTGCCCTCGTCACCCCACTGAGCACCGAGCAGCACAAGTGCGGGCACAGGCGTACACCCCTTTCGAGCGGGGAAGCTACGAGAGTGCTGCCCCGGACCGACGAAACCCCTGGCGCAATCGCGACAGGGGCTCTTGCACAGCGAGCTTACGGGACAGACTGCCGGGAGGCGAACAGGTGCTCATCGTGATCGATCCGATGGCCCGGCGCGCCGACGGCGAGTCGGTGCGGATCGCCAGGGACGTGCTGTGCGCGGGCGCGGCCGACGCCACGGTGTGCGTGCTGGACCGGCCGCAGTCGATCGCGCGGGCGCTGGCCCGACGGCTCGGGCGCGACGGCCAGCGGGTGGTGATCGTCGGGGACGACCGGGCGCTGCTGAACGCGGTGCGCGTGCTGCACCTCCACGGTCAACTCGGCAGCAGCCCGCTGGCGGTGGTGCCGGTCGGCGCCGCGCCCTCGGTCGCGGTGGCGCGCGCGCTGGGCGTGCCCACGGACGCGGTGACCGCCTCCCGGACCGCGCTCAGCGGCACCGACCGCCGGTTCGACCTGCTGACGGACGACACCGGCGGGGTGGTGTTGGGCGCCCTCGGCATCCCCGCGCCCGGCGGGGTGCTGCCGGCGCTGCCGTTCATGCGGCGGCACGCGCAGCGGCGCCGGCTGCGGGTGGAGGCGGACGGGCGGGTGCTGGCGGACCTCGACCGCCCGGTGGCGGGGGTGTCGGTGCGGGCGTCGGGCGGCCTCGCGGAGGTGGTGGTGCGGCAGTGCCCGGCCAGCGACGACGTCACGGCCCGCGCCACCTCGGTCACCGTCTCGGGGCCCGCGTTCAGCTACCGCGCCAACGCAGTCACCCAGGGGCCGACGCGCACCCGCACGTGGACCGTCTGTCCCGACGCGCTGCGCCTCACGATGCCGGCGCCCCTGAGCGACCCGCCGACGACGGCGCCGGCCGGTCCGGTGCCGGGTCCACGGCCTCGCCAGCCCTCCCCCTGACCTCGCCGGCCTCCCGCGCCTCGCCGCCCGCCGTCGCCTCGCCGTCACGGACGCCGTCGCCGAGGCCGCCGTCGTCGTCGCCGAGGACGCGGCCGGACTCGCCCGACGCACCGGCCGCCGCCCCGCCGAACGGGCGGGGCTGCCGCTGGCGCCAGCGCTCCAGCATCGCGGCGAGCTCCTCGTCGAGGAAGCTCATGAACTCCGCCATCTCCGAGAGCCGCTCCCGCGCCGCCGACTCGGTGGAGACCACCCCGAGGCCGGCGCGCAGCGTCTCCTGCCAGCGCTTGATCGTCACGTCCCGCCCGGTCATGGCCTCGTACCAGATGTGGGCGTTGAGGCGGTACCGCTCGCGCCGGGAGCCCGGCTGCCGCTCCCTGCCGAGCAGGTGCATCTGCGAGAGGTAGCGCACCGCGCCGGAGATCGCGGCCGGCGAGACGTGCAGCCGGCTCGCGAGGTCCGCCGAGGTCAGCGCGGGCTCGTCGGCCACCATCAGGCAGGCGAAGACCCGGGAGGCCATGCGCTGCATCCCGGCCTCCACGAGATCGGAGGCGAGCCGCTCCACGAACGCGGCGGCGGCGGGGGAGAGCTCGCCCGACGGCTCCTCGGCGGGCTCGGGCGGCCCGACAGGCCCGGCTGGCCCGGGTGGCTGGGGGGCGGAACGTCGATCAGTCACGCCACCATCCTCTCAACGCCGTTCGAACGCAATATCTTAACGGGTTCGTAACTTCAGAAATTCCTGAAAATACAGTAGCTTCCTCTTCATGATCCAGGCTACACATGACGCTGCCGACGCGGCCATCGCCGTGTCCGGGCTGGTCAAGACCTTCGGTTCCACACGTGCCCTCGACGGGCTCGACCTCGAGGTGGCCACCGGGGAGGTCCACGGCTTCCTGGGGCCGAACGGCGCCGGGAAGTCGACGACGATCCGCGTCCTCCTCGGCCTGCTGCGCGCCGACTCCGGCACCGTCCGCATGCTCGGCGGTGACCCCTGGAGCGACGCGGTGGCGCTGCACCGGCGCATCGCCTACGTGCCGGGCGACGTCGAGCTGTGGCCGAACCTCACCGGCGGCGAGGCCATCGACCTGCTCGCCCGGCTCCGCGGCGGTCTGGACACCGCCCGCCGCGCGGAGCTCGTCGAGCGCTTCGACCTCGACCCGAGCAAGAAGGGCCGCACCTACTCCAAGGGGAACCGCCAGAAGGTCGCGATCGTCGCCGCCCTCGCCTCCCACGCCGACCTGCTACTCCTCGACGAACCCACCGCGGGACTGGACCCGCTGATGGAGGTGGTCTTCCAGGACGTCATCAAACAGGCCACCCAGGAGGGCAGGACCGTGCTGCTCTCCAGCCACATCCTCGCCCAGGTGGAGAAGCTGTGCGACCGCATCAGCATCATCCGCCTCGGCCGCATCGTGCAGTCCGGCACCCTCCAGGACATGCGCCACCTCACCCGCACCACCATGGAGGTGGAGACCGCCAAGCCGGCGACGGGGCTCGCGGAGCTGCCCGGCGTCCACGACGTGCGCACCGAGCACGGCAGGACCCACCTCAGCGTGGACGGCACCCACCTGGAGGCCGTCGTCAGCCACCTCAGCGGCTTCGGCGTCCGCTCCCTCGTCAGCCACCCGCCGACGCTGGAGGAGCTCATGCTGCGCCACTACGGCGACGAGCTCGCCGCCAACGGGCACGCCAACGGGCAGCCCGCCGCGGCCGACGACGCGTCCGGGGCCGCGCGATGACCGCCACCGCCGTCGGGAAGGCGCCCACCGCCAGCCCGACCCCGCCCTCCGCCCGCGACACCGCCCTCGCGGGCACGTGGACGCTGCTGCGGTTCGCGCTGCGCCGCGACCGCGTCCGGCTGCCGGTCTGGGTCCTCGCGCTGTGGCTGACCGTCGTCTCCTCGCTGTCGAGCTTCGAGACGAGCTACGGCGAGCCCAGCGACCAGGCGGAGCTCGCCCAGACCGTCAACACCCCGGCCATGCTGGCCATGACGGGCCCCGAGCACTACCTCACCGACTACAACCTCGGCGCCATCACCGCGCACCAGCTGCTGGCCTACACGGCCATCGCCGTCGGCATGATGAGCGTGTTCACCGTCGTCCGGCACACCCGCACCGAGGAGGAGACCGGCCGGGCCGAGCTGCTGCGCTCCAACGTGGTGGGCCGTCACGCCCAGCTGACGGCCGCGGTGACACTGGCCACCCTCGCCAACCTCGTGCTCGCGCTGGTCCTCGTCGCCACCATGGCCACCAGCGGCCTGGACGGCATGACCACCGGCGGGGCCTGGCTCTTCGGCGCCATCCACCTGGCCGCCGGCGTGCTGTTCGCGGCCGTCGCCGCCGTCGCCGCGCAGATCACCCCGTTCTCCCGCGGCTCCACCGGCATGGCGCTGGCCTTCGTCGGCCTCGCCTTCGTGCTGCGCGCCGCCGGTGACACCGGCGCCGACGCGCTGTCCTGGCTCTCCCCCATCGGCTGGGTGCAGCGCACCTACGTCTACGTGGACGACCGCTGGTGGCCGCTGCTGATCGTCCTCGCCTTCTCCGCCGTCGCGCTCGCCACGGCGTACCGGCTCAGCGCCCGACGCGACGTCGGCGGCGGGCTGCGCCCGCCGCGGCCCGGCCGCCCGACCGCCTCGCCGCGCCTGGCGACCCCCGTCGGCCTCGCACTCCGCCTCCAGGCCGGGGTGCTGATCGGCTTCGCCGTCGGCATGCTGCTCTTCGGCATGATGTACGGCTCCATCCTCGGCGAGGCCGAGGAGATGCTGGAGGACATCGACCAGCTCCAGGAGTCCGTGGCCGAGCTCGGCGGCGACCTGACCGAGGGCTTCGCCTCCGTGATCATGAGCTTCCTGGCCATCATCACCGCCGCGTTCTCGGTGATGACGGTGGGCCGGGCCCGGTCGGAGGAGACCGGCGGCCGGGCCGAGCCCGTGCTGGCCACCGCCCTCTCGCGCGACCGCTGGGTCGGCGGCCACGTCGCGGTGTCGCTGGCCGGCGGCACGCTGGTGCTGGTGCTCGGCGGACTCGGCTTCGGGCTCGCGGGCGCCGCCTCGGTCGGTGACGGCGAGCTGCTGTGGAAGCTGACGGGCTCCGCGCTGGCGTACGCGCCCGCCCTGTGGGTCACCACCGGGATCTCGCTGGTGCTCTTCGGCTGGCTGCCGCGCCTGAGCGCCCTGGCCTGGGCGGTGCCGATCTACTCCTTCCTGGTCGTCTACCTGGGTGAACTGATCGACATGCCCGACGGGCTGACGAACTTCTCGCCCGTGGGGCACGTGCCGCAGGTCCCGGCCGCCTCGTTGGAGTGGACGCCGCTGCTGGTCATGACCGTGCTCGCCGGGGTCCTGGTCTGGCTGGGGCTGCTCGGCTTCCGCCGCCGTGACCTGGAGTCGAAGTAGGCCCGCGTGGGCCTCGTGGGCCTCGTGGGCCCGCGTAGCTCCGCGGGGCCCGCGTAGCCCAGGGGCCCGCCGTGGCGCGGGCCCCCGCAGAACCGAGACCGGTCGCCGCCGTTTCCCCCGGGCGGCGGCCGGTCTCACCCGTGGGGACCCACTCCGGGTGCGCGCTCGGACACGGGCTGTTGGCATGGGTGACAGCCCGTCACGCGCCCGCGCGTGAGCGCATCGACCCGGAAGGTCAACGAACCCCATGACCCGCACCACGCAGCACTCCACGCGTCCGCACCACACCTCCCGCCGTCTCCCCCGCACCGCCGGCCGTGGCCTGGCCCTCGTCGGCGCGACCCTCCTCGGGCTCGCGCTGACGGGACCGGCCGCCGCCACCGCCCACGGCGACGCCGACCGTGAGGTCGCCGTCAGCGCGGGCAACGTCGAGAGCGACCGCGACCGCGTGGCCCAGGACGGCACGTCGTCCCTCCTGTCCATCAGCCCGTCCTCGGGCGGCGCCGGCTCCACCGTCACCATCACCGCCGCCTGCCAGCCCAGCAGCCCGGCCCGTTCCGACGCCCTCCAGGAGAGCGTCTCGCTGCGGGAGTCCAACGGCGTCTGGACCGGCACCGGCACCATCAGGACCAGCGGCCTCGCCGTCGGCAGCACCTACCAGTTCACGGTGGTCTGCGCCGACGGGAGCACGATCTCCGCGCCCTTCACCTTCACCGCCGCCACGCCCACCGGCGGTGCCTCGGCCGGCTTCGGCGGGCAGAGCACGGGCGCGGCGGGCACCAGCGGCTCCACCCAGGCCACGGCGCTGGCCGTCGGCGGCGGCGTGGCGGCCGTGGGCGCGGCCGCGTACGTGTTCCTCTCCCGTCGCCGTCGCTCCGGCAACCACTCCTACTGAAGGCCCCGGCGTGACCAGAACCCCACGACGCGTCGCGGCCCGCCTCGCCCGTCTGGCCAGGCTGCTCGGCAGCCTTCCCGGCCGGGCGTGCCGGGCCGTGTGGGCTGGGCTGGTCCGCCTGGTCCTCGCCCCGGTGCGGGGGGCCAGGCGGCTGGCCGCCTGGTTCGTCGCCGGCCTGGCCGCGGTGGTGCGCCCGGTCCGTGCCCTGGCCCTCGCCCTGGCCGGCGCCTCGGCCAGGACCGGCCGGGCCACGGGCCGGGCCACCGGCCGGGGCGCCGCCCGCTGCCGCCGGGGCGCGGGCCGCTGCTGGCGGTTCGCCGCCCGCTGCGGCCGGACCGTCGCCGCCCCGCTGCGCCTGCTGAGCACGCGCGGCGCGCGCAACCGCCACCAGCGGCTCGCCGTCCGCAGCCGTCGTCTGGAGGTGGCGGCCGTCGTCGTCACCGCCACCGTCGGGGTGCTCGCCGGAATCCACGGGCCCGTCGGCGGCGGAGGCGTCCGCGAGGCACGGGCCTCCAGCATGATCGCCGACGGGGTGTCGCGGCCCGGTGCCGTGGACGCCCCGGGGGCGCCGCCGAACGTCGGCTCCACCGCGAACCTCGACCCGTTGCTCGCCGGACAGCCGGCGACGCTCGTGGCCGCGCCGCTGGAGCGCTCCGTGCCGGTGCGCGTCCGCATCCCGCAACTCAACACCGACGTCGAGGTGATCGCCGCCGACCTCTCGCCCGACGGCGGCCCTCCCACGCCCTCGGAGGAGGACGCGATGCGGGCCGCGTGGTACGCCGGGGGCGTCTCGCCCGGCGAGCGGGGCGCCGCCATCATCGTCGGACACCTCGACACCTTCGACGGCCCGGCCGCGTTCGCCGGCCTCGGCCAGCTGCGGCCGGGCGAGACCATCGAGATCGTGCGGGCCGACGGGGAGACCGCCGTCTTCGCCGTCGACTCCGTCGAGCAGTACCCGAAGACCGCGTTCCCCGACGAGCGGGTCTACGGCTCGGTCAACTCCGCGCAGCTGCGGCTGATCACCTGCGGCGGGCGGTGGACCTCCGACGGGGGCTACGACTCCAACATCGTCGCCTACGCCCACCTCACGCCACGGAGCGCGACCCCCGTCACCACACCCTGACCGACGGTGCCGCGCCGGCCGGTGGAAGGGGCCGGCCGGCGAGGCGGGTCGGTCGGGGAGGCGGCTGGCTCGGTCGGCGAGGCGAGCCGGCCGGCGCAGGGAAGCCGCCTGTGAAGGGGAGCTAGCCGGCGAGCGTCTCCGCCGCCGTCGGCGAGCTGTCGCGCAGGAAGGTCGAGCAGCGCTCGGCCTCCTCCCGCTCCCCGATGGCCTCGGCCGCGCGCGCCAGCGCGTGCAGCGCGCGCAGGAAGCCGCGGTTCGGCTCGTGCTCCCACGGGACCGGGCCGTGGCCACGCCAGCCGTTGCGCCGCAGCGCGTCGAGGCCGCGGTGGTACCCGGTGCGGGCGTACGCGTAGGACTCGACGCCGCGGCCCCCGGCGAACGCCTCGTCCGCCAGCTGCGCCCAGGCCAGCGACGAGGCCGGGTGCCGCGCCGCCACCTCGCTGGCCGGCGTGCCCGCCGCCAGCAGCTCGCGCGGCGCGGGGTCGTCGGGCAGGCGCGTGGGGGGCGGGCCCTCCAGCAGGTTCTCTCCGGTCACCATCGCGGTCACTCCCTCCGCCTCAACGCAGCCGGTTGCCGGTGGAGCGCAGGTCGGCGCATGCCTCGGCGACGCGGGCCGCCATGCCCGCCTCGGCCAGCTTGCCCCAGCTGCGGGGGTCGTAGGTCTTCTTGTCCCCGACCTCGCCGTCGACCTTCAGCACGCCGTCGTAGTTGCGGAACATGTGGTCCGCGACCGGGCGGGTGAAGGCGTACTGGGTGTCGGTGTCGAGGTTCATCTTCACCACGCCGTTGGCGAGGGCGGTGGCGATCTCCTCCTTCGTGGAGCCCGAGCCGCCGTGGAAGACGAAGTCGAACGGGTCCTGCTTGCCGAACTTCTCCGCCACGCCGTCCTGGAGCTCCCGCAGCAGCTCGGGGCGGAGCACGACGTTGCCCGGCTTGTACACGCCGTGGACGTTGCCGAAGGAGGCGGCCAGCAGGTACCGGCCGCGCTCGCCCAGGCCCAGGGCCTCGGCGGTGCGCAGCGCGTCGTCGACGGTGGTGTACAGCTCGTCGTTGATCTCGTGGCTGACGCCGTCCTCCTCGCCGCCGGTCGGCGTGATCTCGACCTCCAGGATGATCCGGGCGGCCGCCGCCTTCGCCAGCAGCTCCTCGGCGATCGAGAGGTTGTCCTTCAGCGTCTCGGCCGAGCCGTCCCACATGTGGGACTGGAAGAGCGGGTTCTCGCCCCGGGCGACCCGGTTCGCGGAGATCTCCAGCAGCGGGCGGACGTACCCGTCGAGCTTGCCCTTGGGGCAGTGGTCGGTGTGGAGCGCGATGTTCACCGGGTACTTCGCGGCCACGACGTGCGCGAACTCCGCCAGCGCGACCGCGCCGGTGACCATGTCCTTGCTGTACTGACCGCCCAGGAACTCCGCGCCGCCCGTGGAGATCTGGACGATGCCGTCGCTCTCCGCCTCGGCGAAGCCGCGGAGCGCGGCGTGCAGGGTCTGCGTCGAGGTGACGTTGATGGCGGGATAGGCGAACTGTCCCGCCTTGGCCCGGTCGAGCATCTCGTTGTAGACCTCTGGGGTCGCGATGGGCATCTGTCCACTCCTTCAGACTCGAAGCGCCTCGCGCCCATCCTCCCAGACCCCGGCCAGCGGCCCCTCGCGCGTCCAGCCACCGGGCGGCCCACGCGGACGCCCGGCGACGAACGGCCCCGGGCGGGCCACCGGACGGGCCCTGCCGGCTGTCCCGCCATCACCGTCGGGCTCGCGCCCTCCCGCGGCTCCCCTCCCTCAAGGCCCCGCCGGGGTCCGGACGGTGCGCCAGAGGCTTCGGGCGCCGGGCGGCGCGGGCCGTGACGGTTCGGTCGCAAGGCCCCACGGCCCGTCCGGTGGATCCTCGTGGCCCAGCCCGCGGCGTCGGACGCGGCCCGTCGCCAGGCGGAGGACGTCCCCGGACCCGCTGAGCGGTGAGGGCGCCTCCCGCACCGCGCGGCGGGGCGTGGGGAAGTCCCTGGGCGGCGGCCCGGCGACGCGGTCGGCCGGGAAACCGGCCAGCGCGGGCCGCGGCGGCCCCGGACGACGGGCCCCAGGCCGTGTCGTTCGGATCTTGGTGGATCAGGCCGACACGGCCTAGCCGAGGCCGAGGTCGGCGGCGTCGAAGGCGTGGAGGTAGGGCAGGCCGGCGCGCTCGACGGCGGGCGCGGCGCCGCGCTCCACGATCACGGCGACGCCCGCCACCACGGCCCCGGCCTCGCGCACGGCCTCGACGGCCGTCAGCGCCGAGGACCCCGTCGTCGAGGTGTCCTCCACCACCAGCACGCGCCTGCCGGCGACGTCCGTCCCCTCGATCCGCCGCTGGAGGCCGTGGGTCTTCTGCTCCTTGCGCACCACGAACGCGTCGAGCCGCCGGCCCCGGGCCGCCGCCGCGTGGAGCATGGCGGCGGCCACCGGGTCGGCGCCCAGCGTCAGGCCGCCGACCGCGTCGAAGTCCCACTCCTCGGTGAGGTCGAGCATGACCTGACCCACCAGCGGCGCGGCCTGGCCGTCGAGGGTGACGCGGCGCACGTCCACGTAGTAGTCGGACTCCTGGCCGGAGGAGAGGACCACCCGGCCGTGGACGACGGCCTTCTCCCGCAGCTGCGCCCGCAGCCGCTCCCTCAGCCGCTCGCGCGGCTCCTCGCGTCCACTCACGTTCATGGCATCCGACATGGCATCCGACCCTACGCGAGCCCCACGGTCCTCACGCCGGCGACCGCCACGACCAGGTGGTGGCGATCTCCAGCGGCTCGATCGGGGTGACGAGCCGGGGGTGGGTGTTGAGGCCGTTGGGCGGCCCGGACTGCGGCTCGACGCAGACCGCCTCGGGCAGCTCGTCGTAGACGACGACCCACTCGTCGCGGCTGGCGACGGTCAGCTCCAGCTGGCCCGGCCAGGTGAGCCGGACCGAGACGCCGTCGGGCATGCCGAAGCAGTCGTCCCACGGGCCGGGTCCGGGCTCGACGCGGCGCCCGGTCGGCAGGTGGTCCTCGCCGCGCTCCTCCTGCCAGGCGGCGTCGAAGTCGATCTCGACCTCCGGTCCGCCCGGGGTCAGCGACCGCAGGAACCAGGGGTGCCAACCCGCCTGGGCGGGGAAGGAGTCGCCGGCCGTCTCCACGCCCAGCGTGAGCGTGACGCCGCCGCCGTCCTCGGCGAGCTCCACGGTCTGCGTCACCCGCCCCCGGTAGGGCCACGGCTCGTCGAGCTCGCAGTCGAGCCGGGCGGAGGTGGCGTCGGCGTGCAGGGTGCGCCACGGGAGGTGGCGGACGGTGCCGTGGATGGCGTGGGGGGCCGCGTTGATCGGCAGCTGGTGGCGGCGGGCTCCGTTGAGGAAGACGCCCTCCCGGGTCCGTCCGCACCAGGGCACCATCAGGAAGCTGCCGAACCGCTCACCCTGCCGCAGCAGCTCGACGCCGCCGACCGTGAGCGAGGCGATCCGCCCGCCCTGGTCGGGCCGCAGCAGCAGCTCGGTGTCTCCGGCCCTGAGGCGCACGCCGAGATCGGTGGAGGGTTCGGAAGATGATGTGGTCACCATATGACGATAACGATCCGGTGTCGGCGACGCGAAGGGCGCCCCCGGGCGCGTCGTCGGCCGCCACGGGAGAACACCAGGCGGGGCCGGGCTGCCACCGGGCCGGGCGGGGACGCCGCGAGCCGTGCTCCGGCGACACGCGAGTCAGGCGCGAGTCATGCGAGTCATACGCCAGCCGCGCGCGAGGCGGCCCGGGGATCAGCGCCCGCGCTGCCGCAGCAGGCGGCGACCGATGACCACGGCCGTGGTGATCGCGACCGCCGCCACGGGCGCGGCCCAGCGCAGCGTCGCCGCCGCCGAGGAGCCGTGGCCGGGCGTCGGCGCGGGGGCGTACCGGCCGCGGGGCGGGGCGTGGTCGACCTCCTCGGCGCTGCGGCCGATCATGGTGCGGCGGGCAACGTCGGCCTCCGGCTCGGGCGGGACGTCCGCGCGGGCGAGGTCGTCGCTCAGGTCCTCGTCGAACGTCTGGGGCAGCGCGTCGCCGTCCTCGACCTCGCTCGGCTCCCCGAGCTCCCCCGCCTCCTCCAGCTCGTCCAGCTCGCCGAGCTCCCCCAGCTCGCCGAAGTCCGCGAGCTCGCTGAGCTCCACCGCCTCGACCTCCTCGGGTGCCGTGTCGGGCGCGGTGTCGGGGGCCGTGTCGGGCGCCGGGATGGCGGGGATGGCCGGCTCGTTGTCCTCGGGGCCGCCGATCCCGCCGACGGCCGGCTCGACGGGCGGCGCCGCGGGAGGCGTCGCGGGAGGCGCGGCCGGGGGCACGAGGCCGCTCAGCTCCTCGGCGAACGCCTCGGCGAAACGGTCCAGCAGGCGGCGGCCGACGGCCTCCCGCTGCTCGGGCGTGGCGCCCGTGATCCGACCCGTGCCCGCTACCTCGCCGTCGAACGCGAGGGTGCTGCCGGTGCCGTCCGCCACGGGCCGGGCGGTCACGGTCAGGGAGAGGCGGACCGTGCCACCGCCCCGGGCCTCCGCGCCCGTGCCCTCGACGACGAGGCGCTCGCCGTCGGCCGCGAGGGCGAGGTCGCCTCGGTAGGTGATGGTGGAGCCCGCGATCCGCACCCGCAGGCGGGCGTCCTTCAGCGGCTCCTCGGGGCCGGGCTGGAAACCCGGCAGGCAGCGGGCGACGCGGGCCGGCTCGGCGAGGGCGCTCCGCACCACGGACGCGGAAAACGGGACATAGACCTCGTGCACCATGCGGCGGAGCCTACCCAGCCCCCGCGACGGGATCACTCATCTCCTCACCGTCTCCTCACCACGGGCCCTCCGTCACCGGTCTCCCACCCGCTCCTCCTCCCCCGCTCCCGCCCGGCCGCCCGCCCCGTCCGTCACCGGCCCGCCCACCCGGCTGTCCGCTCACCGGCCACCCACGTGTCCGCCCGCCCCGCCGCCGGTCTCGCCCTCCGGCTCCTCGTGGCCGGCCGCCGCGCACGTGTCGCCGCCCCGGCCCTGCCCTTCCCGGCACTCCTCCAGCGCCCGCCCCGCCGCCCGCTCCACGGACCCCACGAAGGCGACGCAGACGAGCAGCGCCGCCAGCACCACGGCGTTGACCGCGTAGAGCCGGCGGCGGGCGCGGCGGCTGAGGTCGCGGCGGAAGAGCCACAGCACCACCGCGCCGCCGGCCAGCACGTTGACCGCGCCGGTGACGATGGGGGCGGTGAGCTGGCCCAGCCACGGCAGCAGCAGGAAGGGGAAGGCGAGCCCGCCGAGCAGCGCCCCCACGTAGTCGGCGGCGGTGAGGTCGGCCAGGGCGCGGCCCGGGTCCTGCCGGCGGATGCGCTGGATGAGGGTCATCAGCAGGGGCATCTCGGCGCCGATGAGCACGCCGATCACGAGGGAGAGGCCCACCAGCAGCGGCCTGGACTCGCCGAAGGCGACGAAGCACAGGTGGAGGGTGATCGCCGAACTGCCGCCGACGAGCGCCAGCAGCGCCTCGATCAGCCCGAAGTTGAACGAGGCCCGCCGGCGCAGCCGTTTGGCGCCGAGCGACCCGATGCCCATCGCGAAGACCATCAGGGAGAGCACCACGGAGGTGTGCGTGACGGTGTCGCCGACGAGGTGGTCGGCGAGGGCGATCAGCTCCAGCTCGTACACCAGTCCGCAGGCGGCGCAGACGAAGACGGCGAGGAGGACCAGGAGCCGTCCGGTGCCCGGCGGAACGGGCAACTCGGCGTCCGCGCCCCTGTCCTCCGCCGCGGCGCCGCTCGCGGACATGGGCTCTGACGTCTCGATCATGAACCGACGTTACGTCACACTTCAGAGTTAATTTGTCACCCACAGGGGTGGATTACTGGTTATCTCTCGCTATGGGAGCGTCGATCGGTGCACGGTCATCGACGCGTGTGTCTGCGGTGCCCTGAGGGCCTCGTGCGGCGTCCACGCGGAGGCCGTCGCGGCACTGCCGGCGGCCGAGGCCGGCGTCACCGCGGCGCGACGCTCGTCGCGCCGTTGACACAGCCGGGTCCTCGTCGCGACGAGCCGACGCTCCTGGGGGTAGGTGTGCCAGGTACGCCAGTGCACCTGGGGACCCTGGCGCTGGGCGAGCAGGGCGGTGAAGGCGTTCGGGTCGCCGGGGAAGACGCCGGCGAGGCCCTGGGGGTGGTCGGCGACGAGCGCGAGCAGCTCCTGGGCCCGGCCCATGAAGGAGCCGGCGCCGAGGGTCTCCACCCGCGCCGCGAACTCGTAGTCGAAGTTCCCGAGCCGCTTGGAGACGCCGAGGGGGAGCGGGGTGGTGCTGCCGGGTATGCAGGCGACCGTCTCGGAGCAGTCCCCGGCGGGGGACTCCAGCAGGACCTGGTGGGAGGCGCCGAGCACCCGCAGCTGGACGCGGGCCTGGACCAGGTCGAGGTCGAGTGTGGCGAGGGAGGGGAGGGGGCCGCGGCCGAGGGCCCAGGCGAGGTCACTGGCCCTGGTGTCGGTGAAGGAGGTGTGGATGGTGGTGAGCATGGGTCGGCTCCCGCGCGCAAGCGGTTGAGTGGGTCCGGACCGACATCACCGAATCACGGAACTCCAGGCCACCACAGCGTTTTTACCCAACTTCGCCGTGTTTCCATCCGCCCGGGGTCACGGGGGCTCAGGTGTTCCCCGACCTCACGGTCGTATAACGAACACACGTGCCAGGTCTACGCGCGTCCCGAGCAATGAAAGGTCCCTTTTGAGAGGAAATGACACGACAAGATGGTAACGGCTCAGCCTGTTTCACATCTCGGCTGCACAACGGTCACCGAGGTGCACTTGTTCACGCTCGATTCTGTGAGGAAGCTCTCCGCAACTTCACACCCGAAGTCACACACCGCGGAAGGCCCGAGATGACCCGATTCGGCACAACGTCGAAAGTCATGGCGGCCATGCTCGGAGGGGCGTTGGTCCTCTCTGCGTGTGGCGGTTCAGACGATGATGAGGAAGGGGGGAACGACACGACCAACGCGAGCGACACCATAACGCTCGCCGAGGCCCAGCCGTTCCAGAGCTACAACAACACCACCGCGGCCGCCAACTCGTCCATGAACAGCACGGTCATGAACTGGGTGCACAGCGGCTTCTGGAACTTCGGCAACGGGGACGGCTCGATCGTTCCGAACGAGGAGTTCGGCACCTACGAGAAGACCTCCGACGACCCGCTGACCGTCGAGTACACCCTGCACGCGGACGCCGCGTGGTCCGACGGCGAGGCCATCGACTGCGACGACATCCTGCTGTGGTGGACCCAGCAGTCCGGCGCCATGGAGGGCCTGTTCTCCGCCGTCGGCACCCAGGGCGTCGAGGACACCGCGATGCCCGAGTGCGAGGCCGGTGGCAAGGAGTTCAGCCTCGTCTACGACCAGCCGTTCGCCGACTGGGAGAGCACGAGCCCCGGTCACGGCAACACCGCGATCATGCCGGCGCACGTCGTCGCCGAGCAGGGCGGCCTCACCCCCGAGGAGTTCCTGACCGCGCTCCAGGAGCAGGACGCCGACGCGCTGGCCGACGCCGCCGCCTTCTTCAACGAGGGCTGGGTCATCACCGGCCAGCTGCCCGACCCGGCGCTGATCCCGTCCTCCGGCCCGTACATGCTGACGGACTTCCGTGAGGGCGAGTCGGTCACGCTGACCCGCAACGAGAACTACTGGGGCACGCCGGCCGCCACCGAGACCATCGTCATCCGGACGATCCCGGAGGAGGAGCAGGTCCAGGCCCTCCAGAACGGCGAGGTCGACGTCATCCACCCGCAGCCCACGGTGGACATGGCCCAGCAGATCGAGCAGGCCACCGGCGCGACGATCTCCTCCGAGGTCGGCAACCAGTACACCTACGAGCACCTCGACTTCAACTTCAACGACGGCCCGTTCGCGGACAACCCGCGCCTGCGTGAGGCGTTCGCCCTCTGCGTGCCGCGTCAGCAGATCGTGGACAACCTGATCAAGCCGGTCGTCCCCGACGCCGAGGTCAAGAACATCCGCAACGTGGCCCCGTGGGACGCGGGCTACGAGGACGTGAACGCCGCCGTCGCCGACGTGGTCGCCGAGTACGGCACGCAGGACCTGGAGCGCTCGCGCCAGATCCTGGAGGAGGAGGACGCGGTCGGCACCACGATCCGCCTGGAGACCCTGAACCTCCAGCGCCGCGTCGACACCGGCAACCTGATCAAGGCCGCGTGTGACGAGGCCGGCTTCAACGTCGAGTTCGAGGCCGCCGACGACTTCTTCGACACCGAGGGTGGCCTGGCGCAGAACACCTTCGACGTCGCGATGTTCGCCTGGATCGGCTCCTCGCAGGTCTCCGGCTGGAACTCCACCTACCGCTCGGTCGAGGAGTGCTCCGCCGAGGGCAAGGGCAACAACAACGGCTGCTACAACAACCCGGAGATGGACGAGCTGCTCGACCAGGTCGTGCGGACCTCCGACCCGGCCGAGGTGAACGACCTCATCGGCCAGATCGAGCTGCTGGCCTGGGAGGACCTGGTCACCATCCCGCTGTTCCAGCACCCGGGCATCACCGCCTGGAACTCGGCGGTGCAGAACGTCGTCCCCGACCCGTCCCAGACCGGCGTGGTGTGGAACATGCCGGAGTGGAGCAAGGGGTAAGCGAGAACCCGGGCGCCCCAGGCTCACCACCACCCCGGTGAGCCGGGCACCCGGCCCGTGCTGACAATGGAGCGACACGCGCGGGGCCGGGGGGCACCTCCCCCGGCCCCGCGTCCGCCCGTACCGCTCAACCCGCGTAATCCCCGCGCGGAACATCAAAAACGGCATACCCCGCCAAACACGCCAACCCCGGCCACCCACCCGTCCCGCACCCCCGCCGGCTCACCGCCCCCGATCTCCTCAGGAGTCAGCCCATGCTCGTCTTCATCGCGCGGCGGCTCTTCGTCTCTGTCTGGGTCTTCCTGGCCTCCACGGTCGTCATCTTCTTCCTCGCCACCAACATCAGGGACCCGCTGGCCGCGGCACGCCAGCTCCCGGACAACGCCCGCGAGTCGGCGATAGCCGAGATCACCGAGCGCCTCCACCTGGAGGACCCGCTGATCATCCGCTACTTCCGCTGGCTCGGTGACGTGGTCCTGCGGGGAGACCTCGGCGAGAACCTCCGGGGGCAGGACGTCAACACGTTGCTGGAGGAGTCGCTCACCGCGACGCTCCAACTGGTGGTCGGCGCCACGGTGCTGGCCATCGTCGTCGGCGTCACCATCGGCGTCATCTCCGCGCTGCGCCAGTACAGCGCGCTCGACCAGACGGTCACGTTCCTCGCGTTCATCTGCTTCTCGCTGCCGTTGTTCTGGACCGCCACGCTCCTCAAGGACTTCATGGCGATCGACTTCAACGACTGGCTGGTCGAGCCCGAGATCTCGTGGACGTTCACGATCGTCCTCTCCGTCATAGCCGGCCTGTTCGGCGGCTCGCTCGTCGTCGGCGACCGACGCACCCGCCTGACCGTCTTCGCCGGCACCGCGGTCCTCACCGGGGCGCTGCTGCGGTACCTCTCGGCCACCGAGTGGTTCGCCGACCCCGGCCTCGGCCCCGCCATCGTGGCCCTCACCGCGATAGCCGGCGCGGCGGCCTTCACCGCCCTCGTCAGCGGGCTGGAGTGGAAGCCGCCGCTCCAGGCGGCCCTGATCGCCGCCGGCCTCGGCATCGTCGCCTACTTCGCCCTCGAAGAGGTGCTCGACGACCCGACGCTCGCCACCATCGGACTGCTCGCGCTGTTGACCGTCGGCATCTGCTTCGGCGTCGGCTGGCTGCTGGGCGGCGAGCTGTACCGGCGCAACGCGATCCCCGCCGCGATCTTCACCGGCCTGTTCACCGGCGCGGTGATCTTCACCGACCAGATGCTCACGAGCTTCGAGAGCTACAGCGAGTCGGTCGCCGGCCGCCCGATCTCCACCATCGGCGCCGAGACCCCCAACTACTCCGGCACGTTCTGGCAGAGCGGCCTCGACTCCTTCGGCCACCTGGCGCTGCCGACCCTGGCCCTGGTGCTGCTCTCGCTCGCCCAGTACACGCGCTACACGCGGGCCAGCATGCTGGAGGTCATGAACCAGGACTACGTGCGCACCGCCCGCGCCAAGGGCCTGGGCGAGCGCGCCGTCGTCACGCGCCACGTGCTGCGCAACGGCCTGATCCCCATCACCACCCTCGGCGCCTACGACATCGGCACCATCCTCGGCGGCGCGGTGGTCACCGAGACGGCCTTCGGCTGGCGCGCCATGGGCACCCTGCTGCTGACCGGCATCCAGGAGGGCGACCCCATGCCGATCATGGCGTTCTTCCTGGTGAGCGGCGGCGCCATCGTGATCTTCAACATGATCGCCGACATCGTCTACGCCTTCCTCGACCCCCGCATCCGGCTGTCTTAGGAGGAGCCCACCATGAGTGAAACCAAGACGGCCACCACACCCGCCCCGGACAACGCCGCGGCGGCCGAGGGGCTGAACGTCGTCGCCCGCACGCAGCGGCAGCTCGTGCTCCGCCGCTTCCTCCGTCACCGTGGCGCGATCTTCGGGATGGTCCTGTTCGGCCTGGTGGTGCTGCTCGCCGTCACCTCCATCGGCGCCGGGCCCATACCCGGCTGGTGGGACAAGTCGCCCACCGAGACCGGCACGGTCGACGGGATGGGCAAGCCCACCCTCTCCGTGGTCCCCGGGTTCCTCGGCGGCGGCGGCTTCCACCTCGGCGAGCACCCCTTCGGCCAGGACAACACCGGCCGCGACTACTTCGCGCTCACCATGCGCGGCGCCCAGGTCTCGCTGACCATCGCCGTGATCGTCGGTCTCGTCGCCACCATGGTCGGCACCGTCATCGGCGCCACCGCCGGGTACTTCCGTGGCTGGACCGAGTCGGTGCTGATGCGGATCACCGACGTCGTCATCGCCATCCCGACGCTGCTGCTCGCCGGCCTGATCGGCGTCATCGTCGCCGACAAGGGCGTGGTGCTCTTCGCCCTCTTCCTGGGGCTCGGGCTGTGGACCTCCACGGCCCGGCTGGTGCGCGGCCAGGTGCTCTCGCTGCGCGAGAAGGAGTTCGTCGAGGCGGCCCGGTCCGTGGGCACCCCGGCCCACCGGATCATCTTCAAGCACATCCTGCCGAACACCGTCGGCATCATCATCGTCGCGGCGACGCTGGCCATCGCCGCCGCGGTGCTGACGGAGAGCGCGCTGTCCTTCGTCGGCCTCGGCGTCCAGCCGCCCGACACCTCCCTCGGCCGGCTCATCACGGACTACCGCACCGCCCTCTCCGTGCGTCCCTGGCTGTTCTACTGGCCCGGCGCGTTCATCATCGCCATCGCCCTGTCGGTGAACTTCATCGGCGACGGCCTGCGCGACGCCTTCGATCCCCGACAGACCCGGGTGCGTGACTGATGTCGATCACTCCTGACCTCATGAAGGACCCCGAGGGCGCCGGCGGCGCCTCCGACGGGCCAGGCGCCAGCGTCACCGAGGGCGCCGAGGAGGTGCACGCCGCCAGGACGTTGGCGGACTCCCGGCCACCCGCCGACGAGGAGATCCTGAGCGTCACCGACCTGAAGGTCTCCTTCCCGACCGACGACGGCCTCGTCAAGGCGGTGCGCGGCGTGGACTACACCCTCCACGCCCGCGAGGTGCTCGGCATCGTCGGCGAGTCCGGCTCCGGCAAGTCGGTCTCCTCCATGGCCCTCATGGGCCTGCTGCCGAAGAACGCCCGCATCACCGGCAGCATCCGCTACCGCGGCCGTGAGCTGCTGACGATGCGGCCCAGGGAGCAGCGGGACCTGCGGGGGCGGAAGATCGCGATGATCTTCCAGGACCCGATGACCTCGCTCAACCCGGTCCGCTCCATCGGCGACCAACTCGCCGAGGCGGTCCTCGCCCACCACCTGGTGCCGCGCCGACAGGCCATGGCGCGGGCGCGGGAGATGCTCGACCTTGTCGGCATCCCGCAGGCGGAGAAGCGGCTGCGGGCCTACCCGCACGAGTTCTCCGGCGGCATGCGCCAGCGCGTGATGATCGCGATGGCCATCATCAACGACCCGGACGTGATCATCGCCGACGAGCCGACCACGGCCCTCGACGTCACCGTCCAGGCGCAGATCCTGGAGAAGCTGCTGGAGGTCAAGGACGCGGTCAACGCCGCGATCCTGATGATCACCCACGACCTCGGCGTGATCGCCGGCATGGCCCACCGCACGCTCGTGATGTACGCGGGCAAGCCGGTGGAGGTCGCCGACACCGACCGGGTCTTCTACCAGCCGCGGATGCCGTACACGGCGGGGCTGCTCGGCTCGATCCCCTCGCTGGAGGGCGAGCGGGACGAGCGGCTGCGCCCGATCTTCGGCACGCCGCCCTCGCTGATCCAGCTCCCGCCCGGCTGCCCGTTCTCCCCGCGCTGCCCACTGGCCACCTCGGTGTGCCGCGAGACGGAGCCCGAGCTGACGGAGGCCGAGGACGGCCACCAGGCGGCCTGCCACCACAGCGACCGGCTGGCCGGGGTCGAGGACCCCACGATCTTCTTCCGCCAGACGGTGGGCGAGGCCACGGGCACCGGCACCGACGCAGCCACCGAGGAGGGGCGATGACGGCCGACGTGAAGGACGCGAACGTGGAGGGGGCGGCGCAGGACGCCCCCGGCCAGCCCGGCGAGCGGCTGCTGGAGGTCACCGACCTGGTGGTGAACTTCCCCGTCCGCGGCGGCGGCCTCATCCGCCGCGTCGTCGGGCAGGTGCAGGCCGTCAGCGGCGTGTCGTTCTCCGTCAGCGCCGGGGAGACCCTCGGCGTCGTCGGCGAGTCCGGCTGCGGCAAGTCCACGACGGGGCGGGCCGTGCTCCAGCTGATCCCGCCCACGGCGGGGTCCGTGCGCTTCGACGGGCAGGAGATCACGGGCCTGAAGTCCTCCCGGCTGCGCGCCGTGCAGCGCAAGGCGGGCATGGTCTTCCAGGACCCCTACGCCTCCCTCAACCCGCGGCTGCCGGTCAACGACATCATCGCCGAGCCGCTGAAGGTGCACGGCCGGTGGCGCGACGGCGGCAAGGCGCGGGTGGCGGAGCTGCTGGAGCTGGTGGGCCTGAGCCCCGAGCACGGCAACCGCTATCCGCACGAGTTCTCCGGCGGTCAGCGCCAGCGCGTCGGCATCGCGCGCGCGTTGGCGCTGGAGCCCAAGCTGCTCGTGCTCGACGAGCCGGTGTCCGCGCTCGACGTCTCGGTGCAGGCGGGCGTCATCAACCTGCTGGAGGACCTGCGGGACCAGCTCGGCGTGGCGTACGTCTTCATCGCCCACGACCTGTCGGTGGTGCGCCACATCTCCGACCGGATCGCCGTGATGTACCTCGGCAAGGTGGTGGAGACCGGCACCCGGCAGGACGTGTACGAGCACCCGGCGCACCCGTACACGCAGGCGCTGCTGTCCGCGGCCCCCGTGGCGGACCCGCGGCGGGAGCGGGAGCGGCGGCGCACGGTCCTCACCGGGGACGTGCCGAGCCCGCTGGACCCGCCGAGCGGCTGCCGTTTCAGGACCCGCTGCTGGAAGGCGCAGGAGATCTGTGCCACCGAGGAGCCCGCGCTGGTGGACCGGGGTTCGGGTCATCCGGTCGCCTGCCACTTCGCTGAAGAGGGCGCCACGGTGGACTGACTGGGTGTGATGCTCCGGCCCAAGGCAGCGCAGGCCGCCGCCCCGGGTCCCGCCAGTTCGGCGGGCTCGGGGCGGCGGCCTGTTGTGGGTGGGGTGACCGGGCGACGGCCGGCGGGCGGCCGGCGGCTGGCGGCTGACGGCTGGCGGCCTCAGGCCGCGAACTCGGCGACGGCGTCGGCTGCGAGGCGGCGCAGGCCCCGCTCGGTGTCCGGCTCCACGCCGAGGCGGTTGCAGGCCATGCGGGCGCAGCCGTCGAGGGTCGCCGCGACCTCGTGGGAGGGCAGGCCGGTGGCCCTGAGCGCCTCGTCGAGCTCCGCCAGCGAGGCGCTCCAGCGCACCACGGCCTCGTCCATCGTGGAGTCCCCGGCCGGCTCGTTCGCCAGCGGCCCGCCCGGCCGGGCCTCGCGCGCCACCGGAGCCGGCCGCGCGGCGGCGCGGACGAAGGGCTGCTCGGCCAGGCGCTCCGGGTCCGCCTCGGCCGTGAACCAGGACGCCAGGATCAGGGAGAGCGCGGCGTCCTCCCGCCGCCCCGGCGGCAGTCCCGCCGAGACCAGGCGCAGGGCCATCCGGCTACAGAACGCGACGTGCTCGTCGACGGCGGCGGGCTGGTGGCCGTCACGCCAGGCCGTGAAGGTGACGGCCTGACGCGGGGCGCCGCCGTGGCGGGCCGTGGCGTAGGGCGCGCGGTGCCGGCCGGGGCGCGGGGCGGCGGCGAAGCGGTGGGCGCGGTGGCGGACCACGCGGCGGATCTCCTCGACCACCGGCGCGGCGGGGCCGGCCTCGGCCCCGGTGCCGGCCCCGGCGTCATCCCCGAGCTCGGCCCCGGCCCCGGCGTCGGGCCCTGGTTCGCGCGCGGTGTCGCGCGCCGCGTCCCGCGTGGGCTCCGGCGAGGCGTCGTGCGCCGCGTCCGCGGCGGCGTCCCCGGTCTCCTGGGCTCGCGAGACGCTGGTGGGCAGTAAGACGAGCCGCAGGTGCGGGCCGCCGACCCAGCCGCGTTGGAAGAACCACCGCCGCACCAGCCCGCCCGCCGCCAGCTCGCCCGTCAGCGGCCTGACGAGACCCGTCAGCAGCTCGTCCAGCGAGCCTCCCGCTCTCGCCGCGCCCCCGAACGCTCCCGCACCCGCCGTGTCGAACAGGTGGACGCCGATCCACCCACGTTGCCGCTGCCGCATCGTGCCATCCCTCGTCGGTCCTGTGACCCCGTGTCAGGAAGCATGCGATCCCGACCTGGATCACAACCTTGACGAGATCTGACGTCCCGCCGTGACATCGGGCGGACACGACGGACGAAACGGGCACGAGGGCGGTGCGGGCGGCGGGCGGCGTGCGGCCGGGCCGGAGGCTACTCCTCGGTCTCGGCCTCGGTCTCCGCCTCCTTGGCGAGCCCGAGCTGCTCCACGTGCCACTTCTCGAACTCGACCGCCGAGCGCACCCAGCTGACCAGGCTGGAGACGAAGTGGTCGACGGCCACCCCCTGGCCGATCAGCATCTGCACCTCACCGATGAGGCGCACCACGCCCTCGTCGTTGGTGTGGGTGTAGACCTTGGGCCACAGGGTGCGGCGGTTCCACTCGTCGATGGCCTCCAGCAGGCGCGGCTTGTCGTCGAGGGTGTGCGGACGGTCGTAGAAGGTCCGCACCGACATGACCCGCTGCTGCTTCTCGCCGCGGAACATGACGTACGTGCGGAACTCCTTCCACGGGACGACGACGTCGCCCTGCTTGTCCTCGGTGTGCTTCAGCTTCATCCGGTCCAGCAGCTGCTTGACCAGGTCCTTGTCCGGCGTGACCGGGGCGGCCGGCGGTCTGGCCTGCCCCTGCTGAGCCGGCTGGCCCCTGCCCTGGCCCTGGGCCTGGCCCTGGCCGGACGCGGCCTGCTGCTCGGCCGGCTGCTCCGGGGACTCGGGCTTCTTCGGCACGCCGAAGTTCGGAATCGCGGACGGATCCATGGACACGACGCTTCGTCCCTTCGTACAGGTGCACGGGCGGCTCAGGAGCCCCATCCTCTCCCATCACCGCCCCCGTCTGGCAACCATGCCTCGCGGCTCAGCGCACCGGCTCGATCGTCAGACCGCCGTCGAGGGAGGCGTCGATCCTGACCGTGTCGCCGTCGCGCACCTCGCCCGCGAGGATCCTGCGGGCCAGCGGATCGCCCAGCTGGGTCTGCACCAGCCGCCGCAGCGGGCGGGCGCCGTAGGCCGGGTCGTTCCCCTCGTCGGCGAGCCAGTCGATCGCCAGCTCACTGACCTCCAGGGTGAGCCGCCGGTCCGCCAGCCGCCGCTGGAGCGCGTCCACCTGGAGCCGCGCGATCCTGCCGAGCTCCGCCGAGCTGAGCGCCTCGAAGATCACCACGTCGTCCAGGCGGTTCAGGAACTCGGGGCGGAACGCGGCGCGCACCGCCGCCATCACCTCCTCGCGCCGCTCGCCCGGCTTGGCCAGCGGGTCGATCAGGTGCTGGCTGCCGAGGTTGGAGGTGAGGATGAGGATGGTGTTGCGGAAGTCGACGGTGCGGCCCTGCCCGTCGGTCAGCCGGCCGTCGTCCAGCACCTGGAGCAGGATGTCGAAGACCTCGTGGTGCGCCTTCTCCACCTCGTCCAGCAGCACCACGGTGTACGGGCGGCGGCGGACGGCCTCGGTGAGCTGACCGCCCTCCTCGTACCCCACGTACCCGGGGGGCGCGCCCACGAGGCGGGCCACCGAGTGCTTCTCGGCGTACTCGCTCATGTCGATGCGGACCATCGCCCGCTCGTCGTCGAAGAGGAAGTCGGCCAGGGCCTTGGCCAGCTCCGTCTTGCCGACGCCCGTCGGGCCGAGGAAGAGGAACGAGCCGGTGGGGCGGTCGGGGTCGGCGACCCCGGCGCGGGCCCGGCGCACGGCGTCGGCCACCGCCCGCACGGCCTCCGTCTGCCCGATGAGCCGCTGGCCGATCGCCTCCTCCATGCGCAGCAGCTTCTCCGTCTCCCCCTCCAGCAGCCGGCCGGCGGGGATGCCCGTCCAGGCGGAGACGACGTCGGCGATGTCGTCGGGGCCGACCTCCTCCTTGACCATGGAGGCGGTCTGGACCGCGGCCTCCTCCTCGGCGGCGGAGGCGTCGGCCAGCTCCCGCTCCAGCGCCGGGATCTCGCCGTAGAGCAGCTTGGAGGCGGTCTCGAAGTCCCCGTCGCGCTGGGCGCGCTCGGCCAGGCCGCGGGTCTCGTCGAGCCGCTCCTTCAGCTCGCCGACGCGGTTGAGGCCCTGCTTCTCCTTCTCCCAGCGGGCGGTGAGGCCCCGCAGCTCCTCCTCACGGTCCGCCAGCTCGCGGCGGAGGCGGGCGAGCCGCTCCTGGGAGCCGGGGTCCTCCTCGCCCGCCAGCGCCAGCTCCTCCATCCGCAGCCGGTCCACGGCGCGCTGGAGCTCGTCGATCTCCACGGGCGAGGAGTCGATCTCCATGCGGAGGCGGGAGGCGGCCTCGTCCACGAGGTCGATGGCCTTGTCCGGCAGGAAGCGGGAGGTGATGTACCGGTCGGAGAGGGCGGCGGCGGCCACCAGCGCGCCGTCGGCGATCTGGACCTTGTGGTGGGCCTCGTACCGGCCCTTGAGGCCACGGAGGATCGCGATGGTGTCCTCGACGCTGGGCTCGGCCACCAGCACCTGCTGGAAGCGCCGCTCCAGCGCGGCGTCCTTCTCGATCCGCTCGCGGTACTCGTCGAGGGTGGTGGCGCCGACCATACGCAGCTCGCCACGGGCCAGCATGGGCTTGAGCATGTTCCCCGCGTCCATCGAGGAGTCGCTGCCGGCGCCGGCCCCGACGACGGTGTGCAGCTCGTCGATGAAGGTGATGATCTGGCCGTCGCTCGCCTTGATCTCGCCGAGCACGGCCTTCAGCCGCTCCTCGAACTCCCCCCGGTACTTCGCGCCGGCGACCATGGCGCCGAGGTCGAGGGCGACCAGGCGCTTGTTCCGCAGCGACTCGGGCACGTCGCCCTTGACGATGCGCTGCGCCAGGCCCTCGACGACGGCCGTCTTGCCGACGCCGGGCTCGCCGATGAGCACCGGGTTGTTCTTCGTGCGACGGGAGAGGACCTGGACGACGCGGCGGATCTCGTGGTCCCGGCCGATGACCGGGTCGAGCCGGCCCTCGCGGGCGGCGGCGGTGAAGTCCGTGCCGAACTTCTCCAGCGCCTTGTACGTGCCCTCCGGGTCGGGGGAGGTCACGCGCTGTCCGCCCCTGCTGGTCTGGAAGGCGGCCAGCAGCTTCGCGTCCGTGGCGCCGTGCTCGGTCAGCAGCCGGCCGGCCTCGCCGCCCTTGGCGGCCAGGCCGATCACCAGGTGCTCCGTCGAGACGAAGGCGTCGCCGAGCTCGCGGGCGCGCTGAGAGGCGTCGGCGAGGACGGCCAGCAGCTCGCGGTTGGGCTGCGGCCTGGCGACGGAGGCGCCCTGCACGCTGGGCAGCGAGCCGAGCAGCCGCTCGGCTCCGGCGCGCACGGCGGCCTGGTCGGCCTCGACGGCGGCGAGGAGGTCCTGGATGTTCTCGTTCTCCCGCCCCTCCAGCAGGGCGAGCAGCAGGTGCGCCGGGGTGATGTCCGGGTGGCCGTCGCGCAGTGCGCGGTCGTTGGCCGCACCGATCGCCTCACGGCTCCTGTTCGTCAGCTCGGCGTTCACGTCGCGGTACTCCTCCGTGTCCGTAGGTCGCGAGTCGTCACGATCGTCGCGAGTAAAGTCTGCCACAATCGCCGTGCGATAAGTTGAGTCTAATCAACTCAAGGGGTATCTCGGGCGGCCCCGCTCGGCCAGCGACCCGGCCCGCGTGCGGGTGCACCCGCGATCCGGTCGCGGCCGCCGTCGGGACGGGCGCGCGACCTCTCGCCCGACCGGCGGTGATCGTGGCCCTTTCCAGGACCACCCCCGGCCGGAGGCGCAGGACGGATCTCCGGCCGGGCGCGGGCCCTGTCCGGGATCACCCGAGCTTCTCCTCCGTCACCGCGGCGGGCAGGGAGATCCGCCAGGCGACGCACCCGGCCGCGGCGAGCCCGGCGACGGCCAGGAAGCTGCTGGCGAGGAACGGGTCCGTGCCGTCCAGGGCGGGGGCGAACCCGACGCCGACGTAGAGCGCGACGCCGGTGGAACCACCCAGTTGGTCGGCGGCTCGCTGGACGCCGGAGGCGATGCCGGCGTCGTCGTCGGTCACCCCGGTCACCGCGACGTACTGCAGCCCGACGATCCCGAAGCCCATCCCGGCCGCGACGAGCGTCATGGCCGGAACCATCGCCAGACCGGTGGCCCCGAGGTGGGAGACCAGAGCGATGGCGGCCATCGCCAGCGCGGTGAAGCCGACTCCGGCCAGGACACAGGCACGGGCCCCCCACCGTCCGAGCAGCCGGGGCACCAGCACCGAGGCCGCGATCAGGGACACCGCCAGGGGCAGCATCGTCAGACCGGCCTGGAGCGGGCCGGCGCCCAGTCGGTCCTGTAGGTAGTAGGTGAACAGCAGGAACGAGGTGGACAGTGCCGCGCTCAGCAGGGCGGTGGCGAGGTTGGCCAGGACGCGCGGCCGGTTCCTGAGGAACCGCGGCGGCACGAGCGGGTTGCGTGAACGGCGCTCGACCCTGACAAACAGGACTCCGGCCGCCACCGCGCCGACCAGCGCCGCCGCCGGCGGCCAGGGCGGCGTGCCGTCCGCCTCTCCCGCCTCGACGACGCCGAGGGTGAACAGCAGCGGAGCCGCGACCAGCAGGAGCGAACCGGGAAGGTCGAGTGGTGTCGGCTCGGCGGGCCGTTCGCTCGGCACGAGGAGGACCACCGCGGCCAGCACGAGCAGGATGAACGGCACGGACACCAGGAAGATCCACCGCCAGCCGAGCAGTTCGGTGATGATCCCGGAGACCACGAACCCGAGGACGAGGCCACAGCTCGCGACGGCCGCCCACACGCCCAGCGCCCGCGACCTGCGTGGCCCCTCGGGGAACGTGAGCACGACCACCGCCATCGCCGCCGGGAGCGCGATCGCCTCCCCGGCCCCCTGGAGCAGCCGGGCCGTCACCAGCACGGCGAAGGACGGCGCGAGCCCGGCCAGCAGGGACGCGGCGCCGAAGAGGGCCGTGCCGAGCAGGAGGATGCGGCGCCTGCCCAGCACGTCGCCCAGCCGGCCGCCGAACATCAGCAGCCCGCCGCCGGTGATCGTGTACCCGACCACGACCCAGGTCAGGGTGTGACCGTCGACGCCGAAGTCGTCGCCGATCGCGGGAAGCGCGACGTTGACCACGGTCACGTCGACGGCGACGAGGAACTGCAGCATGGCCATGCAGCACAGCACCAGCCACGCGCGCGCCGGAGACGATCCGTCCCGACGCGAGGAGAGAATGCCTGAGAACACCGAGTGCTCCGTTGCCCGGAAGAGGTTCCGAGCGGCACGGACGTGCCGCTCCGGTCATCACGGAGCGACGGAACGTTCAACCTTCAACGTTCAACAGAAGTGAGACGAACGCCCCGCCGCTAGCGGAGCGTCCTCGTCACCGCGGCACACGCCGCGCACGAAGCGCCAGACATGTCGCCGATGCTAAAGGCTGTCCCGCCCGGCCGGGCCAGCGGGGGCGTCCCCGTTCGACCTCCCGCCGGGGCCCTCAGCCGCCGCCGGCCGTCGCCAGGAGGTCCCGGGCCGCCTCGGGGAAGGGGCGGCCGATGATGTGGCCCTCGCCGCTGCCGACCGAGGTCACCGCGAGCAGCGTGCCGGACCCGCGCGCCTCGTCGAAGTCCGCGAGCCACGGGCCGCCGCTGGAGCCGGCCGTCATGTCGCAGTCCTCCAGCAGCAGGCCCCCGACGTTCGGCTCCTGCGCCTCCTCCTCGTCCAGCACCCGCGTCTGACCCGCGCAGGAGTGCAGCGACTCGCCGTCGAACGGGTCGGCCGCCGGGTATCCGAGGGCCGTCACGTCCTCGCCCTCCGGCACGGGCTCGAAGGCGGGGCGGTTCGCGCCGTGCTCCTGCTCCAGGGTGCGGCCGTCCTTCGTCTCCACCGTGAGGAAGGCGTAGTCGTGCGGCAGGATCTCCGTCGTCCCGCGCGTCACGTCCCACGCGCGCGGCGTGTGGTGGCCGGTGACCAGCCAGCCGTCGCGCTGGTACGTCCGCGCGTCGTGGTCGTAGGCCGGCACGAACCACGCCTCGGCCGGCGGCTCCGGCTCCTCGGGGGAGCGCACGCAGTGCGCCGCCGTCGCGACGACGCTGCCGTTGGGCGCGTCCACGACGGCGGCCGAGCACATGCCGAGCCGGCCGTCGCCCTCCTCCCACAGGATCCGCCCCACGGTCGCGACGGCGCCGCCCCACTCCCGCACCTCCGCGGCGGCCGGCGGAGCGGTGCCCGCGGCCACCACCAGGGCCGTCACCGCGATCGGCACCACCACGCGCGGACGCACACCCGGAAGCCTCATGGACCAACGGTCGGCGCGCGGCGACGCGGCTGTCCAGCCGCCTCACCCGTTCGGGTGGACGGCGGAGGGACGTAACGATCAGGCAAATCTCGCGCGACGGCACCTGGTTCGCGCCGACGAGGGGGTCAACGATGGGGCACCGCGTCGACTCCGGGAGGCCCGTTGCGATCCACGTCCACCCCCGCCACGCCCGCCGCCACCGCGTCCCCCACGCCCCCGTCCCCGCCCCACTCCCGCAGGACCGTCCTGCGCGCCGCGACGGCCGGCGCCGCCGCCACCGCCGCCGCGCCGTTCCTGCTGACGGACGGCCAGGCCGCCGCCGCCGAGGGCGCCGCCGTCCGGGGCGCCGAGGGGTCCGAACGGTCCGCGTCGGGCCTCCAGGCCGCGTTCGCCGAGGCCGCGGCGCGCTACGGCGTGCCCGTGGGCGTCCTGCTCGGCGTCTCCTACCTCGTCTCCCGCTGGGACGGCCACCGCGGCGCCCCCAGCGTCTCCGGCGGCTACGGCCCCATGCACCTGACGGACCTGCACACGGCCCTCACCCGGTCCGTGGCCCACCACGCCCACGCGGAGCCGGGCGACGAGGACCCGCGCGGCGACACCGCCCGTCCCCTCCCCCGCCGCCGCCACCCGGTGCCCGAGCCCTCGGCCCTCCCCCCGGCGCTGCGCACCCTCGACCGGGCCGCCGAGCTGACCGGGCTCACCCCGGAGGCGCTGCGAACCGACGCCGGCGCCAACGTCCTGGGCGGCGCCGCCCTGCTGGCCGCCGCCCAGCGGCAGCTCGGCCAGCCGCCCAGCGAGGACCCGGCCGACTGGTACGGCGCGGTCGCCGCGTATCCCGGCGCCTCCACCCGCGCCGCCGCCGAGGCGTTCGCCGACGACGTCTACGCCGTGATCAACGCCGGCGAGGCCCGCACCACCGACAGCGGCGAGCGGGTCGAGCTGCGGCCGGCCGCCGCCCCCGTCGCCCCCCGCACCGCCGCCGCCGACGCGCTCGGCCTGCCCCGCGCCGACCGCGACCCCCGGGTCGAGGCGCCCCCGTCGGTCTCCTGCGAGTGGCTGCCCGCGCCGTACGAGGACCTCGGCGAGGGCGACTACGGCAACCACGACAAGGCCAACCGGCCGCAGGCGCCGTCCATCGACTACATCGTCGTCCACGACACCGAGGCCACCTGGGAGACCACCCTCGACCTCGTCCGGGACCCCACCTACGTGTCCTGGCACTACAGCCTGCGCTCCTCCGACGGCCACATCGCCCAGCACCTGTCGACGAAGGACGTCGGCTGGCACGCCGGCAACTGGTACGTCAACGCCACCTCCGTCGGCCTCGAACACGAGGGCTTCCTCGTCGAGCCCGACGCCTGGTACACGGAGGCGATGTACCGCACCTCGGCCCGGCTGGTGCGCTACCTCGCCCGCCGCTTCGACATCCCCCTCGACCGGCACCACATCCTCGGCCACGACCAGGTCCAGGGCCCCGTCAACTCCAACATCCCGGGCATGCACACCGACCCGGGCCCGTTCTGGGACTGGGCCCACTACTTCGAGCTGCTGGGCGCCCCCGTCCGGCGGGAGGGCGGCGCGGCGGCCCCGCGACGCGGCGGCATCGTCACGATCGCCCCCGACTACGCCACCCACACGCCCGTCTTCACCGACTGCGTCACGCCGGGCGACACCTGCGCCCCGCACGGCTCCTCCGCCGTCCGCCTCCACACCGCGCCCGCCCACGACGCCCCGCTGGTGCGGGACGTCGGCACCCACCCCGACCGGGACGGCGAGTCCACCACCGGCGTGAACGACGTCGGCGCCCGCGCCACCACCGGCACGCAGTTCGCCGTGGCGGACCGCGCGGGGGACTGGACGGCGATCTGGTACCTGGGCCAGAAGGCGTGGTTCCACAACCCGCGCAGCGCGCCGACCGCCGTGCCCGCGCGCGGCCACGTCGTCACCGGCCTGCCGGGCGCCGCCACCATCCCGGTCTACGGCCGCGCCTACCCCGAGGCCGCCGCCTACCCGGCCGACATCCCGGCGCAGGCCGTGACGCCGCTGGTCTACGAGATCCCCGCCGACCAGGAGTACGTGGTGGGCCTGCGCACGGCGAGCTCGTACCTGCGGGCCGTCACGTTCGACCCGGAGGGGGCGCTCAGCCGCGTCGTGCGGGGCGAGGAGTACCTCCAGATCCAGCTCGGCCACCGCATCGGCTTCGTGCGGGCCGCCGACGTCCGGGTGCGTCGCGTCGCCTGAGGCGCCGCCGGGCCCCGTGTCGGGCCGGCGCGCCAGGCCCTAGGGTGGGGCGGGATGTTGATTCCTCGTCACCTGCTGTTCGTCTCGGGCGCCGCGGCCACGCTCCTCGCGGCGCTCGTGACCTGGGTCCTCGCCGGCGGCGGCGAACCGCTCGGCGTGGACACCGCGCTGCACGACTGGGCGGTGGAGCGGCGCACCCCCACGCTCGACGACGTCGTCACGTTCGTCACCGACACCGGGGACGACGTCCCGCCCGCGGTGCTCGCCGGGCTCGCGGGCGTGCTCGTCGTGCGCGGCGGCGGCAGGCGCTGGTGGATGGCGTTCGTCATCGGCGCCCTGGCGCTGACCGCGGGGCAGCTGGTCCGGTACGGGCTGGTGACGGCCGTGGGCCGCGCCAGGCCGCCGGAGCACGAGATGGTGTCGCTCTCGCACGGCCCCGGCATGCCGTCGGGCCACACCAGCACCTCGGCGATGGTCGCGATCGGCCTGGCCGCCGCGCTGCTGCCGTACTGCCACCGGGCCGCGACGCGCGCGCTGGCGGTGGCGCTGCCGGCGGCGTGGGCGGTCGCGGTGGGCGCCAGCCGCGTCTACCTGGGGGTGCACTGGCCCACCGACGTGCTGGGCGGCTGGCTCTTCGCCACGGCGATCACGGCCGTGGGGCTGCCGCTGGTGGCGCCGCTGCTGCGGCAGTTCGCGCCGCCGCCGCCACCGCGCGTGGGCACGCCCGAGCCGTCGCCGGCCGCCGCCGCGTCGCCCCCGCCCCGCCCGGACGGCGGGGCGGGCGGCTGACGCGGAGGCGGCGCGCGCCCGGCGGGCTCAGCCCGTTCGACCGGCTCGGCCGGCTCAGCCCGTTCGACCGGCTCGGCCGGTTCAGCGGAGCTTGGGCAGCTCCACGGCCAGGTCGTCGAGCCCGAGCGAGCCGAGCGAGAGCGCCGCCATGTGCCAGGACTTCAGGTCGAACGTCTCGCCACGCGACAGCGCCGCGGCCCGCGCGGTCTCGCGGCCCGCGAGCCAGGCGCGTTCTCCCAGCTTGTAGCTGATGGCCTGGCCCGGCATGCTCAGGTAGCGCGTCAGCTCCGACGTCGAGTACGCCTCGTCGTGGCCCGTGTGGGTCATGAAGAACTCCAGCGCGAGCTCCGGCGTCCACACCTCCCCCGGGTGGAAGCTCTCCCCCTCGGGGATGCGCAGCCCCACGTGCATGCCGATGTCGATGATGACCCGCACCGCCCGCAGCATCTGCGCCGAGAGGCAGCCCATGCGCCGCGCCGGGTCGGTGAGGTATCCGAGCTCGTCCATGAGCCGCTCGGCGTACAGCGCCCAGCCCTCGGAGGAGGCGGAGACGCCGCCGACGCTGACCTGGTACTGCGAGAGCTGGTCCTGGACGTGCACCCAGTGCGCGAGCTGGAGGTGGTGGCCCGGCGCGCCCTCGTGGTACCAGGTCGAGACGAGGTGCCAGACGGGGAAGCGCGTCATGCCCATCGTCGGCAGCCAGGTGCGGCCGGGGCGCGAGAAGTCGAGCGACGGCCGGGTGTAGTACGGCGCGGCGGCGCTGCCGGGCGGCGCGATCCTCGTCTCGACGCGGCGCACCTCGGGCGCGATGTCGAAGTGCCGTCCCGCGAGGCTGTCGATCGCCTCGTCCGTCAGGTCCTGCAACCAGCCGCGGATCGCGTCCTCGCCCTCGACGGCCTCGCCGTGCTCCTCCAGGTGGTGGAGGGTGGCCAGCACGCTCTCGCCCGGCAGGATCTCCGCCGCGACCGCGCGCATCTCGGCCTCCAGCCGGTGGTACTCGTCCCAGCCGAAGGCGTACGCGTCGGCGAGGTCGAGGTCGGAGCCGGTCCACCGCCGGGCGCCGATCAGGTACCGCTCGCGGCCCGAGCCGTCGGGGGCGCCCGTGACCAGGGGCGAGGCGAGGTAGGTGTCCTGGAAGTACGAGCGCAGCCGCGCCATGGCGTCGGTGGCCACGCCCGCGGCGGCCGTCAGCTCGGCGCTCTGCGACGCGGGGCCCGCGGTGACGAAGTCGCGGTACCAGTCGGCGGCGAGCCAGGCGTCGATCTGTCCGACGACGGTCCGCGCCTGACGGGCGGCGGCGGGCAGTCCACGGTCAAGGCCCTCCGAGAGGGAGGCGATGTACCCCTCGACGGAGCCGGGCACGTTCCGCATCCTGCGGCCGATGACGGCCCAGTCCTCGGGGGTGGCGGTGGGCAGCAGCTGGAAGGTCGAGATCAGCTGCGTCACGGGGGAGAAGATGTTGCTGACCTCGCGGAGGTGCTCGCCGGCGTCGAACAGCGCGAGATCGGCGTCGAGTCGCTCGCGCAGCAGGCGCGCCGCGCGGCGCTCGGTGTCGGGCAGCGCGTCGAGGCCGCCGGCCGCCGCCTCGGCGGCGTCGAGTTCGACGAGGGTGGCCCGCTGCGCCTCGGCGACGGCGGCGTGTCCGTCGGGCGACATGTCGGGGAGGGCGTCCTGGCCGGGCCGGTTGCCCAGGTAGGTGGCCATGATGGGATCGAGGTCGGAGAGTGTCTCGACGTAGGCGTCGGCGATCTGCCGTGGGGTCGCGGCGGCACTCCCGTTCGCAGTGTGTTGCATCGTGACATCCTCATACGAACAACGGATCGAAGGAAGCCCGCGAAGTCCCTGAAGGAGTAAGGAAGCCAGACTTGTCCGCGTTTGACGAGCTCATCGGGCGGGATCACGCCGCGGGCGTGTTGCGCGCCCAGATCGACCGCGCCGTGGCCAGCCACGGCGGCCTCGTGCTCGTCACCGGCGAGGCCGGCATCGGCAAGACCACGCTGGTCACCAGCGCGGCGCGGGAGGCCAGGAGGCGCGGCGCCTGGGTGTTCGGCGGCGCCTGCTGGGAGTCGGGCAGCGCCCCCGGGTACTGGCCGTGGGTGCAGGTGGTGCGGGCGCTGCGGCGCGCGGCGAGCCCCGGGGAGTGGGCGGCGGCCCGCGAGGCGGCGGGCGGCGGGACCGGGAGGGCGCTGTCGGTCCTGCTCGGCGAGCCCGCGGGCGGAGGGCCCACGGGCGGCGGGCCCGGAGCGCCCGGCGGGGACGCCGGGAAGGGCGCGACCGCCGAGGACGCCGGGCACGGCCCCGCCGCCGACGACAGCTTCCAGGTCTACGACGCCGTCACGACGCTGCTGGTCTCCGCCTCCCACCACCGGCCGGTCGTCGTGGTCCTGGAGGACCTGCACTGGGCCGACGCCGACTCCCTCCACCTGCTGCGGTTCGCCGCCCAGCACGCCTGGTTCGAGCGGCTGCTGCTGGTGGGCACCTACCGGGAGGCGGAGGGCGCGGAGTCCGACGTGGAGGCGCGGCTGGCGGCCAAGGCCACCACCGTGAGCCTGACCGGCCTCGACGTGGCCGGCGTCGCCGCGCTGATGGCCCGCGCGGGCGGCAGGGACCCGGGCCCCGAACTGGCGGCGGAGGTGCACCGGCGCAGCGGCGGGAACCCGTTCTTCGTCGAGCAGACGGCCCGCCTGTGGCACAGCCGCGGCCACCGCCCCGAGGCGCTGGCCGCGATCCCGCCCGGCGTCAGGGACACGGTGCGCCGCCGCCTGTCGCTGCTGCCACGGCCGGTGGCGACGCTGCTGACCGGGGCGGCGGTCCTCGGCCGCGAGTTCCACCGCCGGCTGCTGGCGGCCACCGAGGGCGTCCCGTCGGCGGAGGCCGACAGGACGCTGGACCAGGCGGTGGCGGCGCGCCTGGTGACGCCGCTCGGCGCGGGACGGTTCGCGTTCGCACACGACCTGGTGCGGGAGACGCTCTACGAGGACCACCGCGAGCGCGACCCGGCCGGCGCGCGGCGCCGGCACGCCGCCGTGGTGCGGGCGCTGGACGGCCAGCCCGGCCTCGCGGACCGGGTGGACGCGCTGCCGGCGGAGCTCGCCCGGCACGGCCTGCTCGCGGGCGACGCGCTGCCGCCCGAGCGCGTGCTGGCGCTGCTGCGGGACGCCGCCGCCGACGCGCTGGGGCGGATGGCGTTCGCCGAGTCGGTGGGCCACCTGCGCCGGGCCTACGAGGTGGCGGGGGCCGTCAGCCCTCGTGAGCGCGTCAGGGCCGGGCTGCTGCTCGTGCAGGAGCTGCACCACGCGGGCGCGGACGAGGCGGTGCGGGCCGAGGCGTTGCCGCTCTTCCGCGAGGTGGCGGACGAGGCGCGGCGGCTGGAGGACCCCGAACTGCTGGCGCGCGTCGCGCTCTCGCTCTTCCGGACCACGTTCTGGGTCGGGACGGAGGCGGCCGACCGGGAGCTGACCGCGCGGCTGCTGCGCGAGGCGGGTGCCGCGCTCGGCGAGGAGCCGACGCCGGCCGCCCCGTCGGACGGCACCCCGTCGGACGGCGCCCCGTCGGACGGTGCCACCGAGGACGACGCGCTCAACGAGCTGGCGCACCGGCTGACGATCCGCAGCGCCGTGCTGGCCCGCCGCGGCGCCGACGACGAGGCGCTCGCGTTCAGCCTGGCGGCCCGTCACGACGCGGTGTGGGGCACGGGCACGGCGGCGGAGCGGGAGGCGCTGACCGCCGAGATGATCGCGGTGGCGCGGCGCACCGACAACCGCGAGCTGGAGCACTTCGCGATGTCCCTGCGGTGGGTGGCGCTGCTGGAGCTCGGCGACGCCCGGTACCTGGAGCAGTTCCGCGAGTTCGTGACCGTCGTCGAGCTGCTGGGCGTGCCGCGCTTCCAGTTCTCGGCCGCGGTGGACCAGTGCATCATCGCCACCCTCCAGGGCCGCTTCGAGGAGGCGGAGCTCCACCAGCGGCGGGTGGAGGGGCTGGCGGGGCGGGAGGAGGGCCGGCGCGGGCACCACGCCCAGGAGGAGCAGTACGCGTACTTCGGCATCCACCTGCGGTGGGCGATGCTGCTGCTCCAGGGCAGGTTCGGGGAGCTGGACGAGCTGCTCGCCGACCCGGCGACGACGCGGCGGTACCACCGGGCGGAGCTGATCGCCGGCATCACCGCCGCCTGCCGTGGCGACACGGCGACGGTGCTGCGGCTCCACGAGCAGATCCGGGCCCGGGGCGGCGCGCGGGACGATCCGTTCCCCCGGAGCATGCGCCCGCTGTGGCTGCGCTTCCAGGCGCTGGCTGCGGCGGCCTCGCGCGACCCGGCGCTGTGCGAGCGGGCGCGGTCCGCGCTCGCGCCGTACGCCGCCGAGGGGCTGTGGGCGGTGTCGATGTGGGGCTTCGACGTCAGCGGGCCGATGGTGCTGTGGGTGGCGGTGGTCGACGCCGCGCAGGAGCGGTGGGACGCGGCGGTCGAGGGCTTCACCGCCGCCGCGCGGACCGCCGAGGCGCTGGGCGCCAGACCCTGGTCCGTCGAGGCGCGTGCCCGCCTGGCGCGGGCGCTGCTCGCCCGGGACGGTCCGGGGGACGCCGACGCGGCGGCGTCGCTCCGGGGTGAGGTGGCGCGCGAGGCCGCCGCACTCGGCATGCGCCACCTCGTGGCCGGGGCGGGGGCGCGGGCGGTCGCGGCCACGGTGCCCGCCGAAGGGACCGTGGGACGGCCGGGACCGCTGCCAGGCCCGGAGGGTGGCCCGGTTCAGGGGCGTGACCGGGACCCGCGGCCTGACCGGGAGCGGCAGGCCGAACCCCGGCCCGCCGCGAACGAGTTCCGCTTCGACGGCGCGGTCTGGACGTTGCGCTACGCGGGCCGCACCGTCCACGTGCCCGACGCCAAGGGCCTGCGCGACCTCCACCAGCTGCTCGGCGCCCCCGGCGCCGACATCGCCGCCGCCGACCTCGCCGCGGTCGACGGGACATCCCGGCGCATGGGCGGCGACCCCGTGCTCGACGAGGAGGCCAAGGCCCGCTACCGCCGTCACCTCGCCCGGCTCGACGAGGAGATCGACCAGGCCACGGGCGTGGGCGAGGACGAGCGCGCGGCCCGCCTCGACACCGAACGGGCCGCCCTCCTGGCCGAGCTGCGGGCGGCGGCCGGCCTGGCCGGCAGGACCCGGCGGCTGGGCGACGAGGCGGAGCGGGCGCGGAAGACCGTGACGGCCCGCATCCGCGACACCCTCCGCCGCCTCGACGACCGCCACCCCGAGCTCGCCGCCCACCTGAGGGCCACCGTCACCACCGGCACCCACTGCGCGTACCGGCCCACCCCGCAGGAGCCGCCGCGCTGGCGCCTGTGACGCCGCGCGACGGCCCCGCGGTGCGGGCCGGTTGGGACACCGGCGGGTGCCGGGGTGCCCGGGGGTGCTGGGGGCCCGGGGGGCGTCACTTGCGGTTGTACAGCCGCATCGTCAGCGTCCCGAAGACCGCGATCAGCAGCGCGCCGGCCACCGCGACCCACGCGACCTCGTCCATCGCGACGTCCCCGTCCATCAGGCTGCGCACGGCCGCCACCAGGTGGGTCACCGGGTTCACCTCGACGAAGCCCTGCACCCAGCCCGGCGTGGTCTCCGGATCGACCAGGATGTTGCTGAGGAAACTCAGCGGGAAGATCACCATCATGCTGATGCTCATCACGGCCCGCTCCGTGCGCACCAGCATCCCGACCAGGGTCCACATCCACGAGAAGGCGAACGAGAACGCCACCAGCAGCCCGATGCCGCCGAGCACGCCGAGGACCCCACCGTCGGGCCGGTAGCCCAGCACCATGCCCACGACGAGGATCACCGCGGAGGCGATGGCGTAACGGAACGCGTCGCCCAGCAGATACCCGACCATCGGGGCGGGCCGCCACACCGGCAGGGTGCGGAAGCGGTCGAAGATGCCCTTCTGGATGTCGGCGTTGATCGCCAGGCCGGTGTACACCGTCGTCATGATCACGCTCATCACCATGATCCCCGGCAGCAGGTACTGGAGGTACTCGCTCGGCGAGCCCGCCAACGCCCCACCGAAGAGGTAGGTGAACATCAGCGTCATCAGGATCGGGAAGGCCGAGATGTCGAAGAGCTGCTCGGGCACGTGCTTGATCTTCAGCATCGCCCGCCACCCGAACGTCAGCGAGGCGGACCACGCGCTGGGGCGCTGCGGCCGTTCGTCCGAGGTCAGGACCGCCTGGATCGCGGCGGCGGTGGGCACGAACGCCTCCTCCGCCGCCTTCTCGGCTCCGCTCGGCCCGCCGTTGTCCCGGGGTTCCTCCTCGGTGGCCTTCGCCGTGGTCTCGGTGCCGGCACTCATGCCACAACCTCCCTCTTCTTCGCGTCGTTGCTGGTGGAGTCGCCGCTCGACGCGCTCGTCGAGCCGTCGCTCGCGGTCCTGTCCGTCAGCGCCAGGAAGACCTCGTCGAGGCTGGGCTGACCCAGGGAGAAGTCGTCGACGATGATTCCGTGCCGCGCGAGCTCGCCGAGCGCCCGCGCGGCCTGCTCCGCGGCGCCCGTGTCGCCGCCGTCACCGGTGACGCCGTTCCCGCCCGCGTTCCCGCCCGCGGTCCCGGCCACGGCCCCGCCGCCGTTCCCGCCGCCGGCGGCCATGAGGCGGGCCGTGAGGGCGACGGGGTCGGAGTCGAGCACCACCTCGGCGTCGAGCTCCTGGGCGATCAGGCGCTGCGCCTCCGCCCGCTGCTCCGGGTCGCGCAGCCGCACGTGGACGGAGCCCGCCCCGATCGACGACTTCAGCTGTCCCGGGGTGCCCTCGGCGATGACCCTGCCGGAGTCGATGACGGCGATGCGGCCGGCCAGCCGGTCGGCCTCGTCGAGGTACTGCGTGGTGAGCAGCACGGTCGTGCCGCGGCCCACCACCGCGCGGACGATGTCCCACACCTGGTTGCGGGCACGGGGGTCGAGCCCGGTGGTCGGCTCGTCGAGGAAGAGGAGATCGGGCGTGTTGATGATGCTGGCGGCGATGTCGAGCCGACGGCGCATGCCACCCGAGTAGTGCTTCGCCTGGCGGCCGGCGGCCGCGGTCAGCCCGAACGCCTCCAACAGCTCCTCGGCGCGGCGGCGGGCGGTCGGCTTGCCGTAGCCGCAGAGACGGCCGAGCAGCACGAGGTTCTCCGTGCCGGTGAGGTCCTCGTCCACCGAGGCGTACTGCCCCGTCAGGCTGACCCTGCCGCGCACGGCGGGCGCGTCGCGCACGACGTCGAGCCCGAAGACGCGCGCCTGGCCGCCGTCGGGGCGCAGCAGGGTGGCGAGCATCTTGACCGTGGTGGTCTTGCCCGCGCCGTTGGGCCCGAGCACGCCGTACACCGTGCCGGCGGGCACGGCGAGGTCGACGCCGTCGACCGCCCGGTTCTCGCCGAAGATCTTGACGAGTCCTGACGTTTCGATCGCCAGCCCGCCGTTGTTCCCGCTCATCTCCTTACCTCTCTCCTCGATCTCGCTGGTGTGCCGTTCGTGTCGTGGTGCCGTTGTGCCTTTGTGTCGTTGTCCCGTTGTGCCGTCCGCTTCGTTCGCGTGCGTCCCTGTCCGCATCGGATCCTGCTAGAGCCTTACTCGAACTCCCGTCCCCCAGTGGGGAACCGGACTCCGGGAGGACTCGTCGCTCGCGGCTAGACGACGTAGGGTCGTCGCTCCCGCGCCTCCCGCAGCGCCAGCCCCCACCACGCCAGTTCACCGAGCAGCGCGTCCGCGTCCCGTTCCATCTCCTCCGTGCCGACCTCCTCGCCCGCGAGCAGGTCGAGGCTCACCCCGTCCCGTAACGTCACGACGTGGAGCTCGGCGAAGACGCACCGCAGACCCTCGACCGCGTACAGGCCGTTGGACCGGCTGCCGTAGGAGACGAATCCCACGGGCTTGGCGTGCCACTCCTCGTAGGCGTAGTCGATGGCCTGTTTGAGGGAGGCCGGGAAACTACGGTTGTACTCCGGGGTGACGACGACGAACGCCTCCGCGTGGGCGACGGCCTCGGTGAACCGCACCATCGCGGGCGTCGGGTGCGAGGGCAGCCGGCCGGGGAAGTCGTAGTCGGCGAGGTCCACGACCTCCACCTCGACCTCGCGCCGCCGCCGCGCACGCGCGACGAACCACTCCGCGATGCGCTCACCCGCCCGCCCCTCGCGCGTGCTCCCGATGATCACGGCGATGCGCAGGGCCTCGGCGTCGGCCAACGCCGCACCTCCTCTCGCACCTCTCACCCTTCAGGCGCGAGAACGGCGCGGGCCCCCGCTAGATCGGATCTAGCGGGGGCCCGGGTGGCGTCGGGGCCACGGCGTCACAGCACGTCGGCGAGCTCGGCGAGCAGCCGGTTCCGCGAGTGCGCGCCCACGACCGTCCGCAGCGGCTCGCCCTCGCGGAAGACCACCATCGTCGGCGTGCCGAGCACCCCGTAGGCGGCCGTCGTCCGCGGGTTGTGGTCGACGTCGACGCTCACGATCCGCAGGCTGCCCGCCCGTTCCGCCGCGATCGCGGCGAGGACCGGGGCCACCATCCGGCACGGCGGGCACCAGGTGGCGGTGAACGTCACCAGCACCGGCAGCGGCGAGGCCAGCACCTCCCCGGCGAACGTCTCGTCGGTCACCTCGGCGACGACGCCCGTCGTCGCCCCGTCCACGCCGCTGGTCCCACGGGTCACCGCTGCCCCCGCCTGTGCCCTTGCCTCGCTCTCGGCCCCGCTATCGGTCCCGCTATCCGTCTCGGTCCCGGTCCAGCCCTCCGTCACCGTCCCTCACTCCTTCCTCGTCCGGCGCCCTCGACGCCCGCCGTCCCGCCGGCCGCCCCGCCCGCCGCGGCGGACTCGGCACGGGCCAGGCGCTCCCGGATGCTCTCCCTGACCTCCCACAGCTGCTCGATGCAGGCGTCCAGCTCGGCGAGCTTGCTGCGGTACGCCTCGATCGACGCCGGACAGCAGTCGCCCGTCGGATTCCCGGCGCGCAGGCACTCGACGAACGGACGGGTCTCCTCCAGCTCGAAGCCGAAGTCCTTCAGGAGGCGGATCTGCCGCAGCAGCCGCAGGTCGTCCTCGCCGTACGTCCGATGGCCGCTGCCGTCACGCCGTGCGGTGATCAGCCCTCGGGCCTCGTAGTAGCGCAGCGCCCGCGCCGTCGTCCCGGCCCGCGCCGCCAGTTCTCCGATCCGCATGAGCCGACGCTACGCGTTGACGCCCACGTCAGGGCCAGAGGTTAGAGTCGTCGACGTGGAGGGACGGGAGGCCGGGCAGGTCACACACGCGGTGAAGAGCGCCTTCAAGGCCGTGTACGCCAGCACGAGCCGGATGCTGGAAGAGCACGGCCTCCACTTCGGCCAGCACTACCTGCTGCTGGAGCTCTGGCGGGAGGACGGGCAGACCGTCGGCGGGCTCACGGAGCGGCTGGGCGTCGAGGGACCGACGGTGGTCCGCACCGTGCGGCGCATGCAGAGCGCCGGCTTCGTGCGCCGCGAGCCCGACCCGGCGGACCGGCGTCGCGTCCTCGTCTTCCTCACGGAGCGGGGCAGGGAGCTGGAGGCGGTCGTCCCGGCGGGGCTGGAGTCCGTCGCGCGCCAGGCCGTCGCCGGCCTGACCACGGCCGAGGTCGACGCGCTCCTGCACACCCTGACACGCGTCAGCTCCAACCTCACCTCCCCTCCGAACTGCTCGGCCGCCCCACGCGACTAGCGCGCCGCCTCCCCCACGCCTCCTCCGCCCGTTCACGGCGTTTCTTTAGCCGGCTATGTAATATTAGCTAGCCGGCTAGGCAAGTCCTGGAGGGCTTCCCCTGCCGCGCCCACGCGCCGGGCCACGCCACGGCTCGGCGGCGTTCCGACATCCCCGACGGAGGATCACCCATGGACCTGGGACTTCACGGCCGCACCGCGCTCGTCACGGGCGCCTCCAGCGGCATCGGCGAGGCCATCGCCGTCGCCCTCGGCGCCGAGGGCGCCCGCGTCGCGCTGACGTACCGATCCGGCGCCGACCGTGCCGACGCCGTCGCGCGACGGGTGAGGGAGGCGGGCGGCGAGGCGCTGCCGTTGCCGCTCGACCTCACCGACCACGCCACGATCGACGCCGCCGTCGCCGCGGTACGCGACCGGTGGGGTGGCATCGACACGCTCGTCGCCAACGCCGTCGAGTGGCCGCGAAGCGGCCCTCCGCGGCGCGGCCTGCGGTTCGAGGACGCGGACCCCGCCGACTGGCAGTCCGAGCTGCGCGCCAACCTCGACGGCACGATGGCCACCGTGCGCGCCGCCCTCCCCGCGATGCGCGGGCGTGCCGACGGCCGCGTCGTCCTCCTCTCCTCCGGCATCGCCGAGGAGGGCGTCCCGGGGGCGTGGTCCTACGGCGCGGCCAAGGCCGGCCTGCACGGCTTCGCCCGCTGCCTGGCCTGGGACCTGGGGCAGGAGGGCATCCTGGTCAACACCGTCGCCGTCGGCTTCACGCTCACCCGGGCCAACCGCGACCGCATGCCCGCCGACGTCCTCGCCCGCACCGCCGCCTCCACCCTCACCCACCGCCTCTCGGATCCCGAGGACGTCGCGGCCCTCGTCACCTTCCTCGGCTCGCCCGCCAACCGTTCCGTCACCGGAGAGGCCATCCGCGAGGGCTCCTCCACCACCCGCTCAGCCCACGGCGTCCTGCTCTGACACCCGGGCGGGCGCGGGGCTGACCGTCGCGCCGCGCCGCCCCCCGCGTTCCGCGCGCCGCCGCTCAGGGCGCTCCCACCAGCGCCGTCAGGCGGGCGCACCGCCGGCAGGCACGCGCCGAGGAGGCGACCAGGGCGTGGGCCGCGGCGCTCAGCGCGAGAGCGAGGGCGAGCAGCGGCCAGGTGGCCGCCAGCGGGGACAGCAGCGCCAGGGCGAGTGTGGCGACGACCATGGCGACGCTCGCGACCGTCCCGAACCAGGCCACCGCCCACGACAGCCGCCGCGGCGGCCTGCGCAGCCGCCGGCCGAGGGCACCCGTGGTCGCCAGGGCCACGACGCCGAGCAACGCGGCGGTGGCGGCGACACCGGCCAGGTTGAGCGCGAGCAGCTGGACGGCGCGCGGCAGCGGCCCCTCCGCGACGCGCGCCGCCCCAGCGGCCCAGATCAGGTACCAGCAGGCGAACAGGAACGGCGTGGTGAGGGCGAGGGTCCACGCCGTGTGGCGGGTCTGGGCGACGGTCAGCTCGCGTTGGCAGCTCGGCGCGAGCTCGTCGGGAGTGCCGAACTCCTCGACGGCCTGCTCGGCGGCGCGGTCGTAGGGCCATCCGTCGCGGGTGTAGGCGGCGACCGTGTCGGCGAGCCCGTCGCGTATCTCCTCGACCATCCGGGCCTTGGCGCGGGCCGGACCGTGCAGCGCGGCGGCCAGCGCCGCCGCGTGCGCCGCGACGGCGTCGTCCCGCCCTGCGTCGTCCCGCCCTGCGTCGTCCCGCCCTGCGTCCGCCTGCCCTGCGTTCGCCCGCCCTGCGTTCGCGCGTCCGGCGTGCGCGCGCCCGGCGTCCGCCCGCCCCGTGGCCGTCACGCCGTCACCGGCCCGGCCGTCGGCCCGTTCCCCGGCCGCGACGCCGGCCCGGCCAGAGGGCCGGCCATCGGGCCCGTCACCGGGTTCAGCACCGAGCCGATCGCGGCGGTGAACTCCCGCCACGCCGCCCGCTCGCTCGCCAGGCCGCCACGCCCCGCCTCGGTGAGCTCGTAGCACCGCCGTCTGCGCTCGCCGACCGACTGCCAGCTGCTGCGCAGCAGGCCGAGCCGCTCCAGCCGGTTGAGCGCCGGATAGATCGTGCCCGTGCGCAGCTCCAACGCGCCCCCGCTGCGCTGCTGCACCGCGGCGATGATCGCGTACCCGTGCAACGGGCCCGACTCCAGCACCGCCAGCAGCAGGGCGTCGAGATGTCCCCGTACCGCGTCCGCCTTCATAGGTTGACAGCCTACTCACTCGATGCGTAGACGTGCTATGTATTGGCAGCCAACATATCCACAGACATGGGAGCCCTCCATGACCAAGCTGCTGCTGTCCCTGCACGTCCTCGCGGCGATTCTCACGGTCGGCCCCATCGCCGTGGCCGCCTCGCTCTTCCCCCGCCACGCGCGCACGGACGCCCCGAGCACGCCCCTGCTGCACCGGATATGCCGCGGCTACGCGGTCGTCGGCATCGCCGTTCCGGTCTTCGGCATCGCGACCGGCGCCCAACTCGGCGTCCTCACCGACGCCTGGCTCGTCGCCTCACTGGTCCTGACGGCGATCGCGGCGGCCCTGCTGACGCTCGCGATCCTCCCCGCACAGCAGCGCCTCCTCGCGCTCGCCCCGGCCGCTGACGGCGACGGCGTGGCCGACGGCGCCACCGCCACACCCGCCGAGGCCGACGCCGACGCCGACACGCGCCGGGACGACCGCACGGCCGTCCGCCTGACCGCCCTGACCGGCGTCTTCAACCTCCTGTGGGCGGTCGTCGTCGTCCTGATGATCGTCCGCCCGGGATCGACGACGGGAGCGTGACCACCATGCGCGCGCTCCGCGCCGCCGCGGCGGCCGAGGCCGCCTCCCTCGTGGTCCTGCTGGCCAACCTCCTCAGCGTCCACGCGGAGCCGGTCGCCTCCCTCGTCGGCCCCCTCCACGGCACGGCGTACCTCGCCGCCATCGCCCTGACCCTCATGACCCCGACGGCCTCCCGCGCCGCCCGCTGGCTGTCCGTGATCCCGGGCGTCGGCGGCCTGCTGGCGCTGCGACGACTCCGCGCGGACGGCACGGACGGAACGGAGGGTACGGACGACACGGGAGCGGCCAACGGCGGGCCGCCGGGAGCGCGGTGACGCGTTCAGCTCGGGGATCGTTCGCGATCGTTCGCGATCGCCCAGGATCGTCCGTGAACCAGCATCCTCGCGCGGACTTCCTCGCCCGCCGGCCGCGTCCCCGCCGCCGGGGCGGGGCTACTGCGTGCGGTAGCGGTGGCGGATCGTGGCCTTCTGGGTCTTGCCGTGGGTCTTGGCCATGGTCACGCGCCTCTCGCGCAGCTCCTGGCGGGCGCGCTTCTGGGTCTCGGAGTTCCTGCTGGACTCCTGCTCGCTGAAGGAACCGGAGCGGGGATGGTGGTGCTTGGACATGCGACCTGTCTCCTCTGTCTCCTCTGCCTGCCTGTCTCTGCCTGCTTGTCTGCCCGTCTGTCGGGGCTCCGTCTCGCGTCTGCCCGTGCGGCGGGCAGACGAATCTTGACGTTCCACTTTAGGACGAATTACTCTGAAATGGCCTGCGGGGCGAGCGAGGGAGCTCGACCGGCGAACGAGATCGAGGGAACTGATCGAGGCAACGAGATCGAGTGATCGAGCTCGTGGGCCGGGCTGAGAGGCCGGAAGGCCACAGGGTCGGACGGCGACCCCCAGCACCTGGCCGGGTAATCACCGGCACAGGGAGCCCACCTCGCAGGTCGCGGCTGTCCTGACGCTGTCAGGACAGCCGAAGGGCGCCCGCCCGATCTTGTCGTGTGCGGTTCAGCCGAACGCCCGGCGGCGGCGTAGCATCGCCGCATGAGCGAGGCAGCGAGCCTTCCCGGGCGGCCCAGGATCGGATCGTTGGACGGCCGGGCCACACCGCGCGCCGAGTGCGTTCTCGCGCCGAACCCCTCCCCCATGACGCTCGACGGCACGAACACGTGGATCCTCGCCGAGCCGGACTCCGAGCTGGCCGTGGTCGTGGACCCGGGGCCCGAGGACGAGGAGCACCTGCGGCGCGTCGTCCGGACCGTGGAACAGGCGGGACGCCGCGTCGCGCTGACGCTCCTCACCCACCACCACCCCGACCACTCCGGTGGCGCGGCGCGCTTCGCCGAGCTGACCGACACGCCCGTGCGGGCGCTCGACGCCCGGGAACGCCTCGGCGAGGAGGGCCTCGGCGCAGGTCAGGCGATCGTCGTCGGCGGCCTGGAGCTGCGGGCGGTGCCGACGCCGGGGCACACCGAGGACTCCCTGTCGTTCCTGCTGCCGGCCGACGGCGCCGTCCTCACGGGCGACACGGTGCTGGGGCGGGGCACCACGATGGTGGCCCACCCCGACGGCCGGCTCGGCGACTACCTCGACTCCCTGCGCCGACTGCGCTCCCTGACCGTGGACGACGGCGTGCGCACGGTGCTGCCGGGGCACGGCCCCGTGCTGGCCGACGCGCAGGGCGCCATCGACTACTACCTGGTCCACCGCGCCAAGCGCCTCGCCGAGGTGGAGACCGCCGTGGAGGCCGGCCACCTCACGCCGGCCGAGATCGTCGCGCACGTCTACGCGGACGTGGACCGCTCGCTGTGGCCGGCGGCCGAGCTGTCGGTCCGCGCACAGCTGGAGTACCTGCGGGAGCACGGCCTAGCCTGAGCCATGCGAACACGGCCACGGGTAAGGCCCGTACGACGCGCCACGGCCCGACGGACCACGCGGCTCGCGGCGTTACTGACCACCGCGACGGCCACAGCGGTGGCCCTCGCGTCGCTCACGGCCTGCGGCGCCGACGAGGAGCCCCGGTCCGGCCAACGGAACACGCCGGACGGCGAACAGGCGTCGGCCTCGGCGTGCCGCGCGGAGGGGCAGGCCGGGGAACAGGCCGAGGACCGGGCCGGTGAGTGGGCCGCCCCGCCCGCTCCCGACTTCAACGGCGACGGCCTGGCCGACCTCGCCATCCCCGCCCACCTCAGCACCGTCGACGACACCCCACTCGCCGGCGCCATCTCCGTCGTCCACGGCTCGGAGTCCGGACCCGACACCGCCAACGCCCAGGTCATCAGCCGCGCCAGCGAGGGCGAACTCGGCGAACTGCTGCGCCAGGGCACCCGTCTCGGGGAGGACACCCTGGCCCGCGACCTCGACGGCGACGGCTTCACCGACCTGCTGGCCAGCATGGAGAACCCCTCCGAGGACTGGGAGGCACCGCCCCTGCTGGCCCTGATGTGGGGCTCGGAGGAGGGCCTGTCGAGCGGCACGCTGCTGGAGGGCTACGAGGCGAGCGGCGGCGACCTCGACGGCGACGGCCACACCGACCTGGTGCTGAGCGCCCGCGAGGGGCTGCACGTCTGGTACGGGCCGATCAGCCGGGACGGCCAGCCGCGTCGCACGGACGACCTCGGCGGCCACTTCGGCGACGGCGGCCCCCCGGACGAGTCGATCGTGGGCGACCTGACCGGCGACGGCCGGGACGACCTCGTCACGAGCGACGCGTACGAGGACCTCCAGGAGCAGGCCCGTCTCTACCTCGGCGGCGAGGAGGGCGTGGCGTCGGACCACACCCTGCTGGAGCTGTACAGCGACAACGGGCTCGTCGCCGACTTCGACGGGGACGGCGACGGCGACCTCGCCGTCCGCGACGTCACCGACGTGTCGGAGGACAAGGTCTTCAAGGCCGGCGAGGTGGAGGTGCCGTGCGGCTCGCCCTCGGGACCGGTCGTCCCGGGCACCGCCCTGACGCCGGAGACGGTGGGCCTGACCGGGGATGACGGGGTGTGGGACGACGCGGACGGCGTCGACGAGGACCAGGGCGACCAGTTCGGCTCCGCTCTCGCGGCCGGCGACGTCAACGGCGACGGCCTCGCCGACCTCGCCGTCGGCATCCCCGGCACCAACGCCAACGCGGACACCACCGACACCGGCGCCGTCGCCCTCATCCTCGGCAGCCACGACGGACCCACCGGCGACAACGCACTCCTCCTCGACCAGGACACCGAAGGCGTCCCCGACGACGGCGAACTCACCGACCGCTTCGGCTCCGCCGTCTGGCTCGGCGACATGAACGGCGACGGCCACCCCGAACTCGCCGTCGGCGCCTACGGAGAGACCGGCAACGGCACTCCCGACAACCCCTCCGGCCGCGTCTGGATCCTCCACGGAACGCCCACCGGACCATCCACGGACACCGTGACCACCTTCGGGCCCGCCGACCTCGGAGCACCCGAACACGGCTCGGACGGCAACCAGGCCACCCGGTACGGAACACACTTCGGCCACAGCTTCGCCCAACCCTGAGCCAGCCCGCGCGCCGAACCGCCGCGCCCGCCTAACCTGAGCCAATTCGAACAACGCACGGGGAGGGTCCATGCGACGACGCACCAGGACGTCACCGACCGGACGGTTCACGGTCTTACTGACCACTGCGACGGCGCTGGCGGCGTCGGCGGCGCTCACGGCCTGCGGCACCGAGGAGGAGCCCCGGTCCGGCCAACGGAACACGCCGGACGGCGAACAGGCGTCGGCCTCGGCGTGCCGCGCGGAGGGGCAGGGCGGGCAACAGGCCGAGGACCGGGCCGGTGAGTGGGCCGCCCCGCCCGCTCCCGACTTCAACGGCGACGGCCTGGCCGACCTCGCCATCCCCGCCCACCTCAGCACCGTCGACGACACCCCACTCGCCGGCGCCATCTCCGTCGTCCACGGCTCGGAGTCCGGACCCGACACCGCCAACGCCCAGGTCATCAGCCGCGCCAGCGAGGGCGAACTCGGCGAACTGCTGCGCCAGACAGGCTTCCTGGGTCGGCAAACCCTCGCCCGCGACCTCGACGGCGACGGCTTCACCGACCTGTTGGCGACCGTGTCGATCACGTCGGACGAGTCGGACGAGTCGGACGAGACATGGGTCCCGCCCCACGTGGCGGTGCTGTGGGGGTCGCCCGACGGCCTGTCCAGCGGCGTCCTGGTGGAGGGCGGCCAGGTGTGGGGCGGCGACGTCGACGGAGACGGCCACACCGACCTGCTGGTGAGCACCCAGGACGGACTCGCCGTGCGGTACGGACCGTTCACCCGGGACGGGGAGCCGAGCCGTGAGGACAGCCTCGGCGACAGCTTCGGCGACAGCAACGTTCCGGGCGAGGTGATGGTCGGCGACCTGACGGGCGACGGGCGGGACGACGTCGTCACCAGCCAGGGGTTCGAGGAGATGCAGTACAAGGCCCAGTTCTACGCCGGCGGCGAGGACGGCGTGGCGCTCGAACCCACCACGGTCGAGGTCTTCAGCGACAACGGGATCGTCGCCGACCTCGACGGGGACGGCGACGGCGACCTCGCCGTCCGCGACGTCGGCGAGGTCTCCGAGGACCAGCCGTTCAAGGCGGGCGAGGTCGAGGTGCTCTGCGGCTCGCCCACCGGGCCGATCGGCCCCGGCACCGCCCTGACCTCGGAGACGGTGGGCCTGCCCGGCGACGGCGGGGAGTGGCCCGAGGAGGACCTGAACGGTGACGGTCGGTTCGACGACTTGGACGAGCTGAACCAGGGCGACCAGTTCGGCTCCGCTCTCGCGGCCGGCGACGTCAACGGCGACGGCCTCGCCGACCTCGCCGTCGGCATCCCCGGCACCAACGCCAACGCGGACACCACCGACACCGGCGCCGTCGCCCTCATCCTCGGCGGCGAGGACGGGCCAAGCGGCGACGGCGCGCGCGTCGTCGACCAGGACACCGAAGGCGTCCCCGACGACGGCGAACTCACCGACCGCTTCGGCTCCGCCGTCTGGCTCGGCGACATGAACGGCGACGGCCACCCCGAACTCGCCGTCGGCGCCTACGGAGAGACCGGCAACGGCACTCCCGACAACCCCTCCGGCCGCGTCTGGATCCTCCACGGAACGCCCGACGGTCCGTCCACCGAGACGATCACCTCGTTCGGGCCCGCCGACCTCGGGGCGCCCGACCACGGCTCGGACGGCAACCAGACCAGCCAGTACGGGACCCACTTCGGCCGCAGCTTCGCCCAACCCTGAGCCCAGCCCTGGACGGGCCTCCCCGGGGAGGGAGCGGAGCAGGAGCAGCGGGAGAAGAAGCCGGGGAAGGGCCGGCCGGAGACCGGAGAAGGGCCAGGAGTCCCAGCGTCCTAGCGGGAGCGGCGGGCGAGGCGCTCGATGTCGAGGAGGATGACGGCGCGCGCCTCCAGCCGCAGCCAGCCGCGGGCGGCGAAGTCGGCGAGGGCCTTGTTGACCGTCTCGCGGGAGGCGCCGACCAGCTGGGCCAGCTCCTCCTGCGTGAGGTCGTGGACCACGTGGATGCCCTCGTCCGACTGGACGCCGAAGCGGCGCGAGAGGTCGAGCAACGCCTTGGCGACGCGGCCGGGGACGTCGGAGAAGACGAGCTCGGACATGCGGTCGTTCGTGGTGCGCAGGCGGCGCGCGACGGCGCGCAGGAGCGCGGCGGCGACCTCGGGCCGCGCCTTGAGCCACGGCTGGAGGTCGGGATGGCCGAGGCCGAGCAGCCGGACCTCGGTCACGGCGATGGCCGTGGCGGTCCGCGGTCCGGGGTCGAACAGCGACAGCTCGCCGATCAGCTCGCCGGCGCCGAGGACGGCCAGCATGTTCTCCCGGCCGTCGGGCGAGGTGCGCTGGAGCTTGACCTTGCCCTCCGTGACGACGTAGAGCCGGTCGCCCGGCTCGCCCTCGTGGAACAGCGTGTCGCCGCGGGCCAGCGTCACCTCGGACATGGAAGCGCGCAGCTCGGCGGCCTGCTCGTCGTCCAGGGCCGCGAACAGCGGGGCCCGCCGCAGTACGTCGTCCACCAGTTCTCTCTCCCTCGTCGACCGGTGTGCGTCCGGTACGTCACCACCCACGCGCTCCATGATGCCGGACAGGACGGCAACCGGTTCAGGCAGTGCTATCAGTCACAAGTTTGGCGTACCAGGACAGCGGGATTCGCGATAGGGGCCGGACCAGGCGTGTTCCGCGCCGACCGCCGCCCGGCGTCAGTCCTTGCGTTTAGGCTGGCCGGGTGGCCCAGGGACCCGATGGGGCGCTTGGGATCGAGCGTAGGTGTGTGAGGAAGGAGGGGCCGGGCGGGTGAACGCAGAACAGCATTCCGCTGAGAGCGAACAGCGGCGGGGGAGGGCGCCGCGGAAGCCCGAGACGGCGGGGACGAGGAAGGCGGCGGAGCCGAGGAAGACCCCCCGCACCCCGCGGCCGGCCCGCACACCGCGGACCGAGAGCCGGCTGGCGACGGTGCGCCGGGCCCGGAAGATCGACCGCGTCCTGGGCGAGGTGTACTACTACGCGCACCCGGAGCTGGACTTCGAGTCCCCGTTCCAGCTCCTGGTGGCCACCGTGCTCTCCGCCCAGACCACCGACCTGCGGGTCAACCAGACCACCCCGAGGCTCTTCGCCGCGTATCCCACGCCCCGCGAGATGGCGCTGGCCGACCCCACGGAGCTGGAGGAGCTGATCCGCCCCACCGGCTTCTTCCGGAACAAGACGAAGTCCCTCATCGGCCTGTCCGCCGCCCTCTGCGAGCGGTACGGCGGCGAGGTCCCCGGCCGTCTGGAGGACCTCGTCACGCTGCCGGGCGTGGGCCGCAAGACGGCGCACGTCGTGCTCGGGAACGCGTTCGGCCGGCCGGGGATCACCGTGGACACGCACTTCCAGCGCCTCGCGCGGCGCTGGAAGTGGACGGAGGCGACGGATCCGGACCGGATCGAGGCGGAGGTCGGCGAGATCTTCCCCCGGAAGGACTGGACGATGCTCTCGCACCACGTCATCTTCCACGGGCGACGCGTCTGCCACGCCCGTCGGCCGGCGTGTGGCGCGTGCCCCGTGGCCGCGCTCTGTCCCGCGTACGGTGAGGGCGAGACGGACCCGGAGAAGGCGAAGAAGCTCCTGAAGTACGAGCTGGCGGGCCAGCCGGGACAGCGGCTGAAGCCACCGCCGGACTTCCCCGGCCGCCCGGCCGCCCCGCTCCTCCCCGGCCCCGACCAGCCGCCCGCCGACCAGCCGCCGGCCGAGCGGCCTGACTAGCGCGGACGCGGCACGGACGGCACGGACGGCACGGACGGCAGACACGGCACGGACGGCAGACACGGTACGGACGGCACAACGGCGGACACGGCACGAACGGCACAGGCACGCGGACGGGCCGGAGGCCGCGGGGGACACGGCAGACGAGGCGCGCGGGACGAGGCGGAGGGCAGATGACGTCGGCTCCAGAGATCACCTCCGAGGGGCTACCGGACTGGCTGATGCCCGTCGCCCAGGTGGCGCGCACGGTCCGGCCGCGGCAGCTCAGCAGCTTCCTGCCGCCTCCCGACGGGGGGCGCCCCTCGGCCGTGCTCGTGCTGTTCGGCGAGGGCGTGGACGGCCCGGAGGTGCTGCTGCTCCAGCGGGCGAGCTCGCTGCGGGCGCACGCCGGGCAGTGTTCGTTCCCCGGCGGCGCCATCGACCCCGAGGACGGCGACCCGCTGGGCGAGGGCGCGCTGCGCGCCGCGCTGCGCGAGGCCAGGGAGGAGACCGGGCTCGACCCGTCCGGCGTCAGGATCTTCGCCACCCTGCCCCGGCTGTACATCCCGGTCAGCGGCTTCTCGGTGACGCCGGTGCTGGCCTGGTGGCGTGAGCCGACGCCGGTCGGGCCCGTCGACCCGCGCGAGACGGCGCGGGTCTTCACCGTGTCCGTCGCCGAGCTGGCGGACCCGCGCCACCGGGGCACGGCCGTGCACCCGAGCCGGTACCGCGGGCCGTGTTTCCTGGTCGCGGGAACCCTGGTGTGGGGCTTCACCGCCGGCGTGATCGACAGGATCCTGCACTACGCCGGCTGGGAGCAGCCGTGGAACGCCGACCGGGAGATCCCTCTCGACCACCACGCGTGACCCGGGCGCCCCCGCTCCGCGCACGCCCACGCCCGCCCCTTCCCACGGCCGGGGCCACCGCTGGCGAACACGGAGAGAAACCGTGAGACTCTGGTCGAGTGACGGGCATCGCTGCGGGGATCACGGCGGGCATCGCCAGCATGAACGCGCTCGACGCGCTGCTGCTGTGCGCGGCGGTCTGCTTCGCGGTCGTGGGGTACCGGCAGGGCTTCGTCGTCGGCGCGCTCTCCGTCAGCGGCTTCGTCGGTGGCGGCCTGCTCGCGCTCTCCGCCCTCCCCGTCCTGTGGCGGGAGGTGGCGGGCGCCGCCGGGCCGGGCACCGTCGGGACGGTCGTGGCCGTCCTCGTCGTCGTGGTGTGCGCCTCCGCCGGGCAGGCCCTCACGACGCACCTGGGCCACCGGCTGCGCGAGCGGATCACGTGGACCCCGGCGCGCGCGGTGGACGCCACGGGCGGCGCGCTGGTCAACGTGCTGGCGATGCTGCTGGTGGCCTGGCTGCTCGGATCGGCGCTGGCCACGACCACCCTGCCGCGGATCGGCCGCGAGGTGCGCGGCTCCCAGGTGCTGCTCGGGGTCTCCGAGGTGGTGCCCGAGGAGGCGAACGCCTGGGTCGACGACTTCGGCTCGATCATGACGCGGCACGGCTTCCCCCAGGTGTTCTCGCCGTTCGGCGAGGAGCCGATCCGGAAGGTGCCGCCGCCCGACCCGGCGCTGGTCGCGGCCGGCAGCGCGGCCGTGGCCGCCGCGCGGGAGTCCGTCGTCCACGTCTCGGGCACCGCCCCGGACTGCGGGAAGGTGCTGGAGGGCTCGGGCTTCGTCATCGCCGCCGAACGGGTGATGACCAACGCGCACGTGGTCGGGGGCGTCGACGAGCCCACGGTGCGGCTGGGCGGCACGCGGCGGGCCCTGCCGGCCCGCGTGGTGCTCTACGACGCCCGGCGCGACGTCGCCGTGCTCGACGTGCCGGGCCTCACGGCTCCCGCGCTGCGGTTCAGCGAGGGCGACGCGGGCACGGGGGACGACGCCGTGGTGGCCGGCTTCCCCGCCAGCGGCCCGTTCGACGTCCGGCCGGCGCGGGTGCGCGACCGCTTCGAGGCCGACGGCCCGGACATCTACCGCAGGGACACCGTCAGCCGCGACGTGTACTCCCTGCGTGCGGCCATCCGGCCGGGTAACTCCGGCGGACCGCTGCTGACGCCGGACGGCGAGGTGTACGGGGTGGTCTTCGCGAAGTCGCTCGACGACGACGCCACGGGGTACGCGTTGACGGCCGACGAGGTGCGGGACGTGGCCGCGCGGGGGCGCGCGGCCGAACGGCCGGTGGACAGCCTGCGGTGCGCGATGTGAGAAGCGGCGCGCGACGGTGTGCGCCACGGCCGCCGCGCGGCCCTCCCGCGACGTCGTGCCGCCGCGTTGTGCCGCCGCGTCCGCCGCGCGGTCCGGCGCCGGGCCCCTCCCGGCCCCTCTCCGTCGTGTGTCGCGGGTCAGCCGCGTGGGTGCCTGAGGCGGACGCCCACCCACCGCGCTCTGCGCCTGAGGATGTGCGGGAAACCGATGTGAGGATCGGGCACGGTGCCCTGGCCTGCGAAGACGCGCCGCACGGCGCGCTCCGTCCGGGGGGCGGCTCCGTTGCCGCCGGGGTCACGTGCCACGTCACGGTAGTCGTGCGTCCAGCCCATACCCTCGTCCCTGCCCGGCCTCCAAGGTCAGTAACCACCCGTTGGTGAACTCGCTGGGCTCATGCTCTTGACATATGCCTGACAGCTGTCGTCCTCGCGTGCCCGGCTCGCCCGTCCGGCTCCCGGGGGTCCGGCTGAGCGGTCGGCCTCAGCGGTCCGGCTCCGGGTCGCGCAGCCACTCGACGAGCTCGCCGCTGAAGGCGATCGGGTCCTCCTCGTGCGGGAAGTGCCCCAGGCCGTCGAAGAGACGCCAGCGGTAGGGCGCCTCCACGTACTCGCCGGAGCCGGCCGCGCTGCGGGTGCGTATGACGGGGTCGAGCGAGCCGTGCAGGTGCAGCGTGGGCACCAGCACCGGGCGCTTCATCCGCCGGTAGAACTGTAGGCCGTCCGGGCGTGCGATGGACCGGACCAGCCAGCGGTAGGGCTCGATCGAGCAGTGCGCGGTCGAGGGGATGGTCATCGCCCTGCGGTAGGTCTCCACGTCCGCCGGATCCGGCTGGCGCGGCCCCGACCACTCCCGCATCAGCCGTCCCACCTCCGCCGCGTCGTCGGCGACGAGCTGCCGCTCCGGCAGCCAGGGCCGTTGGAAGCCCCAGACGTAGGAGCTGGCGGCGGTCTGGCGCGGGTGGCGCAACAGGGAGGAGCGCCAGTTGCGGGGGTGGGGCATCGAGGCCACGGCCAGGCGGCGGACCAGCTTGGGCCGCATGACGGCGGCGGTCCAGGCCAGGTAGCCGCCGAGGTCGTGGCCGACGAGGGCGGCGTCGGGCTCGCCGAGGGAACGGATCACGCCCGTGACGTCGAGGGCGAGGTTGGCCGGGTCGTAGCCGCGCGGCGTGCGGTCGGAGCCGCCGACGCCGCGCAGGTCCATGGCGACGGCGCGGTACCCCGCGTCGGCCAGGGCGGTCAGCTGGTGCCGCCACGCCCACCAGAACTGCGGGAAACCGTGGAGCAGCAGCACCAGCGGGCCCTCGCCGACCTCGGCGATGTGGAAACGGGCGCCGTTGGCGGCCACGTCGCGGTGGGTCCAGGGGCCCGGACGCAGCACGACCTCGGAGCGGGTGCCCGCGTTCTCGGCGCTCCGGCCGCCCGGGCCGCCGGCGCGGCGCGGACCGCCGCCGCCGTTTCCACCACGCCCACGCGCGGCGCCCCCGCCGCTGGCGCCCCCGCCGTCCCTGGCACCGTTGGCACCCCGGACGTCGCTGCCGTCCCTGTCGTCCCTGTCGTCCCCGGCGTCGCCGCCGCCCCTGGCGTCGGTCACGTCACACCGAGCCGGCCGGGACGCGGGGATGGGGCCGGACATGGGAGATCACGGCGGCTGACTCCTTCGCGGACTGCATACTGCGCGTGGGTGGACTGATGCGAGTGAACCAGACCTTCGCGGCCAGCAGCAGCACGACCGCCAGCAGCACGAACAGTCCACCGACGATGACGCAGGCGACGGCCATCGGGATGCCCCACCAGTTCCGCAGCCAGAACGCCAGCGCGAAGCTGAACAACGGCACGGCGAACAGGCCGAGCACGGCCGCGATGACGCCGGCGGCGCTACCGAAGGCCGCCCGCTTCACGTCCTGCCGGATCTCCGCCTTGGCCAGCGCGATCTCGTCGTGCACCAGGCCGGACAGGTCGGCGGTTGCGGCGGCGACCAGCTCCCCCAGGCTGCGACCCTCGTCAGCTGCGCTCATCGCGTTTCTCCCTCTTCCCTCTCCCGTTACGGCAGTCCCTTGGGCACGTGACAGTAGTGGCGGTCTGGCGGCGCGTCAGTACTCGACACCGCGCCGTCGCCCTGGGGAGTGACGAGGCAGATGCTATAGGGGCGTCCGGTGCACCCACCGAACGCCCCTGAGGCGGCTTTTGGGACTACTCCTCCGTTCGCCCCGCTCAGTCCTCGCTGGCGGCGGTCGGGAGCTTCGCCTGGATGAGGTCCATCACCGAGGAGTCGGTGAGCGTGGTGACGTCACCCAGCTCGCGGTTCTCCGCCACGTCGCGCAGCAGGCGGCGCATGATCTTGCCGGAGCGGGTCTTCGGGAGCTCCTCGACGGCGAGGATGCGCTTGGGCTTGGCGATCGGCCCGAGCTCCTTCGCGACGTGCGCGCGCAGCTCCTCGACCAGGCCCTCGTCCTCCTGTGAGCCACCGCGCAGGATCACGAAGGCGCAGATGGCCTGCGTGGTCTGCGGGTCGGTCGCGCCGACGACGGCGGCCTCGGCGATCTTGGGGTGGGAGACGAGGGCGGACTCGACCTCGGTGGTCGAGATGTTGTGCCCGGAGACGAGCATGACGTCGTCCACCCGGCCCAGCAGCCAGATGTCGCCGTCGGCGTCCTTCTTCGCGCCGTCGCCCGCGAAGTACCGGCCGGGGAAACGGGACCAGTACGTGTCGAGGTACCGGTCGTCGTCGCCCCAGATGGTGCGGAGCATCGACGGCCAGGGCTCGGTGAGGGTGAGGTACCCGCCGGAGCCGTCGGGCACCTCGTTGCCGTCGTCGTCGACGACGGTGGCGGCGATGCCGGGCAGCGGCACCTGTGCGGAGCCGGGCTTGGCGTCGGTGACGCCCGGCAGCGGGCTGATCATCATGGCGCCGGTCTCGGTCTGCCACCAGGTGTCGACGACCGGGGTGCGGTCGCCGCCGATGTGCCTGCGGTACCAGATCCACGCCTCGGGGTTGATCGGCTCGCCCACCGAGCCGAGGATCCGCAGGCTGGAGAGGTCGAACTTGGCGGGGATGTCGTCGCCCCACTTCATGCAGGTGCGGATCGCGGTGGGGGCGGTGTAGAGGATCGTGACCCCGTACTTCTGGACGACCTCCCACCAGCGCCCGTTGTGCGGGGTGTTCGGCGTGCCCTCGTAGAGCACCTGGGTGGCGCCGTTGGAGAGGGGCCCGTAGACGATGTACGAGTGGCCGGTGACCCAGCCGACGTCGGCCGTGCACCAGTAGACGTCGGTCTCGGGCTTGAGGTCGAACACGGCGTGGTGGGTGAAGGACACCTGCGTGAGGTAGCCGCCGGAGGTGTGGAGGATCCCCTTGGGCTTCCCCGTGGTGCCCGAGGTGTAGAGGATGAAGAGCGGGTGCTCGGCCTCGAACGCCTCGGGGGCGTGCGTCTCGGGCTGACGCTCCATCAGCTCGTGCCACCACACGTCGCGCTCCTCCGTCCAGGGGATCTCCTGGCCGGTCCGGCGCACCACCAGCACCGTGCGCACGTTCGCCGTGCCGGGACGGGTGAGCGCCTCGTCCACGGCCGGCTTGAGGGCGGAGGGGGCGCCGCGACGGTACCCGCCGTCGGCGGTGATGACGACGCGGGCGTCGGCGTCCTCGATGCGGGTGGCGAGGGCGTCGGCGGAGAAGGCGCCGAAGACCACGGAGTGCGGGGCGCCGACGCGGGCGCACGCCAGCATGGCCACGACGGTCTCGGGGATCATCGGCATGTAGATCGCGACGCGGTCACCGGCTTGGACGCCGAGCTCGGTCAGGGCGTTCGCCGCCTGGGACACCTCCCGCTGGAGCTCGGCGTAGGTGATGGCGCGGGAGTCGCCCGGCTCGCCCTCGAAGTGGATCGCGACCCGGTCGCCGCGGCCCTCCTCGACGTGCCGGTCCACGCAGTTGTACGCGACGTTGAGCCGGCCGTCGGCGAACCACCTCGCGAAGGGCGGGTTCGACCAGTCGAGTGTTTCCGTGGGCTCGGTCTCCCACGTCAGCCGTCGTGCCTGCTCGGCCCAGAAGCCCAGCCGGTCCGCCGCGGCGGCCTCGTACGCCGCGGCCGTGACGTTGGCGGAGGCGGCGATATCGGCGGGGGGAGCGAACCTCCGCTCCTCCGTCATGAGGTTGGCAAGGCTTTCGTTGCTCACGACATCTCCCCTGCGGTGCGGTGCTGTCTGATGTGTCCCCTGCACAGCCCATCAGCCGGGCAGTCCTTTGACAAGGGAAAGCGCCTCCATGGTCGCGTGCGCGGAGAGGTCTTGCGCCGAACGGCGCCGCCGCCGCGCCGGACGGCTGGTCACCGCGCCGAACGGCCGGTGTCCGGGGCTTCGCCACGGAGAACGGGCCCGAGCCCCGGGCCTCCGGGCCGTCTGGCGCCCACGCCCTCGACGGGGAACCGCGGGCCCCGGACGGCCCGGCTCGCGACGGGTGCCGGCTCCCCAGCCGACGCCGGATCCCGGACGGACGGCACGCCTCCGAGCCGGTGCCCCGACCCGAGAGGCGGGCCGGGGCACGGCTCGTGGCGGTCACCGGCGGTCACCCCGGAGGGGAGCCGGCGAGCATGCCCGAGGAGGAGACGGGCATCTCCTCGGGCCGGACGGCCCTGAACTCCGGGACCTCCGCCGTCCCCTCCGACGCGGCCCCGCCGGGCGTGGGGCCACGCCCCAGCAGGTACGCCTGGACCTCGCCGACGTGGAAGTACATGCCGCGCAGCTCCAGGCTGCCCGCCGCCAGGCGCTGGGCCACGCAGGCGTGCCGGGCGAGGTGGTCCAGCTGCTGGACCACGTTGACCAGGCTGAGGGCCTCCAGGGGATCGGTCACGGGACGGCCGTCGAGCAGGGGCGCCTGGCCCCGCAGCTCGGCGAGCCGGTCCAGGCTGGGCCGCGCGTGCCGCAGCCACCGCTCCAGCGGGCCGCGCGGACCGCCGCCCGTCCGGGCCTCGTGCAGCGCCTCCATCCCGCCGCAGCCGGAGTGTCCGCAGACGGTGATGGCGTGGACCCCGAGCACGGTCACCGCGTACTCGATGGCCGCGGCGACGGAGCCGTCGGACGGCTCGTCGAGCGGCACGAGGTTCCCCGTGTTGCGGACGGTGTAGAGGTCGCCGGGGCCGCTGGAGGTGATCATGCTCGGGATCAGGCGGGAGTCCGAGCAGGTCAGGAAGAGGTGGCTGGGCCGCTGGCCCTCCCGTGCCAGCCGGACGAGCTCGCGGCGGACCAGGGGCGCGGTGGTGCGCTGGAAGTTCCGCACGCCGCCGAGGAGCTGGTCGCGGCCTCCCGCGTCGCCGCCTGCCGCCTCGCCGCCGCCCGCCGGGGCGGCGCCCCGCCCGGCCTCGCCGCCCGCGTCACGCGGCCGGTGGCCGCTGCCTCCCGCCGCCTGCTCGCCGCAGCCGGAGCCCTCGGCGGTGCACTGGTGGTTCCGCCAGGGCTGCCACGGCCGGCAGCGGTGGGTGCCCCGCGCCGGGTCGGTGAGCTGGTCGACCAGCTCACCGGCACGCCCGGCGATCTCCACCCGGCCGCCGTGGGCGAGGTGCGCGGCGCGCCAGTCGTGCAGCGTCTCGTAGGCGGCGTGGTCCATGAAGGTGCCCGCCAGCTCGACGACGGCCGTCTCCCCCACGGGCACCTCGGCGAGCGCCCGGCTGAGCCGCGGCACGGCGAGGAAGGTGAGCTCGCCGTGGACGCGCAGCTGGTGGGTGCCGTCCGCCAGCCGCTCGTGGTCGACGCGGGTGTGGCTCAGGTGGTGGAGCGAGACCGCCACCGCCGTGGCGATGCCGATGCCGACGCCCTCCAGCACGCCGAGCAGCGCCGTGCCCAGGCCCGTGGCCACGTAGACCAGGATCTCGCGGTGACGGGTGACGGTGCGGATGTGCGTGATGCTCACCATCTGCACGCCGACCACCATCACGAGCGCCGCGAGGGCGGCCAGCGGGATCAGTTCGAGCAGGCCGACGAGCAGGCCCGTGGCCAGCAGGACCCAGCAGCCGTGAAGGGTGGCCGACCAGCGGCTGACGGCCCCGGCCGCGACGTTGGCCGAGCTGCGGACCGCGACGCCCGTGACGGGCAGGCCGCCGAGCAGACCGGAGACGACGTTGGCCGCGCCCTGGCCGCGCAGCTCACGGTCGAGGTCGGCCCTGGGCAGGGGCGGCCCGGCGCCGCGCCGCTGCCGGGCGGCGGCCAGCTTGTCCACGGCCACGGCGGAGAGCAGGGACTCGACGCTGGCGACGAGGGTGACGGTGAGGACCGCCGCGAGCACCCCGAGGGTGGGCCCTTCGGGCAGGGTGGCCAGGGCGTGGCTGCTCCACGACGGCAGGTCGACGCGGGGCTGGCTCTGACCGGCGAGCGTGTCCAGCGCGGCGGCGAGGAGCGTGGCCAGGACCACGGCGGCGAGCGCGGCGGGCGCGACCCGCCGCACGAGCGTCCCTCCGGGCCCGGGAAGCCTCGGCCACAGCAGCAGGACGCCGATGGTGAGCCCGGCGACGGCGAGGGCCGCCGGATGCGGGTCGGCGAGCTGGCCTGGCAGCTGCGCGAGGTTGTCGAGGGGGGAGCTCTCCGGGCTGCCGCCGAGGACGGTGTGGAGCTGGGCGAGGGCGATCGTCGCCCCGATGCCGGCGAGCATGCCGTGGACGATGGCGGGGCTCACGACCAGCGCGAAGCGGGCCACCCGCAGAGCGGACAGCCCGAGCTGGGTCAGCCCCGCCAGCGCCGTGATGGCGCAGGTGGCCCGCCAGCCGTACTGCTGGATGATCTCCGCGGTGATCACCGTGAGGCCGGCCGCGGGACCGCTGACCTGGAGCGGGGAACCGCCCAGCGAGCCCGCCACCAGCCCCCCGACGGCGGCGGCGACGAGGCCGGCCTGGAGGGGGGCGCCGGTGGCGAGGGCGATGCCGAGGGAGAGCGGCAGAGCGATGAGGAAGACCGAGATGGAGGCTGACAGGTCGGCACGGGGCGGCGGCTGGGGCGGCATCTGGTGGCTCCGTCCTGGACGAGGCGGGGACGACCGGCGATCACCGATTGTGTTGGTATTGCTACTTCCAAGCACTGGTAAACGAAGAGTAATGGCACGTAAAGCCCGTCTCTACCCCAGAGTCGCCTTAACGGCCCGAAGACCCCCGATGGAGTGAATAAGTAATCTAAAACGCTTGTCTTCCTTTCATTTCATATGTCTCACCGCGAGGGTGAGGCACATGATCAGGAAGACGAGGAGAACCAGGGAAGCGAGGCGATGGGCAGCACTCACCGTGCTGTTCCTGCTGGTGTCGGGCGTCTGCACCTCCTGCGCGGACGAACCACGGAAGGCGCGCGAACCCGCCGACGGACAGGCAGCGGTCGGCGGCGCCGCGCAGGGCAGGGTGCCGGCGGGGAAGAAGGAGAACCTGCCGCGCCTCATCGGCGACGGCTCCACCGCGTACACGGGAGCGCAGCCGGGCCAGCCCGCCGAGCCCGGCGCCGAGCCCCTGGCGCCGGGCGAGAAGCCGCCACAGTTCGTGGTCTTCTCCTGGGACGGAGCCGGCGAGGACGACCTCGGCCTGTTCTCCCACTTCCGCGAGGTCGCCCGCGAACACGACGCCGACATGACGTACTTCCTGTCCGGCCTCTACCTCCTCCCCGAGGACGAGCGCGAGCGCTACGAGCCCCCGGGCCACGCCCCCGGCGCCTCCGACATCGGCTACCTCAGCGACGAGCACATCGTCGACACCCTGGAGCAGCTGCGCCTGGCCTGGCTGGACGGCAGCGAGATCGCCACCCACTTCAACGGCCACTTCTGCGGTTCCGACGGCGTGGCGTCCTGGTCAACCGAGGACTGGCTCTCCGAGATCGAGCAGGCCAGGTGGATGGTGGAGCACTGGCGGACCACCACGGGCCGCACCGACCTGGAGCCGCTGCCGTTCGACTACGGCGAGGAGCTCATCGGCGGACGGGCGCCCTGCCTGGAGGGCCAGGACAACCTCCTGCGCGCCGCCGAGGAGCTCGGCTTCCGCTACGACTCCAGCGGCAACGGTCAGCAGGTCTGGCCCGGCAAGCGCCACGGCGTCTGGGACATCCCGCTCCAGGCCGTCCCCATGCCGGGCACCTCGTTCGAGACGCTCGCCATGGACTACAACTTCATGGTCAACCAGTCCGGCACCTCCGACGGCGACCCCGAGAAGTACTCCGCCTGGGAGAAGCAGATGCGCGACGGCCTGCTGGCCGCGTTCGACCGGGCCTACGAGGGCAACCGCGCGCCCCTCATCATCGGCAACCACTTCAACGACTGGAACGGCGGCATCTACATGGACGCCGTCGAGGACGTCATCAAGGAGCTGTGCCCACGGGACGACGTGCACTGCGTCTCGTTCCGGCAGCTCGTGGACTGGCTGGACGCCCAGGACCCGCAGGTGCTGGAGCGGCTGCGGACCCTGGACGTGGGGGAGCGGCCACGCGAGGGCTGGAAGGCGTTCCTCGCCGGGGCCGCCTGACGCGCGCGTCGAGCAGCCCGTCGCCCGGCCCGGCCCGGACCGGACTGGGACTTGGCCCCGACCCGCCCGGGTTGGACCGGGCCGGGCCGGCCGGGTCGAGCCGGCCGGGTCGGCCGCAGGAAACGGCCGGTGCCGGTCAACGGCCGGCACCGGCCCGCCTACGCGGTGGTCTCGAACCGCCGCTCACCCAGCTGGAATCCCGGGTCCACCTGCGCCGCCAGGTCGGCGCCGGTCCGATCGTTGCCCCAACTGGCGGCGTTCTTGAGGTGGAAGTGGACCATCTGCTGCGTGTAACGCCGCCAGTCGCGGCGCTCGTACGCCCCGTCGGCCGCCTCGTGGAGCGTGCGCAACGCCCGCCGCCCGTCCTCCTCCAGCGCCGCGAACGGCCGCGGCGCGCCGCGCTCCAGCGCCCGCACCCAGTCGGAGTGGCCGAACGTCACGAGCAGGTCCTCGCCCACCTGGTCGCGGAGGAACGCCTCGTCCTCCGGCCCCTGCACCTTGTTGCCCACCACGCGGAGCGCGACGCCGAAGTCCCGCGCGTACTCCCGGTACTGGCGGTAGACCGAGACACCCTTGCGCGTCGGCTCCGCGACCAGGAACGTCATGTCGAAGCGGGTGAACATCCCCGAGGCGAACGAGTCGCTGCCGGCCGTCATGTCGACGACCAGGAACTCCCCGCGTCCGTCCACGAGATGGTTCAGGCACAGCTCCACGGCGCCGGTCTTGGAGTGGTAGCACGCCACGCCGAGGTCGTCTTGCGTGAACGGTCCCGTCACGAGCAGCCGCAGCTCGCCCTCGTCGTCACCGCCCTCGCCCCCGGCCACGCCCGGGCCTCCCGCACCGCCGTCGGCGCCCCTCCCCAGGCGTACGACCCTGGCGCAGGCGTCGAAGACCGGGTTGTCCTCGGTCAGGCGCAGCAACCGGGATCCGGTGCCCGGCGGCGTCGTCTTGATCATGGTCTCGGAGGAGAGGATGCGGGGGTTGTCGCCCCGGAGGTAGTCCTTGATGAGCGGCAGCCGGGATCCCATCGCCGGCAGCGCCGCGGCCTCGTCCTCGCTCAGTCCCAGCGCCACTCCCAGGTGCTGGTTGATGTCCGCGTCCACGGCGGTGACGGGCACGCGCTGGGCGGCCAGGTGGCGGACGAAGAGCGAGGACAGCGTGGTCTTGCCACTGCCCCCCTTGCCTACGAAAGCGATTTTCATGTTCCGAAGCGTAGTGGGCCGCGTGGCCCGGGAGTTCACCGCGACGCGCGGAACCACCCGAAGGTGGGGCCACGGCCCGGCGGGAACGGTGACGACGTGGGCAGAACCGCCGCCGGAGCCGGGCGACGGGCGCGGCCCCGAGCCGACATAGGCTGCCTCGCATGAACGCCCCAGCCGACGCCTCCGAGTCCGCCGACGCGTCCGCCGACGCGTCGTCCCGCGCCGCCGGCTCCGCCCCGCCCGACCCGTTGGAGCGCCTGGCCGGGCTGCCCGGCGTGGCGGAGGCGGTGGACGCGGCGCGCGCGGCCGTCGACCGCCTCTACCGCCACCGGATGATGCGTCGCCGCTCCCCCGAGATCGCGGCCGAGGCCGCGCTGCGCGGCGCCCGCGCCTCGGCGGCGCTGGCCGGCGCCGACTGGCCCTTGGAGGAGGTGCGGCGCCGTAGCGACTTCGGGGCCGACGACGAGGCCCGCACGGTCGGCGCGGCGCTGCGTGTGACGGGCGAGGCGGGCCGGCTGTCCGGCGTGTGGCGCGGATCGCCGCTGCGGGTGCTGGCGCGGCTGCATCTGCTCGCCGCGGGCGGCGAGGGGGTGCCGGCGGAGACGGTGGGCCGGCCGCGGCAGACCGGCGAGACCCCACGGGAGGAGGGCCCGGGAGGCGGAACGTCCGGGGCGCGGGCGGCGTCGAGCGCGCTGGGGGCGCCTCCGGAAGCGCCCGAGGTGACGGCGCGGCTCGACGCCCTGGCCGCGCTCGTGGTCGGCGACACGCGCGCCCCCGCTCTGGTCACCGCCGCCGTCGTTCACGGCGAACTCCTGACGCTGCGGCCGTTCGTGTCACACAACGCGCTGGTGGCGCGGGCGGCGGCGCGCATCGCGCTGGTCGCCGGAGGGCTCGACCCCAAGTCCGTGGCACCCCCCGAGGTCGGGCACGCGGAGTCGGGGCCCGAGGCGTACGGCGCGGCGCTCGGCGGCTACGCCTCGGGCACCGCGGCGGGCGTCGCGGAGTGGATCGTGCACTGCGCGCAGGCCGTGACGTTGGGCGTGCGGGAGTCGACGGCGGTCTGCGAGGCGATGCAACGGGGCGCGTAGCGCGCCGCGGGTCCCAGGCGGCGCGCCCGCGCGCCCGCCCGCACGCCCACAGCCGGAGGATGGGGGGCGCGGGACGTCAACGGACCGAAGGTCACGCGAACTCACGTCGCCTCACACGACCCTGGCCCGCCCGTACCCACGAAAGGGGCGGCGCCGCAGGAGCGCGACGCCGCCGCCATGCGCGTCCACCGGGTGATCATGCGTGCACGAACGTTGCCGATCAGGCGGGGACTTCTGCCCATCTCCCTGGTGCGGCTGGCCCGGTTGGCGGGTCGGCTACGCGTGGGTGCCCGGTATTCACACATCCGGTCCGTGGGGCCTTCCAGAGTCGGGATCCTCGATCCCGTAGGTCTCGCGGGCCGTTGAGTCCTTTCTACTCCGAACGGCGGAGGACGCAAAGTGCAGGAGCCCTCAGACCGGGAAATTTTACTTTTGCGGTCAAACCGCCAGCTTCTCCGTGGGCACCCGCGCGGGCCCCACGGAAGCGGCGGCGATCGGCGTGACCAGGGGCGCTGAGGCGATCGCCGAGGCGGAGACGGAGCCGCCCGCGCGGGCGCGTCGCGGGCGCGCGACCGAGCGGCGCCGGCGGGCGGCGAGCCAGACCAACCCGGCCGCGCAGGCCGCGGCGGCGACCGCCACGCCGGCCGCCAGCGCGGGGCGAGGCGGCAGCGTGGGCACCCGCTGTCGCAGCCGCACCGGACGTTCGAACGTCAGCACCGGCCACCCGCGGGCGGCGGCCTCACGGCGCAGCGCGCGGTCCGGGTTGACGACGTGGGGGTGACCGACGGCCTCCAGCATCGGGAGGTCGGTGACGGAGTCGCTGTAGGCGTAGCAGCGGGCGAGGTCGTACCCCTCGGAGGCGGCGAGCCCCGCGATGGCCTCCGCCTTGGTGGGCCCGTAGGCGTAGTACGCGACCTCGCCGGTGTACCGGCCGTCCTCCACCACCATCCGCGTGGCGACCACGCGGTCGGCGCCCAGCAGTTCCCCGATGGGCTCGACGACCTCGAAGCCGGAGGAGCTGACGATCACGACGTCACTGCCGGCGGCGTGGTGTCCCTCGATGAGCGAGGCGGCCTCGTCGTAGATGATCGGGTCGATCACCTCGTGCAGCGTCTCGGCGACGATCTCCCTGACCTGGTCGACGTTCCAGCCCTTGCAGAGCGCCGACAGGTACGCGCGCATCCGTTCCATCTGGGCGTGGTCGACGCCGCCCACCATGAAGGCGAACTGGGCGTAGGCGCTGCGCAGCACCGCCCGGCGGTTGATCAGGCCGCCCTGGTAGAAGGAGCGGCTGAACGTGAGGGTGCTCGACTTCGCGATCACCGTCTTGTCGAGGTCGAAGAACGCGGCCGTGCGCGGTCCCGACGGAGACGGCGGTGTCGGCGGCGTCGGTGTCGGTGGCATCGGCGGGATTTTCACAAGCCGAGCATACGGGCCGCCCATTCGGCGTACCCTGGGGCGCGTGGGTTTGCCTGAGAGGCCTCTCGGGTACACCATGGAAGTCACGGATCGTTCGCGACCGTGCTAACCCGGTCCGACTCCTCCCCCCCGAGTCGTGGCCGTGGAAGACGACCCCCGCTCTCCCCCCCGGCGGGGGTCGTCGCATGTCCGGGGGTGGTTCGCCGGGGATTGTCCGGGCCGCTGGCCTCAGGAGTTCGTCCTCCGCGGCCGGGGCGTCGCTCGTCCCGCCACACGCGGCGCCGCGGACCTCTCGCCTCACGTCTCTCGCCTCTCGTTCCGCCTTTTCTCCCGTTCTGCTCCCGAGCCCCGTTTTCGGCTCTTTAACCTGGCTCGCCGGCGCGCCGGCTCGCCGACTCGCTATTTTCCGACCTGCGCTGTCGCGGCGTTCCACGGCCGTCGCTCACCCACCCGGGTGAGGAGCTTTTCCACAGGTCGCGCCTCCTCCACAGTTTTCCGCCGAGCGCCCCACGGGCCGTTCCCGGCGGGCAGCGTGGACCCGTCACTCCGATGCGCTCGGTAACCGTCCGAACGCGTCGGGATATCCGTGCGACGCGAAGGGGACACGCCATGACCATGATCCGATCCAGCCGGGCCGCGACCGCCACACCGCTGGGGTTGCCGTCGGGCGCACCGCCCGAGCCGGGGAGCCGGGCGCACTCGATCCTCGTCCTCACCGAGGACCAGGACCTCCTCGACGACCTGCTGCGGCTGTGTGCGGCGGCCGGGACGACGGCGGAGGTCGCGCACGGCGTGCCCACGGCGGCGCAGTGGGAGCGCGCCCCGCTCGTCCTCGTCGGCGACGACCGGGCCGTGGCCCGTCCCGGCGCGGACCAGTGGCCCGGCAGGCGGCCGGCCGTGCTGCTGGTCGGACGGGACCTGGACGACCACACGATCTGGGAGCGCGGTGTCGCCCTCGGGGCCGAGCAGGTCGTTCACCTGCCCGGCGACGAGCCGTGGCTGGCGGACCGCATCGGTGACGCGGTGGAGGGGAGCGAGCCGCCGGCGTTGACCGTGGGCGTGCTCGGCGGCCGGGGCGGGGCCGGGGCCTCCTCCCTCGCCTGCGCGTTGGCGGTGACGGCGGCGCGGCAGGGCCACCGGGCCATGCTCGTCGACGGCGACCCGCTCGGCGGTGGCCTCGACGTGCTGCTCGGTGGCGAGGCGGTGTCCGGGCCTCGCTGGCCGGAGCTGGCCTGCTCGCGGGGACGGCTGTCCGGGGTCGCGCTGGCGGAGTCCCTCCCCAGGCTGCACGGGGTGAGCCTGCTCAGCTGGGACCGGTCGGGGATGGTGCGGCTGCCGGGCGAGGCGATGCGGTCGGTGGTGACGGCCGCGCAACGCGGCGGCGGCCTGGTCGTCGTGGACCTGCCGCGCGTCGCCGACGAGGCCGCGGCCGAGGCGTTGACCCGGCTGGACCTCGGGCTGCTCGTGGTCCCCGGCGAGCTGCGGGCGCTGGCCGCCGCACGCCAGGTCGTCAGCACGACGGGGGCGCTGGTCGGGGATCTGCGGGTGGTGACGCGGGCGGCCGAGGGCGCCGGGGCGGCCGCCGTCGCCCCGGCCGAGGTGGCCAGGCTGCTGGGCCTGCCGCTGGCGGGTGAGCTGCCCACGGAGCCGGGGCTGTCGGCGGCCGTGGACTGCGGCGATCCGCCGGGCGTCGACGCGCGGGGCGAGCTCGGCCGGTTCTGCGCGGCGTTGCTGGAGCGGGTGCGGTCCGCCGAGGGAGCCGCGGCGTGAGCCGCGCGATTCCGGGGGTTCCGGGGGTTCCGGGAGCCCCGGTGCATGGTGTCCCGCGACCGCCCGCACCGCTGGGCCGGCCCGTCCCGCCCGGCCAGCCCGACGTCCACGACATGCCCGAGGTCCACGGCATGCTCGACGCGGTCAGGACCTGGCTCGCCGAGCGGGACGCCGAGCCCACGCCGGGCCGGGTCGCCGAGGCGCTGCGCGCCCAGGGAAGGCCGCTCGGGGACGACACCACGCGGCAGGTGGCGGACGCCCTGCGCTGGGAGCTGTCCGGCGCGGGACCGTTGCAGCCGCTGCTCGCCGAGCCGGAGGTCACCGACGTGCTGGTGAACCGGCCTGACGAGGTGTGGGTGGACCGTGGCCGCGGCATGGAGCGGGCCGGTGTCCGTTTCCCCGACGCGGCGGCGGTTCGCCGCCTCGCGCAGCGGCTGGCGGCGGCCGCGGGCCGGCGTCTGGACGACGCCAGACCCTGGGTCGACGCGCGGCTGCCCGACGGCACCCGGCTGCACGCGGTGCTGCCACCGGTCGCGGTCGGATCGCCGTGCCTGTCGCTGCGGGTGGTGCGGCCCCGGGCGTTCACGCTGTCCGAGCTGGCGGCGGTGGGCACGGTGCCGCCCGGCGGCGAGGAGCTGCTGCGGTCGGTGGTCACCTCCCGGCTGTCGTTCCTCGTCACCGGCGGCACCGGCTCGGGCAAGAGCACCCTGCTCGCCTCGCTCCTCGGCCTGGTGCCGCCCGAGCAGCGGATCGTGCTCGTCGAGGAGTCCGCGGAGCTGCGGCCCGACCATCCGCACGTGGTGCGGCTGGAGACGAGGCCCGCCAACCAGGAGGGCGCCGGTCGGGTCGAGCTGCGCGAGCTGGTGCGCCAGGCGCTGCGGATGCGGCCGGACCGGCTCGTCGTCGGCGAGGTCAGAGGCGCTGAGGTGACGGACCTCCTGGCCGCCCTGAACACGGGCCACGACGGCGGCGCGTGCACGCTCCACGCCAACGCCGCGGCCGACGTGCCGGCGCGGCTGGAGGCCCTCGGCTGTGCGGCGGGCCTGCCGCGTCCGGCCGTCCACAGCCAGCTGGCCGCGGCGCTCTCGCTGGTGCTGCACCTCGTGCGGGACCGGGAGGCGGGACGGCGGCGCGTCGCCGAGGTCCACGTGCTGGAGCGGGACGCGACGGGCCTGGTCCGTCCGGTGCCGGCCGCCCGCTGGTCGTCCCGCGGGTTCACGCGGGAGCCGGGCTGGCCGCTGCTGGCGCGGCTGTGCGCACGGGGAGGTGCGCGGCTGTGAGTGGCGCGGTGAGCGGAGCGGTGAGCGGGCATCTGCTGCCGGCGGCGCAGCTCGCGGCGGCGCTGTGCGTGGGCGCCGGGGCGTGGCTGCTGATCGACGGCGGTGACGGGCGCCGGCGGGCACGGCTGTTGTCGGCCGCGGGAGGCGCGGCGGTCCCGGCCGGGACGCGGTGGCCACGCCTGGCACGGCGGTGGCGGCCACGGCGCGACGTGCGACGGTGGCGGTGGCCGGACGCGCTGACGGTCAGGGTCTGGGTGTGCTGCCTGGCGGGAGGCGCGGTGGTCGCGTGGTGGGGCGGTTCGCCGCTGCCGCTGCTGGCTGCCGTCGCGCTGGCGCCGCTCGCGCTGCGCCGATGGCGGAGCCGGGCGGAGCGCCTGGCCGCCGACCGCCGGCGGGAGGCCGTCATCGAGCTGTGCGGGACGCTGGCCGTGGAGGTCCGGGCCGGCCGCACCCCGGGCGACGCCCTCGCGGACGCCTGCCAGGAAGGGCTCGGCGAGCAGGGCACCGGCGTGCGGGCCGCCGCACGGTACGGGGGTGACGTCGCCGACGCGTTACGCCGGGCCTCCGCCCAGCCCGGTGCGGAGGGTCTGCGGGGCGTGGCGGCGTGCTGGCGGGTCGCGGTCGACGGCGGGGCCTCGTTCGCGGCGGGCCTGGAGCGGGTGGCGCGGGCGTTGCGCTCGGAGCAGGACCAGCGGGAGGAGCTGCGCGCTCAGCTCGCCGGCCCCCGCGCGACGGTCCTGGTGCTGGCGGTGCTGCCCGTGTTCGGGCTGCTCCTCGGCTCGGCCATGGGCGTCAGACCCCTGTGGGAGCTGCTGCACAGCCCCGTCGGGCTCGCGTGCCTGGTCGCGGGCGCGGGGCTTGAGTGGGCGGGCGTCGCGTGGGCGGCGGCGATCGCCCGGGCCGCCGAGCGGGGCACGCCGTGACGGGCGGCGCCGGGGCGGCGGCCGCGGTGCTTCCCCCGCTGGTGGCGCTCTGCCTGACGGCCGGAATCGGTCGGCCGCGCGGCTCTCGGGCGGCCCGGTCGAGGGCGGCGGGCCTCTGTGGGGCGCCACGGCCGGCGGGCCGCCGGTTCGCGCCGACGTTCCCACAGCCCGGTCGGTGGTTCGGTGGGTGGCCCGGTCGGCGGCCTCCCGAGGCGGACGGCCGGCTGCCGCTGGCGACGGAGCTGCTCGCCGCATGCCTCGCGGCGGGCGCCGCGCCGCGCGAGGCGGCGGACGCCGTGGGGTCCGCGCTCGGCGGGCCTGTCGGCGACGGGCTGCGGCGGGCCGCGGCCGAGCTGCGGCTGGGAGGCGATCCGGCCACGGTGTGGCAGGGATTCGGCCAGCTTCCCGGCGCCGCGGCGCTGGCACGTCGCCTGGAGCTGGCCCACACGGGCGGCGCGCCCGTGGCGGAGCTGGTCGCGGCGGAGGCCGTCGCGGTCCGGGCCAGGAGGCTGCGCTCCGCCCAGGCGCGCGCCCGCAGGGCGGCGGTGTACGTCACGGGGCCGCTCGGCCTGTGCTTCCTGCCCTCGTTCCTGCTGCTCGGAGTCGCGCCCGTGGTGCTCGGGCTCGCCAGGGAGCTGCTCTGACGACACGAGAGGCGGGGCGCGCGGGCACCCCACACGACCCGGATGACCAGACGACAACCCGAACGGAGGGAGCGAACCAGGGCCACGAACAGCCGGGTGTGAGCACGCGGACACGAACGGACGGACACGACGAGACGGGCCCGCGCGACCGGATGGGCGCGGGTGGATGCGAGCGACGGAGGAGAACGATGACGTGGATCGGACCAACACGACTGGCCCGGCCGGGGCTGCCGGGGTGGCCGGGGTGGCCGGGGTGGCTGACGCGCCGGGCGCCGTGGGCGCGGCGCGGGGGCGTGTCGGGCCCCGGCGCCCCGCCGGGACGGTGGGACGCGGGGATGAGCACCGCCGAGTACGCGATCGGCACGCTCGCCGCCGCCGGTCTGGCGGGGGTGCTGTACGGGATCGTCACCTCGGGTGCGGTCGGCGACGCCCTGAGGAACCTGGTGGAGCGGGCCCTCGATGCGCCGGGGTAGAGGCCGCCGCGCACGCGGCCCGCAGGCCGGGTACGTGACGGCGGAGACGGCGGTGGTCGTTCCCTCGCTGGTGCTGCTGCTGGGGATGCTGCTGTGGGCCCTCGGCGCCGTCGCGGTCGACCTGCGGTGCGGGGACGCCGCCCGTGCCGGGGCGCGGGCGGCGGCACGGGGCGAGGCGGCGTCGGTCGCGGCGGACGTGGCCCGTGCGGCGGGCCCGGCGGGAGCGCGGGTGGCGATCGAGCGGGACGGGTCGCTGGTCCGCGTCCGGGTCGAGGCCCGCACGCTGGGCCCGGGACCGCTGGCGATGCGTGTCACGCGGGAGGCGGTCGCCCGTGCCGAGGACGCGTGAGGCGGGGCACGGCCTGGCCCCTGCCCGGTGGGTCTTCACGGGCCCGCGACGCGGGCTACGACCGTTCGCCACGTTGTCGGGACCGCCCACGTACTCCCCCGCGGTGCCGCGCCGAGCGGGAGGTGCCCCCACCGCCTCGCGGTACGAGGACGACCCTCCGCCGTGCGACGGGCCGCGTCTGTCGCCCCGGCCCGACCCACGTAGAGCCACCGGACAGGGCCTGGCGGACCGCGGCTCGGCCACGGTCTGGGCGGTGAGCTGCGCGACGCTGCTGTGCCTCGCCTTCGCCGGCGTGATGGCCTTGGGAGAGGCGGCCGAGGTCAGGCAGCGCGCGGCCCGGGCGGCGGACCTCGCGGCGCTGGCCGCCGCCGACGAGGCGCTGTCCGGCGAGCGCCCGGCGTGCGCGGCGGCGAGGCGGGTGGCCTCGGCGCAGGGGGCACGGCTCGTCCGCTGCCGGCTCACGGGCGAGGTCGCCGACCTGACCGTCGAGGCGCGCACGGGCCCCTACGCGGTGCGGACACGGGCCCGCGCGGGGCCCGCGTCCGCGGTGCCCGGCCCGGCGGGCGCGGCGCACGCCCCGGGCGTGCCGGCCTCAGCCGTCGAGCAGCCGCGCCAGGAGGCGGATGGCGCCGGCCTTGTCCAGGGGGTCGTTGCCGTTTCCACACTTGGGGGACTGGATGCAGGAGGGGCAGCCGGCCTCGCACTCGCAGGCCGCGATGGCGTCGCGGGTGGCCGCCAGCCACGGCCGGGCGGTGTGGAAGGCCCGCTCGGCGAAGCCGGCACCGCCGGGGTGGCCGTCGTGGACGAAGACGGTGGGCAGCAGCGTGTCGGGGTGCAGGGCGGTGGAGACGCCGCCGATGTCCCAGCGGTCGCACGTGGCGAAGAGGGGCAGCATCCCGATGGCGGCGTGCTCGGCCGCGTGGAGGGCGCCGGCCAGGATCTTCTCGTCGACCTCCGCGTCCGCCACCTGGTCCTCGGTCATCGTCCACCACACGGCACGGGTGCGCAGGGTCCGCGGCGGCAGGTCGAGCCGGGTCTCGCCCAGCACCTCGCCGGTGATGAGCCGGCGCCGCAGATAGGACACCACCTGGTGGGTGACCTCCACGGAGCCGAAGCACAGCCGGGCCTCCCCCCAGGGGACGGTCACGTCGGTCTCCAGCACCGACAGCTCGGTGACGTCGCGGGCGGAGGTGCTCCACGGCGGGCTGGACGCCTCCACCAGGGCCACCGAGGCCTCCAGGTCCAGCTCCCTGACCACGTAGGTGCGGCCCTGGTGGAGGTGGACCGCGCCCTCGTGGACGGTGGCGTGGGCCGCGGCGGCGTCCACGGTGCCCAGCAGCCGCCCGGTGTCCGCCTCCACCACCCGCACGGGCTCGCCGCCCTGCCCGCGGATGTCGACGAGGTCGGCGGGCCGCTCCCGGCGCGTCCAGTACCAGGAGGCGCCCCGCCGCCGCAGCAGCCCGCGGTCGGCGAGCTTGGGCAGCAGCTCGGCCGCCGTGGCGTCGAACATGCCCGGCCCGGCGTCGGCCTCGGTCAGCGGAAGCTCGGCGGCGGCGGCGCACAGGTGGGGGGCGAGGACGTAGGGGTTGGCGGGGTCGAGGACGGTGGACTCCACGGGCCGCTGGAAGAGCGCCTCGGGGTGGTGCACGAGATAGGTGTCCAGCGGGTCGTCGCGGGCCACGAGCACGGCGAGCGCGCCCTGCCGCTGCCGGCCGGCGCGGCCCGCCTGCTGCCACAGCGAGGCCCTGGTCCCGGGATAGCCGGCCAGCAGCACGGCGTCGAGGCCGGCTATGTCGACGCCGAGTTCCAGCGCGGTGGTGGCGGCCAGGCCCAGCAGCTCGCCGGAGTGCAGGGCGCGCTCCAGGGCGCGGCGCTCCTCCGGCAGGTATCCGCCCCGGTAGGCGGCGACCCGGCCGGCCAGGGCCCGGTCGGTGCCGGTCAGGCGCTCCTGGGCGATGAGCGCGACCAGCTCGGCGGCGGCCCGGGACCGCACGAACGCGACCGTGCGGACCCGGTCGGCGGCCAGGTCCGTGAGCAGCTCGGCCGTCTCGGCGGTCGCGGTGCGGCGCACCGGGGCGCCACGCTCGCCGCGCTCCTCGGTGAGCGGCGGCTCCCACAGGGCGAAGACGAGCTCGCCCCGCGGCGAGGCGTCCTCCGTGACCTCGGCGACCGTCAGTCCGGTCAGCCGCGCCGCCGCCACGCCCGGCTCGGCCGTGGTGGCGGAGGCGAGCAGGAACGTCGGCTCCGCCCCGTAGTGGGCGGCGACACGCCGCAGGCGGCGCAGCACCTGGGAGACGTGGGATCCGAAGACGCCGCGGTAGACGTGGCACTCGTCGATCACGACGTACCGCAGTGCCCGCAGGAACGGCGACCACCGGCGGTGGGCCGGCAGCAGCCCGCGGTGGAGCATGTCGGGATTGGTGAGCAGCAGGTTGGCGTGCTGCCGCGCCCAGGCACGCTCCTCCGGGCCCGTGTCGCCGTCGTAGCTCGCGGGGCGGACCGCCGTGCCGAGCTGGGCGGCGAGCCGGCGCAGGGTGCGCAGCTGGTCGGCTGCCAGGGCCTTGGTCGGCGCGAGGTAGAGGGCGGTCGCGCCCCGCCGGCCGGGTGCCTCCTGCCCGTCGAGCAGCGCGCTGATGACGGGCGCCTGGTAGGCCAGGGACTTTCCCGAGGCGGTGCCGGTGGCGAGGACGACGGACTCGCCGCGCAGCGCGAGCTCCACGGCCCTGGCCTGGTGGGCCCAGGGGCGTTCGATGCCGGCGGCGGCGACGGCCTCGACGACCTCGCCACGCAGCGCCTCGGGCCAGGGCGCGTGCCGGCCGGCTCGCGCGGGCAGCAGCTCGGTGTGGGTGAGACGGGAGGCGCGCTCCGCCCTGCCGCTCAGGCGTGCCAGGGCAGCCCTGGGTGACGGGAGGCGGCCGTCTGGGTGCTCGGACATCACCACGAGTCTGACACTCCCGGCGTTCGCCGCCGTCAGCCTGCCGTCTGTCACCGGTCCGACGGACAATGGCTGTAAGACGTCGTCCTGGGCAGGCGGTAAGTGGTTGAATGCCTTGGCGGTTGCCGATCCGTCTCCTGCCATCGCGGGGATACCCAGGGGGCGACCGCCCGTTAGCAAGGTGTGGAGGATCCGTGGACCTGTCCCTGTCTACCCGGACCGTAGGTGACCGCACGGTCGTCGAGGTGGGTGGCGAGATTGACGTATACACCGCGCCCAAGCTGCGCGAACAGCTCGTCGAGCTGGTCAACGACGGCAACCACCACCTGGTGGTGGACATGGAGCGCGTGGACTTCCTGGACTCGACGGGGCTCGGCGTGCTGGTCGGGGGCCTCAAGCGGGTGCGGGCCCAGGAGGGCTCGCTCCGCCTGGTCTGCAACCAGGAGCGCATCCTGAAGATCTTCCGGATCACGGGTCTGACGAAGGTCTTCCCCATCCACGAGTCCGTGGACGACGCCGTCTCGGCGACCGACTGAGTCCCGCCCGCGCCGGCGGGGGCCGGGGCGGGAGGCGCGGCGTGCCCACACGGCCGCCACGTCCCACAACGTCATCGATCACGAACGCGGCCCGCCTCGGAGAGCCGGGGCGGGGCCGCGGCACGACCAAGCACCATCGAGGGGTAGGGAATGGCCACCGTCGAACTGCGCTTCAGCGCGTCTCCCGAGCATGTGCGCACCGCCCGGCTGGTGGCCGCCGCGGTGGCGCGGCGCGCCGGAGTCGGGGAGTCGGTGCTCGACGAGCTGCGGCTCGCGGTGGGCGAGGCGTGCAGCCGTGCCGTGGGGCTGCACGCGGCCCACGGCCTGTCCACGCCGGTGCGTGTCATGCTCACGGAGGGTGAGAAGTCGTTCTCGATCGAGGTGGGCGACGACGCGCCGAGTGCGGTGCCCGCGCCCCGGGGAGCGGCGGACTCCGAGTCCTCCGAGGAGACCGACCAGCTCGGCCTGGCCGTGATCAGCGGTCTCGTCGACGATGTCGAGGTCATTTCCGACGCACACGGTGGGAAGATCCGAATGAGCTGGCCCACCGCCACGTCGCCCCTCGGCTGAACAGGTGATTTCCTTTTATTGATCTTCCGCCGCAATGATCGTCGGAGAGATCGTTTATCGGCCGACTGCCGTAATTTCACGTCCGGCCCTCTGTTTTGATCCACGTCACCTCTCTACACTCCGGGCACGCCTGTTCAGTGCCCGAGCGTCGAGGAGGACGAATGGCGGGCCAACTTTACGATCATCCGTATTTTGTGAAGGCTACCCAGGTGGCGGCGTCCACCGAGGACGTGGAACTCACCGGCGGTAATCGTGGGCTGATCCTGGTCATCGCGCTGGTCGCCGCCGGGGCCCTGGCGCTCGCCGTGGTGCTGGTCAGACAGGTTCTCGCGGCCGGCGAGGGCACCGAGAACATGAAGCGGATCGCCGCCGCCGTGCAGGAGGGCGCGAATGCCTATCTGGCCCGGCAGCTGCGCACACTCGCGATCTTCGCGGTCATCGTGGTGTTCCTGTTGTTGCTGTTGCCGGCGGACGACTGGAATGAGCGCCTCGGCCGATCACTGTTCTTCCTGGTGGGCGCCGCTTTCTCGGCGGCCACCGGTTACCTCGGCATGTGGCTGGCGGTACGCAGTAACGTCCGCGTGGCCGCGGCGGCGAGGCAGGCGAACGACTCCGAGGGCACCGACCAGATCATTCCGGTGCGGCACCAGGCGATGCGGCTGGCGTTTCGGACCGGCGGTGTCGTCGGCATGTGCACCGTCGGGCTCGGCCTCCTCGGCGCGTCCTGCGTGGTGATGGTCTACGCGGCCGACGCGCCGCGCGTGCTGGAGGGCTTCGGCCTCGGCGCCGCCCTGATCGCGATGTTCATGCGTGTCGGCGGCGGCATCTTCACGAAGGCGGCCGACGTCGGCGCCGACCTGGTCGGGAAGGTCGAGCAGGGCATCCCCGAGGACGACCCGCGCAACGCCGCGACCATCGCGGACAACGTGGGCGACAACGTCGGAGACTGCGCCGGGATGGCGGCCGACCTCTTCGAGTCCTACGCGGTCACCCTCGTGGCCGGTCTCATCCTCGGCAGCGTCGCGTTCGGCGACGCGGGCCTGGCCTTCCCGCTGCTGGTGCCCGCGATCGGCGTGCTGACGGCGATGGCGGGCATCTTCCTCGTCTCCCCCCGCCGCACCGACCGCACCAGCATGACCGCGATCAACCGCGGCTTCTTCATCTCCGCGGGCATCTCCCTCGTGCTCGTGGCGGTGGCCTGCTACGCGTACCTCCCCGGCAGCTTCTCCGAGCTGGAGGGCGTCACCGACGCGGACATCGCCACCCACGACGCCGACCCGCGGCTGTTCGCGCTGGCCGCCGTCGCCATCGGCATCGTCCTGGCCGCGGTGATCCAGCAGCTCACGGGCTACTTCACCGAGACCACCCGCCGCCCCGTGCGGGACATCGGCAAGAGCTCCAGGACCGGCCCGGCCACCGTCGTCCTCTCCGGCTTCTCCGTGGGTCTGGAGTCGGCGGTCTACACGGCGCTGCTGGTGGGCCTGTCCGTCTACGCCGCCTACATGCTGGCCGGCGGAACGATCATGCTGGCGCTCTTCGCCGTGGCCCTGGCCGGCACCGGCCTGCTGACCACCGTCGGCGTCATCGTCGCCATGGACACCTTCGGGCCCGTGGCCGACAACGCGCAGGGCATCGCCGAGATGTCCGGCGACGTCGAGGGCGACGGCGCCCAGGTCCTCACCGACCTCGACGCGGTCGGCAACACCACGAAGGCCGTCACCAAGGGCATCGCGATCGCGACGGCCGTGCTGGCCGCCGCGGCGCTCTTCGGCTCCTACCAGGACGCCATCGCCGACGCCGTCGCGGACGTCGGAACCCAGCTGTCGGCGCACGCGAGCCTCAGCCTGGACATCTCCCAGCCGAACAACCTCGTCGGCCTCATCGCCGGCGCGAGCGTCGTCTTCCTCTTCTCCGGCCTCGCGATCAACGCGGTCTCCCGCTCGGCCGGCGCCGTGGTCTACGAGGTGCGGCGGCAGTTCCGCGAGCACCCCGGGATCATGGACTACTCGGAGAAGCCCGAGTACGGCCGCGTCGTGGACATCTGCACCCGCGACGCGCAGCGCGAGCTCGCGACGCCGGGACTGCTCGCCGTGATGGCGCCGATCGTGGTCGGCTTCAGCCTCGGCATAGGAGCACTCGGCTCGTTCCTGGCGGGCGCGATCGGCGCGGGCGTGCTGATGGCGGTCTTCCTCGCCAACTCGGGCGGCGCCTGGGACAACGCGAAGAAGCTCGTCGAGGACGGCCACCACGGCGGCAAGGGCAGCGAGGCCCACGCCGCCACGGTCATCGGCGACACGGTGGGCGACCCGTTCAAGGACACGGCGGGCCCGGCCATCAACCCGCTGCTGAAGGTCATGAACCTGGTGGCGCTCCTGATCGCCCCCGCCGTGATCACGCTGACGTACGGCGAGGACGCCAGCGCGCCGCTGCGGGCGCTGATCTCGGTCGTCGCCCTCCTGGTCATCGTCGGCGCCGTCTACGCCTCCAAGCGCCGCGGCATCACGATGGAGGACGCCGGGGCCACCCCGACGAGCGAGGAGACCGACGAGGTGGTCGCGCCGTAGCGGCCCGTAGCGGTATCCGTAGCGGCTCATGGCGGTCCTGCCGGTCAGAAGCGGCCCGTGGCGGCCAGGGCCACCCGCCGCCCCCGGAGGCGGGTGGCCCTGGCCGCCGGGCGGGCCGGGGACACGCCCCGACGGCGGTCCTCGCCCCGCCCGCCGTTCCCAGCGTTCACGCCCGCACGAACGGCGGGCGTGAACGAACTCTTTGGCCACTAATCCACACCTTCGTGTTCATTAGCGGCCAAAGGCGCGAGGTGGAGCAACATCCCCGATACGGTCTGCGGGGCAGGTCAGCACCAGTACCGTTGGAGAGCCCATGAGCCCCGCGACCGAGACCACCGCGCCCTCACCGCCGCTCCGCGACAGCACCGAGATCCAGGGCGACATCCTGGCGGGCTTCAGGAAGGACCACGTCCGTCTGCTGTTCCTCCGCTTCGATGACAGCTGGCACGCCCGCCTGTGGCTGGGGGAGCTGCGGAAGCGGATCGCCACCACCCGCGACGTCTCCACGTTCAACCTCCGCTTCCGTCACGCTCGCCTGGTCCGCGGCGGCCAGGACCCCGAGGATCTCCGCGCCGCCTGGCGCGCCGTCAGCTTCACCCACGCCGGCCTCGTGCGGCTCGTCGGCGGCAGCCCGCTCAACGACGTCCCCCGGGGCAGCACCCAGGAGGCGTTCGTCCAGGGCAGCGCGGCCCGCGCCCACCTGGTGGGCGACACCGGCACGAGCGCTCCCGAGCGGTGGCTCTTCGGCGCCCAGCAGCACGATCCGGTCCACGCCGTCCTCACCCTCGCCGCCGACGACGAGGCCGACCTGACCAGGGACGTGGAGCAGGAGCGGCAGGAGGCCGCGTGCCACGGCCTGACCGTGGTCTTCGAGCAGGAGGGCGCCACCCTGCCCGACGATCACGTCGGCCACGAGCACTTCGGCTTCAAGGACGCCATCAGCCAGCCCGGCGTCGTCGACTTCGACCTTCCCGACCCCGACAACCCCGAGATGGTGCTCGGCAAGCCGGGCACGCGGCTGATCCCGTCCGGCGAGTTCGTCGTGGGACGGGATGTGGACCACCGGCTCCCCTCGTGGCTGCCGCAGTGGATGAACGACGGCTCCTTCCACGTGGTCCGCCGCCTCGCCCAGGACGTCCCCGGCTGGTGGCAGCAGGTCGCCGACCGGCTCGCGGAGCTGAAGCGCGAGGGGGCGGTGCCCGAGGAGGTCACCGACGACTGGCTGGCCGCCCGCCTCGTGGGCCGATGGCGGTCCGGCGCGCCCGTCCCGACGTTCCCCGACGCCGACCCGGGCCCGCTCGGCCCCGACAAGGTGAACGACTTCGGCTTCGGCGACGACGTGGCCGGCCGCCTCACGCCACTCTGCTCCCACCTGCGGAAGACCAACCCCCGCGACGGCCTCCAGGTCGAACCGAGCGACGACGCCACCGTCCCGGAGCAGGGCGGGCTCGACGGCCGCCGCCTGATGCGCCGCGGCGTCCCGTTCGGCCCTCTCCACGACGCGACCACCCAGGACGAGCCGCGCGGCCTGGTCTTCGTGAGCTACCAGTCGGACCTGGTGGCGCAGTTCGAGTTCGTCCAGCAGGCCTGGGTGAACGACGAGAACCTCCCCGAGCGCGAGCCGCCGGTCGGCCGGGACGCCGTCATCGGCCAGGACACCGTCGTCGCCTACCCGGCCGATCCGCTGGGCCCGACGGCCTGCGTGGCGCTGGAGATGAAGCAGTACGTCCACACCCAGGGCGCGGTGTACGCCTTCGCCCCCTCGATGTCGGCGTTGCGCCAGTTGGCGGAGGGGACGGTTCCCGTCGGCGGCGAGCCGTTGGCGGACCGGGTGATGCCCGCGCCGACGATCATCCGGCGCGGTGAGGTGATCAGCGCGGGACGGGCGAGGCTGCGCTTCGAGGCCGACAACGACCTCGTGGTGCGGGACGAGAACGAGCGGGAACGCTGGCGCGCGGGCGTGAACCGCCGGGGCGCGATCCGGGCCGAGCTGCGCGAGGACGGGAACCTGGTGATGCCCACCATGGCGGGCGAGATCATCTGGTCCAGCGGGACCGCCGGCCACCCCGGCGCCACGCTCGTCGTGGGCGTGGACGGCGACGTCTCGATCAGGGCCGCCGACGGCAGCGTGCTCTGGCACACGGACACCGCGCGCTGACGGCGGTCACGCGACGGCCCGCCCGGGCGAGGACCGTCGGTCGGTCGTCACCCGGGCGGGCCGCGGAAGCGCCGCGTGGACGTGGGGCGGCCCGCGGGCCGGCCCCGTCAGCCCCGCCGGTCGGGCCGCCAGACGACGATGGCGGAGGAGGCGCGCACGTCCTGGTACGGCACGAGGTCGCGCCGGTAGGAGGCGTGCACCTGCGCCTCGCGCTGCCGCATCGCCACGGCCGCGCCCTCCAGCGCCTGCTGCAACTCCACGACCTTGGCCTGGAGCGCCGCCACCTGCGTCTGGAGCTCAATGATCCGCTTGATGCCCGCGAGGTTGATCCCGTCGTCCTGGGAGAGCCGCTGCACCTCCCGCAGCAGCTGGATGTCGCGGGCGGAGTACCGCCGGCCGCGCCCCGCGGTCCGGTCCGGACAGACCAGCCCCAGCCGGTCGTACTGGCGCAACGTCTGCGGGTGCAGCCCGGAGAGCTGTGCCGCCACCGAGATGACGTACACCGGTGTCTCGTCGGTCAGTTCGTAGGGGTTACTCGGTCCGTTCCGGCCGTCCATCTGACTACTCTCCCTTCGCGGCCTCGAACAGCGCCGTCCGAGGGTCCTCGTCTCCCGCGGCGGCGCGATACGACTCCAGGGCGGCCCGCGCGGCGTCGTCCAGCTCGCGCGGCACGGCGACCTCGATGGTGACCAGCAGGTCGCCGCGGGTGCCGTCCTTGCGCACCGCGCCCTTGCCCCGGGCACGCATGGTGCGCCCGCTCGGGGTCCCCGGCGGCAGCTTCAGCGTGACCGGGGTCCCGCCGAGGGTCGGCACCTTGATCTCACCACCGAGCGCCGCCTCGGGGAAGGTGACCGGCACCGTGATGGTGAGATTGTCGCCCCGCCGGCCGAAGACCGGATGGGTGTCGACGTGCACCACCACGTACAGGTCACCGTTGGGTCCGCCGCGCTCGCCGGGGGCGCCCTTGCCGCGCAGCCTGATCCGCTGCCCGTCGGCGACACCCGCCGGGATGCGGACCTGCATGGTGCGCTGCGAGGTGGCTCGCCCGCTGCCGCGGCAGACCTGGCAGGGGTCCTGGGCGATCAGCCCGCGCCCCTTGCAGTCCATGCACGGGTCGGTGAGTGAGAAGCCGCCCCCGCCGCCCCGGCTGACCTGTCCGGTGCCGACGCAGGTGGGGCAGACCCGGGGGGTGCCGTTCTTGTCGCCGGTGCCCGAGCACGCCTTGCACGCGGCGGACGAGGACATCCGCAGCGGCACCGTGGCCCCGGAGACCGCCTCGGTGAAGCTGAGCGTCACCTCGGAGTCGATGTCCTGGCCACGGCGCGGCGCCGTCCGGGTGGTGGCGCCGCCGCGGTTGAACAGGCCGCCGAAGACGTCCCCGAGCCCGCCGCCGAAGCCGCCGGCGCCGCCCTGGGGACCGCCGCCCTGGGGACCGCCGAAGAGGTCCCCGAGGTCGAAGTTGAACTGGCCGCCGCCGCCCGGACCCGGGCGGAAGCCGCCGCTGCCGAAGAGCGCCCGCGCCTCGTCGTACTCCTTGCGGCGCTTGGCGTCACCAAGGACGTCGTACGCCTCGGAGACATCCTTGAAACGCTCCTCGGCGCGCGTGTCGCCCTTGTTGGCGTCCGGGTGGAACTCGCGGGCGAGCTTCCGGTACGCCTTCTTGATCTCCGCCTCGGTGGCGTCCTTGGGGACGCCGAGGACCTTGTAGTAGTCCTTCTCGATGAAGTCCTTCGTACTCATCCGCGGCGCCCCTCCTCTCTGACACTCACGGACCCGACACCCGCGGACCCGACACCCGCGGAGCCGACACCCACGGAGCCGACACCCACGGAGGCCACGGCGACGGCCACGACCTCAGCCCTCGTCCGGGCCGCTGCCACCGTTCTCCTTCGGCTCACTCTCGCCCTCGGCCGTCCTCGCCTCCCGCGCGTGCTGCTCCTCACCGGGCTCCTTCTCACCCTCGGCGGCCTCGGAACCCTCGGCCTCCTCGGCGCGCTGGGCGCCCGGCTGCGGCTCGGCGACCCCGACCCGGGCCGGACGGATCGTCCGGTCCCCGATTCGGTACCCGGGCTGGAGGATCTGCACGCACGTCGTCTCGGTGACATCCGGCGAGTAGCTGTGCATCAGGGCCTCGTGGATCGTCGGGTCGAAGGGCTCGCCCTCCTTGCCGAACTGCATCAGGCCCATCTTCGCCGCCACCGTCTCCAGCGACTCGGCGACCTGCTTGAAGCCACCGACGAGCTCCCCGTGGTCCCGGGCGCGGCCGATGTCGTCGAGCACCGGCAGCAGCTCGGTCAGGAGGTTGGCCACGGCCACCTCCCGCACGGCGACCCGGTCCCGCTCGACCCGGCGGCGGTAGTTCTGGAACTCCGCCTGGAGGCGTTGCAGGTCCTGGGTGCGCTCGTTCAGCGCGGTGCGGGTCTGGTCCAGCTGGGCGGTGAGGGCCACCTGCTGGACGTCGCCGGAGGCGCCGGACGGGCCGTTCTCGCCCGCCCCGGCACCACCACCGCCACCGCTCCCGGAGCCGGCGCCCGAGGTGCCACCCCCGGCCGCCGCGCCGTCGGCCGCCGGGGTCTCCCCGGCGGTCTCGGCCGGCGCGTCGGGGCTGGCGGCCTCGGCGTCGGGGCCCTCGGGCTTCTTGTCAAAGCCCTGCGGGTCCTGGGTCACGCGGCACCACCCTTCGGCTTCTCCTCGTCCACGATCTCGGCGTCCACGACGTCCTCGTCAGCCGACGAGGAGCCCGCGCCGCCCGGGGCACCGCCCTGGCCGCCGGCCGCCTGCGCGCCCTGGGCGTCGGCGTACATGGCCTGCCCGAGCTTCTGGCTGGTGGCGGCGACCTTCTCCGACGCCTCGCGGATGGCGGCGGTGTCCTCGCCCTTCAGCGTCTCCTTCAGCTCGGCCACGGCGGCCTCGACCTCGGTCTTCACCTCGCCGGGGACCTTCTCGGAGTTCTCCTTGAGGAAGTTCTCCGTGGTGTAGACGAGCTGCTCCGCCTGGTTGCGCGTCTCGGCGGCCTCGCGACGCCGACGGTCGTCCTCGGCGTACTGCTCGGCGTCCCGCATCATCCGCTCGATGTCGTCCTTCGGCAGGGCGGAGCCGCCGGTCACGGTCATCCGCTGCTCCTTGCCCGTGCCCAGGTCCTTGGCGGAGACGTGCATGATGCCGTTGGCGTCGATGTCGAAGGTGACCTCGATCTGCGGCACGCCGCGCGGGGCGGGGGGCAGACCGGTCAGCTCGAACATGCCGAGCTTCTTGTTGTACGCCGCGATCTCGCGCTCGCCCTGGTAGACCTGGATCTGCACCGACGGCTGGTTGTCCTCGGCCGTGGTGAAGATCTCGGAGCGCTTGGTCGGGATCGTGGTGTTCCGCTCGATGAGCTTGGTCATGATGCCGCCCTTGGTCTCGATACCGAGGGACAGCGGGGTGACGTCCAGCAGCAGGACGTCCTTGACCTCACCCTTCAGCACGCCGGCCTGGAGGCTGGCGCCGATGGCGACGACCTCGTCCGGGTTGACGCCCTTGTTGGCCTCCTTGCCGCCGGTGAGGCTCTTCACCAGGTCGGCGACGGCGGGCATGCGGGTGGAGCCACCGACGAGCACCACGTGGTCGATCTCGGACAGCTGGATGCCGGCGTCCTTGATCACGTTGTGGAACGGGGTCTTGCAGCGCTCCAGCAGGTCGGACGTGAGCTGCTGGAACTGCGCCCGGGTCAGCTTCTCGTCCATGTGGAGCGGGCCCTCGGCCGAGGCCGTGATGTAGGGCAGGTTGATCGTGGTCTCCGTGGAGGAGGACAGCTCGATCTTCGCCTTCTCGGCGGACTCGCGCAGGCGCTGGAGCGCCATCTTGTCCTTGGACAGGTCCACGCCGTGGGCGTTGTGGAACTGCTTGACCAGGTGGTCGACGATGCGCTGGTCCCAGTCGTCGCCGCCGAGGTGGTTGTCACCGTTGGTCGCCTTGACCTCGACCACGCCGTCGCCGATCTCCAGCAGCGAGACGTCGAAGGTGCCACCGCCGAGGTCGAAGACCAGGATCGTCTGGTCCTCCTTCTCCAGCCCGTACGCCAGGGCGGCGGCGGTCGGCTCGTTGACGATGCGCAGGACGTTCAGGCCCGCGATCTCGCCGGCCTCCTTGGTGGCCTGGCGCTCGTGGTCGTTGAAGTACGCCGGAACGGTGATCACCGCGTCGGTGACCTTCTCACCCAGGTACGACTCGGCGTCCCGCTTCAGCTTCTGCAGGATGAACGCGCTGATCTGCTGGGGGTTGAAGTCCTTGTCGTCGATCTTGATCTTCCAGTCGGTGCCCATGTGGCGCTTGACCGACCGGATGGTCCGCTCGACGTTGGTGACGGCCTGGCGCTTGGCGACCTCGCCGACCAGCACCTCGCCGTTCTTCGCGAAGGCCACAACGGACGGCGTGGTCCTGGCGCCCTCGGCGTTGGTGATGACGGTGGGCTCACCGCCTTCGAGAACACTGACGACGGAGTTCGTCGTGCCCAGGTCGATGCCGACCGCACGTGCCATGTCGATTTCCTCCTTGCCCGGGGCGAACCCGTGCCTGCTTGAGTGAGACAGGCTCAAGAGTGCATGAGCAAGGATGCTGAGTCAAATGACCTGAGCCGAGGGGACTCAACACTTGTCCGCCTCCACCGCTCAGCCCGCTCCAACGGCCAGCTCACGGCCGGCGCGCCGCCAGCGCGCCCCCCGGTCCCGGCCCGGCCCCGGCCGTTCGCCGGCGCCCTCGACGCCGGCCGCGGCCGCCACGGCGCACGACCCGGCACACCCCGCAGCCACGGCCCGCTCAGGCGCCCGGCGCGGCCTCGGGGAGGATCGCGAGGAGCGTCACGTCGTCGGCGAGCTTCGGAGCGAAGGCCGACAGCTCCCGCCCCACGGACGCCACCAGCGCCGCCGGCTCGGGCGGCCGCGGCGGCCCCGACCACGCGGCGGCCGGCGCGCCGGCGGCGGAGCCGGAGCCGGAGCGCGGACCCGCCCGCCGGCCCGGCCACCGGTCGGACGGCCACCGTCCGTACCCGGCGCCGGGGCGCGAGGCGGCCGTCGCCTCGCCCTCCCACGGTCGGGCGGCCAGCCGCTCCAGAAGCGGGAAGAACGCGCCGTTGCTGTCGCGCGCCTCGGTCACGCCGTCGGTGTACGCCAACAGAACGTCGCCCGGACGCAACGGCGCCGCCATCGCCGATAGTGCCACGCCGGGCGACACCACTCCGAGCGGCGGCGCGGGCGGCGGCGCGAGCTCCCGCGTCCGCCCGTCGCTGAGCAGCAGCGGCGGCGGGTGCCCCAGGCTCGCCACCCGCACCGCGCGGCCGTCCCGCGCGACCTCCAGCAGCACCGCCGTGGCGAACAACTCCGTGTCGACCTCCTCACCCCGCGAGCGATTCCGTCGCGCGTCCACCGCCAGCCGCCGCATCAGCCGCCCCGCCACGCCGCCGAGGTCGGGCTCGTCGAGCACCGCCTCCCGGAACGCGCCGAGCAGCGAGGCCACCGTCCCCACCGCCTCGACCCCGTGCCCGCGGACGTCGCCGACGAGCACCCGCACCCCGTGCGGCCCGTCCCGCACGTCGTACAGGTCGCCGCCGACCAGCGCCGGCCGCAACGCCGGCCGGTACAGCGCGGCGCAGCGCACCGCCCCCGGCCCCGAGCCGACGCGGGGCGGCAGCGGCGGCAGCACGGCCCGCTGCGCGGCCTCGGCGACGCTGCGGAAGACCACCAGGTTCCGCGTGTACCGCGACCGGAACCACGCCACCACCACGCCGAACGACGACATCACCGCCACCGCCGCCAGGTCCCCGCCGCTGACGTGGGGCTCCGTGGTCGGCTGCGAGAGCGCCACCAGCACGGCGGCACCGAACAGCGCCGTCACGAGCGGGCCGTAGAGGAGCCCCGCCATCGGCGGCAGGGCGGCGAGCAGGGTGGCCACCTGGAGCCACCGTGGGGCCACCGGCGTCAGCGCGCCGACGACGACGAAGAGGGCCACGGGCACGACCCGCAGCCAGCGCGGCAGCAGGGGTCCACCCACCGCGCCGATCCAGGCAGCCCTGGCCGCTCTGGTCGCCTCGTCCACCCCGGACGCGTCGTCCCCGGTCACATCGCTCCCGGTCGCGTCGCCGCCTGCCCCGGTGCCGCCGGCCGCGTCACCGCTGGCCGGGTCGCCGCCGGCCGCGTCGCCGCCGGCCGCGTCGTCTCGTCGGCCGCGCGAGCGCGGGACACGCGAGCGCCGGCCGCCCGAGCGCCGGCCCTGCGGTCACCAGCCATGCGGTCACCGGCCTCGTCGGCGCCCCTGTCGACGCCCCTGTCGGCGCCCGCCGCGCCGATCACGGGGCGGCGCGGGCGCGCAGCCGGGCCGTCAGCGACCGGATCTCCGGCAACGCCGAGGTCAGCCCCTCCCCGGGACAGTGGGTGTAGTAGATGTCGCGGTGGCCGGTGATGACGTCGATCTCGGTCTGGGAGCCCTCGGGAACGCGGCTGGCGTCGTTGGTGGAGACCAGCCGCACGCTCTCGCGCGGGTCGGTGCCCGGCCGCAGCTTCCACGCCGCGATCTTCGCGATGGCCTCCAGCACGGGCCCCGGCACGGTGCCGGCGTACGGGAAGTCGCCGAGCGCCGCGATGCCGACGCTGTCGTGGTTGAAGCCGGTGGTGTGGGCTCCCAGCACGAAGCGGTCGATGCCGCCCGCGCGCCCCTCGTAGATGGTGCCGCACTTGTCGACCACGAAGTTGTACCCGAGGTCGTCCCAGCCCAGGCGCAGCACGTGGTCGGCCTGCATCGCCCGCAGCATGGAGGGGACCTCGGCGCAGTCGTAGTCGTCGGGGTGGCCGGTGTGGTGGACGAAGACCGCCCTGGCCGCCCCCGTGTACGTCACCGGCTCGCCGAGCAACGCGTCGTCCGCCCCCCACTCCACGCGGCTGACGACCGTCGGGCGCGCCGCGGCGGCCCGCGCGCCGGCCGCCTGCTCGCCGGCCCGTCCGCCGGCGGCTCCGACGTCGCCGGAGCCCGCCCCGGGGGTGGGCGCGTCGCGGCCGAGACCCGACAGTCCCCCCTCCCAGGTCACCAACAGCGCCAACGGCAGCACCGCCGCCACCACCCCCCACACGAACCACCTGCGTAGACCGGACACGGCGCTCCCGTCAGGAGATGATCTTGATCGCGCTCGACCAGTTGAGGCCCAGCGGCTCCTGGATGGTGATGTTCAGCAGCCCGAGCCCCTCCAGCTCGCGCGCCCGCCGCAGCGGCCCGACGTCCAACGGCCGCAGGTCGCCCGAGGAGGCGAGCTCGGCGACGGTCAGCTTCGCCTCGGCGTCGTCCCCCGCGATCAGCACGTCCAGCGGCTGGCCGGCGACCCGGCCGGTCAGCAGGGTGCCCGCGAGGGTCGTGTTGAACGCCTTCACCACGGGCGCGCCCGGGGCCGCCTCGGCGGCGATCAGCTCGGCGGCCGAGGTGCCCGGGGGCACGGTGAGGGAGTCGAGGGTGGAGAAGTCGACGGGGTTGGAGATGTCGACCAGGACGGACCCGGTCAGCGCGGTGCCGTAGTCGGCGACGACCTCCACCCCGGCGGGGTGGGGCAGCGCCAGCACGACCACGTCGGCGTCCTCGACGCCGATCGCGTCGGACGCCTCCACCTCTCCCGGCTCGCCGGGGGAGGCGCGCCGCAGTTCGTCGGCGAGGTCGACGGCCTTCTTGTGGCTCCGGTCGATCAGCCGGACGGTGTGCCCGCCCGCCAGGGAACGGGTCGCGATGCCGCGGGCCATCCTGCCCGCGCCGATGATGGAGACCAGCATGTCTCCATGCGAGCACGCCCCTGACCAGGGCGCATCTCAACGGCGACCGGGCGGTGGGCGGCCGGGTGACGGCCGGTTGGGCACCGGCCGTCGCGCGCTCAGCCGCGGAGCAGCTCGACGAGGACCGCGACGTGGCTGTGCTCGGGCTCGCGGGCGGCGGTGAGCAGGGTCAACGCCCCGGCGCGGGCCCGTTCGCGCAGCTCGTCGAGGGCCCGCGCCCCCGGCCCGTCCCGCGCCGCCAGCTCCGCCTCGTACCGGCCGCGGAACTCCTCCCAGACCCGCCGTTCCCCCGCCTCCGAGCCCTCGTGGCCCGTCCCGACGCGAGCCTCGTCACGCGCCTCGTGGAACCAGCGGCGCAGCTCGGTCGAGGGCGCCACCTCCTTGGGCCAGTCGTCGACCCGGGCCTCCTCGCGCCGCAGCCCGCGCGGCCAGAGCCGGTCGACGAGCACCCGCGCGCCGTCGTCGGGCGACGGCTCCTCGTACACCCGCCGGACGCGGACCTCACCGGACCGCCGCGAGCCGCCGCGCCCGCCGCCGGACCGCCCACCGCCGGACCGTCCACCGCCGGACCGCCCACCGCCGGACCGCCCGGCCGTCACGTGGCGCTCCCGGCGGGCAGCCGGCGGTCCTCGCGGAGCGCGGCGAAGAGTCTGTCGGCGGCCGGCTGGTCGAACGCCAGCCGGTCGGGCAGCTCGGGGTGGGGCCGCGTCGGCACCGTGTGGAAGCTGAGGCCGTCCCTGGGCACCGCGCGGATGTCCCTGACCAGCTGGTAGAGGCTGCCGAGCGAGTCCAGCCCGGGGTCGGCGGTGATGGCGGAGGTCAGCGCGTCGAGCACCGGGTAGAGCCGGGTGGGGCTGGTGGCGAGGTCCTGCTCGCGCGCCGTCTCGTAGAGCAGCCGCAGGAAGTCCTGCTGCCGCGCCATCCGGTTGAGGTCGCTGCCGTCCCCGACGTACACGCGGGCCCGCACGTACGCCAGGGCCTCCTCGCCGTCCAGCAGGTGGCGGCCGGCCGACAGCTCGTGGCCGACGTTCGGGTCGTACTCGTCCTCCTCCAGGACGACCTCGACGCCGCCGAGGGCGTCGACCGCGCGGGCGAAGTCCTCGAAGCCGACGACGAGGTGGTGGTCGACGCGGACGCCGGAGAAGTTCTCGAACGCCCGGATCGTGCAGGCCGCGCCGCCGTACTGGTACGCCCAGTTGAACTGCGCGCGGGTCGGCGTCGCCTCGCTCGGCTCGCCGTCCCAGCCCTCACAGGCCGGGATGTCGACGATCAGGTCACGCGGCACGCCCACCACCTCCGCGCGCCTGCCGTCGGCGGAGAGGTGGAGCAGCAGCACCGTGTCGGAACGGGCGCTGTCGGGGGTGGAGCCCCGGTCGGAGCCGATGACCATGATGGTTCTGCCACCGGCGCCGCCCGTCACGGGCCGCGCGCCGGCGTGCCGTTCGAGTGACTCGGCGGTGGCGTGGTCGGTGCGGATGTTGTTGTCGAGCTTCTGGTACACGAGGAGCGCGACGCCCGCGACGACCGCGAGCAGCACGCCGAAGGCCAGCAGCGTCCACCACAGCACCCGCTGCCCGCGCGTCATCCCGCGCATGCCGCCTACCCCTTCCGCCGTCGTTCCCGCCGTCCGTCGCGCCGCGTCGGCCCGCTCACGCAGCGTAGGACATCAGATACGCATTCCGGATGATTGCCGCACTCTCCCGCCAGGCGGCCCACTGATCGGAGGAGGTCGGCGAGACTGGACCCAAGAAGTTACTAGCAAGTACGATCAGTCTCCGGACCACCCCGCTGGGCTATCGTGCTCATCGCCGTACCGGAGGTTCAGGGAGCAACCATGCAACTCGTCGCGATCGTCGTCTCGCTCGTCCTGACCGTGGTCGCCGTCGCGCTCTTCGGCCGGGCCGTGGCCGAGATCTTCCGCCGCCTGCGCCTGGGCCAGCCCGTTCCCTCCGGCACCCGCACCGACTCCCCCGCCCAGCGCACCCGCACCCTCGCCCGCGAGTTCCTCGGCCACACCCGCATGAACCGCTGGCCGCTGGTGGGAGTCGCGCACTGGTTCGTCGCCATCGGCTTCCTGACCCTCGGCCTCACCATCGTCCAGGCCTTCGGCCAGCTCTTCGCCGCCGACTGGACCCTCCCCCTGCTCGGCGGCTTCGTCCCCTACGAGCTCTTCGTCGAGCTGATCGCCGCCCTGACCACCCTCGGCATCCTCACCCTCATCGGGATCCGGCTGGCCAGCCTCCCCTCCCGCGCCGGCCGCAAGTCCCGTTTCGCCGGCTCCACCGCCTGGCAGGCGTACTTCGTCGAGTACGTCATCCTCGTCATCGGCGTCTGCATCCTCGTGCTGCGCGGTCTGGAGGGCGCCCTCCACCACGTCGACGACTACGGCCTCGGCCACCTCGTGACGTACCCGCTCGTCGCCGCGTTCGACGGCCTGTCCACCGACACCCTCCAGAACCTGGTCTACCTCGTCGCCCTCATCAAGCTCGGCACGACGATGACCTGGGCCATCACCGTCGCCCTCAACGTCGACATGGGCGTCGCCTGGCACCGCTTCCTCGCCTTCCCCAACATCTGGTTCAAGCGCAACGCCGACGGCGCCCCGGCCCTCGGCGCGCTCCAGCCGATGACCTCGGGCGGCAAGCCGATCGACTTCGAGGACCCGGACGAGGACGACCAGTTCGGCGTCTCCCGGATCGAGCACTTCTCGTGGAAGGGCCTGCTGGACTTCTCCACCTGCACCGAGTGCGGGCGCTGCCAGTCGCAGTGCCCGGCCTGGAACACGGGCAAGCCGCTCTCCCCCAAGCTCCTCATCACCTCGCTGCGCGACCACGCCCACGCCACCGCCCCCTACCTCCTGGCGGCGGCGGGCGCGGACGGCGCCGCGGCCGGGTCGGCCGCCACCGCCGTCACCGAGCGCCCCCTCGTCGGCACCGCCGAGGAGAACGGCGTCATCGACCCCGACGTGCTCTGGTCCTGCACCACCTGCGGCGCCTGCGTCGAGCAGTGCCCCGTCGACATCGAGCACGTCGACCACATCGTCGACATGCGCCGTTACCAGGTGATGATCGAGTCGTCCTTCCCCAGCGAGGCCGGCACGATGCTGAAGAACCTCGAACGCAAGGGCAACCCCTGGGGCCTGGCCAAGAAGAAGCGGCTGGAGTGGACCAAGGAGGTCGACTTCGAGGTGCCCGTCGTCGGCCAGGACGTCGAGAACCTCTCCGAGGTCGAGTACCTCTACTGGGTGGGCTGCGCCGGCGCCCTGGAGGACCGTGCCCGCAAGACCACCCTCGCCTTCGCCGAACTGCTGCACACGGCGGGCGTCCGCTTCGCGATCCTCGGCGGCGACGAGACCTGCACGGGCGACTCCGCCCGGCGCCTGGGCAACGAGTTCCTCTTCCAGCAGCTCGGCGAGGAGAACGTCGCCACCCTCAACGAGGCCGGCGCCACCCGCATCGTGGCCACCTGCCCCCACTGCTTCAACACCCTCGCCAACGAGTACCCGCAGCTCGGCGGCAGGTACGAGGTGGTCCACCACACCCAGCTGCTCCAGCAGCTCGTCGACGACGGCAAGCTCGTCCCCGTCACCCCCGTCGAGGGCCTCATCACCTACCACGACCCGTGCTACCTCGGCCGCCACAACCGCGTCTACACCCCGCCGCGCGAGATCATCGCCCGCGTCCCCGGGCTGCGCAACGAGGAGATGCACCGCCACAAGGAGCGCGGCTTCTGCTGCGGCGCCGGCGGCGCCCGCATGTGGATGGAGGAGCGCATCGGCAAGCGCGTCAACGACGAGCGCGTCGACGAGGCCCTCTCCCTCAACCCCGACATCCTCTCCACCGCCTGCCCCTTCTGCCAGATCATGCTCAGTGACTCCGTCAACGCGAAGGCAGCGGCGGGCGGCGGCGAGGCCGGCGGCGGCGAGGGGACGCGTCAGGTCCGTGTCGTGGATGTGGCCCAACTCCTTCTCGACTCGGTCAGGACGAAGGACGAGCCGGAGCAGGAGACGGTACGTTCGTAGGCGTGGCCGGTTACAGAAACGAAGATCCGTACGCACAGCAGCCGTACGGTCCGCACCAGGGACAGCACCCGCAGCAGCCGTACCCGCAGCCGCAGCCGCACCCCGGAGGGCCGCACGGCGGTCAGCCGTACGGCACGTACGGCCCGCACGGCGACGACCCGTACGGCGCGGACCCGTACGGGGACGGCGACGCCGGCCAGCCGTCGCCCCCGCCGCCGCCCCGGCTGACCTGGCGCGAGCTGCTCACCGGCATCGTCATGCGGCCGAGCACCACGTTCTGGCAGATGCGCGACTACAGCATGTGGGGCCCCGCGCTCGTCGTCACCTTCCTCTACGGCCTCGTCGCCGTCTTCGGCCTCGACAGCGCCCGCGAGTCCGTCCTGGACACCACCACCTCCGCCCTCGTGCCCGCCCTGCTGGTCACGGGCGTGGCGATGGTGCTCGGCGCGCTCCTCCTCGGCACCGTCACGCACAACCTCGCCCGCCAGTTCGGCGGCAACGGCCTGTGGGCCCCCACCACCGGCCTCGCCATGCTGATCATGACCCTGACGGACGTGCCGCGCCTGGCCGTGGCGCTCTTCCTCGGCGGAGCCGACCCCGTCGTGCAGGTGCTGGGCTGGGCCACCTGGCTCTTCGCCGGCCTGCTGCTCACGATGATGGTCAGCCGCTCCCACGAGATCGCCTGGCCACGGGCCCTGGCCGCCTCCAGCCTCCAGCTGCTGGCCATCCTCGCCCTGGTCAAGCTCGGCACCCTCTGAGCCCCGCTGCGGGCCAGGGCCCTGACCCGCAGCCCTGGGAAGTCGACGCCCACCACGTCGTCCACCCGCCCCACCGCCTCCTGCCGAAGCGCGTCACGTGCTCCCCCCTGATCCGACGAGGCGCCTCGGGGATCCGTCGCGGGCCGGGAGAGCCGGGGAGGGTAGCCTCGGCGGCGTGCTTCTCTCAGACAAGGACATCCGGACAGAGATCGACGCCGGACGCGTGCGGATCGACCCGTTCGACCCGTCGATGGTGCAGCCCTCCAGCATCGACGTCCGCCTCGACCGCTACTTCCGGGTGTTCGAGAACCACCGCTACCCGCACATCGACCCCTCCGTCGAGCAGCCCGACCTGACCCGCATGATCGAACCGCCGGGCGACGAGCCGTTCATCCTCCACCCGGGCGAGTTCGTGCTGGCCTCCAGCTACGAGGTGGTCACCCTCCCCGAGGACATCGCCTCCCGCCTGGAGGGCAAGAGCTCCCTGGGCCGCCTCGGCCTCCTCACCCACTCCACGGCGGGCTTCATCGACCCGGGCTTCTCGGGCCACGTCACGCTGGAGCTCTCCAACGTCGCCACGCTGCCGATCAAGCTCTGGCCGGGCATGAAGATCGGGCAGCTGTGCATGTTCCGCCTCACGTCCCCGGCGGAACGCCCGTACGGCACCAGCGGCGTCGGCTCCCGCTACCAGGACCAACGCGGCCCGACCCCGTCCCGCTCCTACCTGAACTTCCACCGCACCCGCGTCTGATGCGGTAAGGTGACCCCGACGAGTCCGGCCCGCCCACCAGCGGCCGGCCGCCAGGCGGGCGTAGTTTAATGGCAGAACATGAGCTTCCCAAGCTCAGAGCGCGGGTTCGATTCCCGTCGCCCGCTCCATAAGTAAAGGCCCAGGCCAGGGACAGGATCCCCAGCCTGGGCCGTTGTGTTGTCCAGACCGACTCCACACCCGCGTGCCCGGTCCGTGCCCGATCCGTCGCCGTGCATCTCGTTCGCCGCCTCTCGACCGGCTACCCCCAGGTGCCCAGCTCTCCGGCTCGCTGCTGGCTGGCTGTCAGCCTGTTTCGAAGATGCTGTGCTCGTCGAAGTCCGAGGCGTGCCGTGCGACAACGCGGTAGTCGGCGTCGTCGTGCAGGACCACCAGGCCATGGTGTGCCGCAGTCGCGGCGATCATCAGGTCCACTGTCGAGGCACTGCGATGCTCACCGGCTTGGGCCATGCGGTGCTGCACCGCGCCGATCCAACGCCCCGCGTTCTTCGGCACCGACACGTCAGGGTAGAGATCCGTGAACATCTCCGCGATCTCGTCGTACTCGCGCAAGCTCCGCGCGCTGTACAAGAACTCAGTGCGGCCCGGGTAGCACGAGGCAACGGTGCCAGCGTCGATCGCGTCATACCAGGCCGACTGCAGCTTCGGCTCCCGGAGCAACCGGATCAGACCCGAGGTGTCGAGCAGGTACATCATCGACGACGCTTCTCCTCCTCGTGCAACGCCTCGGCATCATCGACAGCCCCCCACGCGCGCGCGCGCTCGAAGTGCCGAGTGATGCGGGCCGCGCGTTCCTGTTGCTCGGCGTAGAAGTGAAGGGCGAGATTGACCGCTTCCTTCTTCGTTCTCACCTTGGAGAGCGCCATGGCCCGCTGCAGAGCGTCGTCATCGATGTCGATCTGTGTCACAGACATGACGCACCTCCTGGATGTTGGTTATGTACATAGCAGTGTACGTCACCCACATACGCCCAGCGGAAGAGGGAACCACTCCGGGCATCACCGACAGTGCGCGACCGTGCCAGATCTGTGCCAGAACGGTCGGAGAAACGCGATCACCGCGGGTACGCGCAGGAGCGGGGCGTCGCCACGTCGGTGCGAGCGACGTCGCCGTGTTCGATCGCCGAAACCCGCGGGGCGGAGACACCCATGGCCTCGGCGACCGCCCGACAGGGAGCCCTCTCACACGGGCCTCCCCCTCCACACAACCCACAGCCCCTGTGGCGGCATCAGTAACTGTAGGAGGCTCCGTCGCCTGACGTGCCCGTGATCAGTGGAGTGTGGATGTCGAACGTGACCGTAGCGCGGGTCGAGGATCGAGACCTGCGGGCCGGACGCCTGCGGTGGGCGATCGGAGCCTCGGCTCTGGCGCTCGTCTGGACTGCGGTGTCGGCGGTACCGGCTTCGGGCGCGGCAGCGCCGAAGGTCGATCCGTACAGCTGGACCGAGACGTCGATCGGTCAGCCCGGCCTCATGATCGAGGACGTCGACGCCGCCGACGGTGCCGCCTGGGCCGTCGGGTCCGAGTACGGCGAGCGGCTGGTGGCGCTGCGACGTGACGGCGACGCCTGGATCGACGCGACGCCGGACGTCCCGGGAGTCAACCTCGTGGAGGTGGCTGTCGCCGCCGCCGACGACGTCTGGGCGGTCGGCTGGGACGGTTCGGCCGACGCGGGCACGACCAGTCCACTGGTGGTGCACTGGGACGGCACGACGTGGGCGGAGATCCCGCGTCCGGCTGAGATCGGCGCGTTCGACGACGTCGTCGTGGACGCCGAGGGCACCGTCTGGGTGACCGGCTGGGCTCGGATCGGCTCCGCCGAAACCGCTGTCGTGTACCAGTACGCCGACGGCGAGTGGACCGAGTACGCCGACGGTCTCCAGAACGCGATCAACGGCAACAGCCTGACGGTGCTGGCTCCCGACGACGCGTGGCTGGCGCTCAACCCCGGCCTGGCACATTTCGACGGCACGTCCTGGACCATGGTCGAGGAGTTCCCCGCTGACGGGTCACAGATCCTGAGCGGCGTCGCCGCTGTCGACGCCACCGACGTCTGGGCGGCGGGTCTTCGCTACACCGGGGGCGCGATCCAGCCGATCGCCTGGCACTACGACGGCTCGGAGTGGAGCGAGGTGCAGACGCCGAACGTCTCGGCACAGGTCTACGACGTGACGATCGTCGACGGGCAGCCCGTCGTCGTCGGCGAGGAGCTCGATCGTGACTGGGCCTCGACCCCCCTGGTGCTCACGACCAGGCCCGGCGCCGAGGATCCACGCCTGGTCCAGGTCGCGAGTCCGACCACGAACGCCGTCGTGTTGACCAGTGCGGACGCCGACGCCGGACGGCTCTGGGTGGCCGGCGGAGACATCGACGTGTTCACCGGCTTCGCCGCCTACGCGGAGCTTCCATGAACTGAGGGGGAACCGCCGACCGATCGGTGGGGTCGCTGATCGGTCCGGCGGTTCGCCCGTCATGGCCTGCACCGTGAGTCCGGGCCGCACGCCGTGGTCGGTGTGCATGACCGCCTCCACCCAACCCACCCCCGCGACGAGTTGGGTTCCCGGCGCCCGCTTCCGGGAGGCGTCCCGTTTCCGGCCCACGTCCGGCACGGCTCCATGCGCGCGGCGGCACACCTCGCCGGCCTGTCAGCTTTGTGTGTGGGTCCTGTGACGGCTCACGTGGGCGTCCCCGCACGGGTCGGCGGCGAACGGCCGGGAGACCGGACAGCGGGCGGCCGAAGGCGGGTAATCCCCTACTGACCAGTCCGAACTACTCCCCAGTCCGTCTCGACGTCCCGGCGCCGGGAAAGGTAGCGTCGAACGACATGTGGACATGCCAGAACAGCCGGTCGGCGGAGGCGAGCGGTGAGTGAGCCTGACCCGAGGTTACGGTTCGCGCTCCTGGGGCCGGTCCGAGCCTGGCGGGGGGAGCCCGACGGGGAGCACGGGGAGCTGGCCCTGGGGTCCCCTCAGCAGCGGGCCGTTCTGGCGACGCTGCTGTTGCGGCGCAAGCGTCATGTGACCGTCGGCGAGCTGGTCGACGCCGTCTGGGGCGAGGAGCCGCCGTCGGGAGCACGGACCGTGCTGCGCACCTACGTGTCCCGGCTGCGCAAGGTGTTGGAGCCCGGGCGGGCCGCGGGCGAGGATCCCCGGGTGATCGTCTCGGTCGCCGACGGCTACGCGGTCCACGTCGCCGACGACGCCCTGGACGTGGTCGTGTTCGAGCGGCGGGTGGCGGAGGCGATGCGGCTGCGCGACACGGACGACCTCGTCAGGGTCGGCGGCCTGCTGCACGCCGCGCTCGCGCTCTGCGAGGGGACGCCGCTGGCCGGCATTCCCGGCCCGCTGGCCGAGAACGAACGGACCCGGCTGGTCGAGCAGCGGTTGAACGCGCTGGAGCTGCGCCTGGACGTCGACATCCGACTGGGGCACCACGTCGAGGTGGTCGGCGAGCTGGCCTCGTTGACCAGCGAACATCCGCTGCGCGAGGAGCTGTGCCGGCTGTTGATGCTGGCGCTGTACCGGTCCGGGCGGCAGGCCGAGGCGTTGGACGTCTACCGGCGGACGCGCCGCACCCTGGTGGCCGAGCTCGGCATCGAGCCCGGCCCGCCGCTGCGGGAGCTGCACGCCCGGATACTGGCCGCCGACCCGTCGCTGCACCCGCCCGCGTCGGGCCGGGAGCGGCCCGCCACGGACCCGACGCCCCTGACGGCCGGTTCGGCGCCCGCCGCGCCCGCCGCACCCGCCTGGGCGTCACCGGCGCCGGCGGCGCCCACCGGGCGGCCAGAGCCGGCCACACCCCCGGCGGCCGCCCAAGCCCCGGCCCCGGCCCCGGCTCCTGCCCTGACCCGCCCCGCCCAACTCCCCGCCGACCTGGCGGTCTTCACCGGCCGGCGCGCCGAGCTCGCCGAGGCCCACGCGTTGCTGCCCGACGACACGGACGCGCCCGCCACCGTGCTGATCACCGCGATCGGCGGCATGGCCGGCATCGGCAAGACCGCCCTGGCGGTGCACTGGGCCCGCCAGATCGCCCACCGCTTCCCCGACGGCCAGCTCTTCGTGAACCTGCGCGGCTTCGACCCCACCGGCTCGGCCGTGCCGGTCGAGGACGCCGTCCACTCCTTCCTCGGCGCCCTCGGCGTCTCCCCGCAGGAGATGCCGGCCACCCTCGACGCCAAGGTGGCGCTCTACCGGAGCCTGCTCGCCGACCGGCGGGTTCTGATCCTCCTCGACAACGCCCGCGACACCGAGCAGGTGCGCCCCCTGCTGCCCGGCTCCCCCGGCTGCATGGCCATCGTCACCAGCCGCAACCAGCTCACCAGCCTGATCGCCAACGAGGGCGCGCGCTCGTTGACGCTGAACCCGATGACCCTCACCGAGGCGCGTGACTTCCTGGTCCGCCGGCTCGGCGCCGAGCGGCTGGTGACGGAGCCGGCGGCGGCGGACGAGATCATCGCGCGGTGCGCCCGGTTACCGCTGGCGTTGGCCATCATCACCGCACGCCTCACCACGCACCCGCACTTCCCGCTCTCCGCGATCGTCGCGGAGCTCGCCGAGAGCCACGGCAGCCTCGACGTGTTCGCCGGAGGAGACATGACCTCCGACGTGCGGGCGGTGTTCTCGCTCTCCCACCAGGCCCTGTCCGCCCCGGCGGCGCGGCTGTTGCGGCTGCTCGGCCTGCATCCGGGGCCCGACTTCTCCGCTCCCGTCGCGGCCAGCCTCGCGGGGCTGCCGGTCCGGCAGGCCAGGACCCTGCTGGCCGAGCTGACGAGCGCCAACCTGCTCAGCGAGTACTTCCCCGGCCGTTACACCTTCCACGACCTGCTGCGGACGTACGCCACCGAGCTGGCCGAGTCCGAGGAGTCGCCGGAGGACCGGGAGGCGGCCGTCGAGCGGCTGCTCGTCTGGTATCTGCACACGGCGGACGAGGCCGGCGCGCGCATCACCCCGTCGCGTCAGCGCCTCCCCCTGGGCCCGCCTCCCGACGCGTTGCGCCCCCTGACGTTCGCCACCCACCACGAGGCGCTCGCCTGGTGCGAGGCCGAGCGGATCAGCCTGGTGGCCGCCGTCCATCTCGCCGCGGCACGGGCGCACACCGGGACCGCCTGGCGGCTGAGCTCCGCCCTGTGGGGCTTCCTCTACCTGCGCAGCCACCTCCACGACTGGCTCGACGTCGCCCGGACGTCGCTGACGGCCACGCGGGTCGCCGGCGACCCGCTCGGGGAGGCCGAGTCGCTGCTGCTCGTGGCCACGGCCCTGTCGGAGCTCGGCCGGTTCGACGAGGCCATCGACCACTACGAGCAGGCGCTGCCGCTCTACGAGGCGCTCGGGAACAAGCAGGGCCTGTCGAAGACGCTGGGGAACCTCGGCGACGCCCACCTGCGGGCCGGCCGGTACGAGATGTCCAGGCGGTACACCGTCCGGTCGCTGGAGGCCGACCGCGCGTCGGGCAACGTCTGGGGCGAGAGCATCGCCCTGAACAACCTGGGCGAGGCCTACATCGGGCTCGGCCGCCTCGACGACGCCGTCGAGGCGCTGCGGGAGGGGCTGGTCGTCCAGCGCTCCACGGGGAACCGCTGGCTGGAGGGTGTCACGCTGGCACACCTCGGTCTGGCCCACCACCGGCTCCACCGGCACACCGAGGCCCTTGCCTGCTACCACCAGGCGCTGGAGATCCACCGCGAGCTCGGGAACCGCCTGGGCGAGGCCCACACGCTCGACACCCTCGCCGAGGTCCAGCTGGACGTCGGCGACCGGGAGGCGGCCCGCGCCAGCTGGCGGGCGGCGCTCGAACTGCTCCAGCGCTCGGACCATCACGAGGCCGAGGTGATCCGGGGTCGTCTCGGCGAGTTGGAGGACCCCGAGCACGCCCGGTCCCGTTGACCGGCGGGCGGCTGGTCGCCGCCCGTGCGGACGCCGCGGTGAGCGGACGTCACGGGCGGCACGCGCGCCATGGGTGACACGTGCGGCGCGTGCGTCACGCCGCGTCCCCGGCCGTCGCGCCTCGACGAACGGCGGCGTCGTCGAAGGCGCCGTCGTAGCCGTCGTCGAAGCCGCCCGTCGTAGCCGTCGCCGCCGTCGTAGCCGTCGGAGCATCGATACGACGTCCGCCCCCTCTCCGAACTGAACTGGTTGGACGGTGCGCCCGTGCGCTCTCCAGGCGTGACGTATCCGTCGGACAGCCCTCACGGATCGTCGCCGGAAGTGGTTCACCCGCCACGGGAGAGACAACGGAGAGGATGGGCGTGCTGCCATGAGCGACAACCACGGAGGGGCCTCGGGCGACGCGCCCCCCGCCGCCGCGGAGCCCCACCAGGCTGCCGGCGAGGGTGGCGCGCCGAAGGTGCCGACGGAGTTCCACACCACCGTGGCCCACGCCAACCAGGCCATCGCCGACCAGGACTGGGAACGCGCCGCGGTGCTCACCCTCCGCCTGACCCGGCACGCCGCCCGCGCCTACGGCGACGAGCACCCCTACACCCTGGAGTCCCGCAGCCTCCAGGCGTACGTCGCCTACCTGGGTGGCGACCACCTGAGCTCCAGCCAGACGTTCCTGGACATCGCCCGGATCCGCCACGAGCAGGGCGACCCCCGCGCCCACGAGGATCTGACGCGCGCGGTCGACGCCTGGTGGACGCGGGGCTACCCGCCGTCGGTCGTCGCCCGCCACGGGCGGGCGTTGCTCGACCTCTGGTGCGACCTGGTGACGGCGGACGGCTCGGCGGCGGCCGACCTGACCCTGCCACACCGGATCAGGCAGCGGCTGCGGGCCTTCACCGACGAGTGCCCCTGAGCTGCCGGCCCTCCGTATACGCAGCTCAGGCCCCGGATTCGGCCCTCACGGCGCGGCCGCGTCAAACCAGGGTCAATCGCTCGTCAACACCGTGTGGAACGCCGCTCGCGAGACTCCCGACCAAGCGCGGGGCCGGCGCTCGCCGGTCCGGACGCGAGCCCTGTGCGACCGAGGAAGAGGGGGTTCCGGCATGGGCCGGGCGGTCATGGGATCAGAGGACACGAGCAGCGCCCGCGAGCAAACGCTCCGCACGCTGTACGAGGAGCACGCGCCCGCTCTCCACCGCTATGTGCTGCGGCTGCTGTCCGGCGACCGACACAGGGCCGAGGACGTGGTGCAGGAGACGCTGCTGCGCAGCTGGCTCAGCCGCAACCTGGACACCAGGCAGTCGCTCCGGCCGTGGCTGTTCACGGTGGCACGGAACCTCGTCATCGACGACCACCGGCAGCGCATGGCGCGTCCCCAGGAGACGGGCGACAGCTGGCTGGACGACGTGGCGACCGACGCCGACGACGTCAACCGGATCCTGTCCCTGCACATGCTCGGGCCGGCGGTGCGAGCGCTCTCGCCCGCGCACCGGGAGGTGTTGTACGAGACGTACTACGTCGGCCGGTCGACCCGGGAGGCGGCCCTCGCGATCGGCGTCCCCCAGGGCACCGTGAAGTCGCGCCTGTACCACGCGTTGCGGGCGCTGCGGCTGGCCCTCGGCCCCGGCCGCGTCGTGGACGACGGTCCGGGCGAACGCGCCGGAAGCGGCCGGCGAGGTGCGGCGCTCCCGTAGCTCGGCCACGCCTCCCCGGGGTGGGAGGTTCGGTCGGCCGGTCGATCGGTCGACCGGTCGGCCGCGTCGTCAGGGAGCGGTGAGGGGCTCGGCGCGGTACGCGCGGTGGAGGAGTTCCAGGAAGGCCGGGGCGTCGGGGAGGTCGACCGGGCCGATGCGGTGGACCGGGACGCCGGGTGTCCAGGAGTTCATGACCGCCGCACCGGCCAGGGCGGGCAGGTCGGCGGCCCGGATCTCGCGAACCCGTTGGGGCACCCCGAGACGGTCCAGTTGGCGGCGGACGACGCCCATCGTGGTCCCGGTCAGCATCGCTGCCTCGGGCCACACCACCGTGGCACCGTCCCAGAACACCAGGTTCCAGATCGACGCCTCGCTGAAGCGCCCCAGGCGGTCGACGAACGCGGCGTCGTCGAACCCCTCGGCGACGGCCTGGCGCAGATAGTAGGTCTTGGCGACCTCTCCGACGTGCTTCACGGCCGGAAGCGTCCGTTCGTGCTCGACCGCCGCCAGCGCCAACGGGCCCGCGGGCCCGCCCGCGGCCGGACCGGTACGCACCAGCACGTCGGGCTCGGCGCCGTCCACGGCGGCGGTGAACTCACCCGCCGGCGAGTACACGGTGGCGACCAGGGACATGTCCGCCGGGCCGGCCTCGATCGCCGTCCGCAGGAGGAAGCGGACCCGCTCGTCGGGCAACGCCCGGCCGAAGAGCTCCAGGGAGGCGCCGCGCAGGCGGTCGAGGTGGAGGTCGAGCCCGCGGACGCGGCCGTCGCGTGTCTGCATGGCCGTGAAGTGCGCGTAGCCGGCGAACGCCACCGGCGTCAGCTCCCCGGTCTCCGCGGGGACGCCGTTGCGCTGGACGACGAAGGAGGGCGTACGGTCGGAGGTCTGGTCGCCGGACACGATGCCGGTGTCGGTGTCGGTGCTCATGGCGGCGACCCTAGGGCTTCACACCGATGGGAAGGTCAAGCCCGGAAGAGGAGGAGCGCGTGCTGATCGGTGAACTGTCCAGGCGTACCGGGGTCAAGCCCCGGATGCTGCGGTACTACGAGGAGCAGGGGCTGCTCGAAGCCGGCCGGGGCGCGAACGGCTACCGGGAGTACGACGAGGGCGCGCTGCTCACCGTGCGGCAGGTCCGTGCGCTGCTGGACGCCGGCCTGTCCACCGAGGTGATTCGGGCGGTGATGCCCTGTGTCCGGGGAGAGGCACCGGAGTTCGACCTGTGCGTCGACGTGCGGGCCATTCTGGGCGATGAGCTGATGGCCACGCAGCGGCGGATCGGCGAGCTGGAGCGCCGCCGCAGCACACTCGCCGGCTATCTCGCGGCGCCCTGAGAGGCGACGGGGCCGCAGGCCGCCCGCGCGGCCGCTCCGGGGCGCCGCGTTGGGTGCCACCTCGGGTGTCGACGACGGCTGGCGGGGTCAGCGTCCCGCCAACTCCTCGACGATCGGGGCGAAGGTCTCCATGTCGTCGAGGAGGAACGAGCTGATGCCGAGGCGTTCGCGCAGCTCGACGAACTTCCGCGTCAGCTCCTTGATGGAGCCGATGAACACGTGCGGGGACTCCATCACCTCCTCGACGGTCAGCTCGACGCCGGTGCGCGCGCGGAGTTGGTCGACGCGTCGGCCGGCCTCGCCCCTGGCGTCGGCCGTGAGGACCATCGGGCCGCCGGTCGGGTAGCTGTTCAGCTCCAGGTCGGCGAAGCGGTCGCCGGCCGCCTCGCGGACCCAGCCGATCTTCTCCTCGGTGGCCGCGACGGTGATGCTGGGCGCGTCGAGTGTCGGCAGGCCGTTCTCGTCCTTCCCGAGCCGGGGCGCCAGGCCGATGATCTGCGCCTCCCTGGCGGCCAGCGTCAGCAGCCGCTTCCCTCCGCCACCGACGAAGATCGGCGGGTGCGGGCGCTGGACCGGCTTCGGCCGTGCGTCGTAGTCGGTGATCGTGTAGTGCTCGCCGGCGAAGGAGAACGGCTCGTCGCCGAGGCAGCCCTTGACGATCCGGATCGCCTCGGTGAGCTTGGCGACCCGGGTGCCGACGGGCTCGAAGGGGATGCCGATCGCGTCGTGCTCGGGCTTGTTCCAGCCGGCTCCGAGGCCGATCTCCAGGCGTCCGCCGGAGAGCTGGTCGACCGTCGCGAGCTCGTGGGCCAGGATCGCGGGGTGCCGGAGGTTGTTGTTGAACACGAAGGTGCCGACACGAAGCCTCTCGGTCGCGGCGGCCGCGGCGGCGAGGTAGGGGACCGGCGCGTGCTGGACGACCAGGTGGTCCGGGGACATCAGGGCGCTGTAGCCGATCGACTCCGCGCGACGCGCGAAGGCGGCCAGGCCGGGACCGTCGAGCATGTCGTCGGCCGACGTGAGGAAGCGGAAGGGACGCATCGCGTCATCGTGCCCAAGATGTGCGGGGAAGGCCAGGGAAATCGTCTCCGGGCAGAGGCAGCAGCAGAGGCAAAGGCATCGGCAGAGGCATCGGCAGAGGCATCGGTTGCCGGGCGGTGGCGGGGTGTCCGGACCGGGCGGACCGGTCGTGGCGTGGCGGCCGGGCCGTGGCGGAGGTTCGTGCGTCGCGTTTGGGGTGGCTACGCTCGTCTCGCCGTCGGTCGGGACGGGCGCGGAGTGGAGTGGTAGCGGGAGTGCGGGGGAGAAGCTTGTGCGCAGTGCCGTCGTGACGTCGGAGGGCGACCGGATTCGTTGGGTCGAGCTGCCGGGGCGGGAGCCCTCGCGTGTCTACGTGCACGGGCTGGGGGCCACGTCGCCGGCGTACTTCACGGAGGTCGCGGTCCATCCGCTGCTGGCCGGCCGGCGTTCCCTGCTGGTCGACCTGCTCGGGCACGGCATCAGCGACCGGCCGACGGGCTTCGACTACACCCTGGAGTCGCACGCCGACGCGCTCGCCGAGGCGCTGAGCTCGGCCGGTGTCGTCGGCGCCGAACTGGTCGCGCACAGCATGGGCGGCTCGGTCGCCATCGTCCTGGCGGTCCGACACCCCCGGCTGGTCTCCCGCCTGGTCCTCGTCGACGCCAACCTCGACCCGATCCAGCCCCGACGCGGTGCCCCGGGCAGCGGTGGCATCGCCGCGTACTCCGAGCGGGAGTTCCTGGCGGGCGGCTGGGAGGAGACCCGCGACCGGGCCGGCGCCCACTGGTGGTCCACGATGCGCCTGGCCGGCCGGGAGGCCCTGCACCGCAGCGCGGTGCACCTCACCCGCGGCACCGTGCCGTCGCTGCGCGAACTGCTGCTGGGGCTCGGGATCCCCCGCGCCTACCTGCTGCCCGAGGCCGACGGCCCGCTCCCGGGCGGTGACGCGCTCGGCGCGGCCGGCGTGGCCGTGGTCCCGGTCCCGGACTGCGGGCACAACATCATGCTGGACAACCCGGAGGGCTTCGCCCGCGCCACCGCGGCGGCGTTGGCGGACTGACCGGCGACGCCGCCCCGACGCCGCCCCGACGCCGTGTCGGCGGCCGGACAGGGCCTAGTCGAACGAGATCTCCGCGAAGTCCTCCTGGGACAGCGGGGAGGGCGCCGGTGGGTTCACGTCGGGGGAGAAGACGACGACCGGGGGTGAGCTGGAGAGGGGGACGCCGGGGAGGATGTCCATGACCAGCTCGTTGACGTCCTCCAGCAGGGCGGTCCGCGCGGCCACGTCCGGCTCGGTCCCGGCGCGGCCCACCAGGTCGAAGAGCTCCTGGTGTCGGAAGCCCCACTCCTCGGAGTAGCCGGCGAACCAGCCGCCCACGTAGTTGAAGCCGTCGTTGAAGTCGCCACTCCAGCCCATGAGGCGCAGGTCGCAGCCGCCGTCCCAGACGGTCTCCAGGTAGGTGGGGTTCCACGGCATGGGGTTCTGCTCGACGGTGATGCCGACCGCTTCGAGGTCGGCGCGCAGCCGCTCGTGGAGGTCGGCGGGGTCGGGCATGTACGGGCGGCTCACCTCGGTCGGGTAGCAGAACTCGACCGTCAGGTCCTCCTGGCCCGCCTCGGCCAGCAGCTCGCGGGCCCGGTCGGGGTCGTGGGCGTACGTCGTGACGTCCTCGGAGTGTCCCAGGACGGTGTGGGGCACGAACTGGGTGGCGGCGACGCTGCCCCGTGGCAGGTGGGTGTCGACGAGCGCCTCCCGGTCGATGGCGTGGGCGATGGCCTGCCGGACGCGGAGGTCCTCGAGCGCCGGGTTCTCCTCCTGGGTGAAGCCGAGGTAGAAGATGTTGAACACGTCGCGCGTGGGTGCCTGGAAGCCGGCGTCGAGCAGGGTCTGGAGGTCGGCGGGCGCCACCTGGTCGTAGCCGTCGATGGTGCCGTCCTGGAGCGCCTGTCGGCGGCCGGTCCCGTCGGGGATCGTGCGGAAGACCAGCTCGCGGACGCCGGCCGGCCCGCCCCAGTACGCGTCGAAGCGCCGCAGGGTGACCTCGTCGTTCCCGTGGTCCCAGCCGGCGACGTGGAACGGGCCGGTGCCGGCGAGGACGCCCGGCTCCTGGCTGTACCCGGGGTACACGAAGAACCCGTCCTCGTCGGTGCCCCGCTGGGAGGCCATCAGGTCGAGGGAGGCCGGGGAGTGGATGCCGAAGGAGGAGAGGGCGAAGCCGGCGGGCAGGTTGGCCGTGGGGCGGGCGACCTCGATGACGGCGGTGAGCTCGTCGGGAGCGGTGCAGCCGACGTAGGAGGGGTCGGGGGTGTCCTGGCTCTCGTTCTCGGCGAAGCCACCGAAGACCATCTGCCAGTAGTACGTCACGGAGGGGTCCTGGTGGGCGCCGGTCTGGCGGTACCAGTGGTCGAAGTTCCGGCAGACCGCCTCGCCGGAAAGCTGGACGCCGTCGTGGAACGACACGTCGTCGCGCAGGTGGAACGTCCAGGCGGTGCCGGCCGCGTTCGACTCCCAGCTCTCGGCGAGCCCGCCGACCAGTTCCGTGCCGCCCGGCTCGTGGCGCAGCAGCGTCTCGAAGACCTGCCGCGTCACGCGGAAGGTCTCGGCGTCGCTGGCCAGTGAGGGGTCGAGCGAGACGGGGGCGGCGGCGGTGCCGAAGACGAACGTCTCGTCGCCGCCCGAACCGCCACCGTCGGCGGGGGTGTCGCCGCCGCCTCCGCTGTTCTCGCCGTCGCCGCCTTCCGACGTCCCGCCGCCGCCCTGCGAGGTGCCGTCGCCGCCCGACCCGTCGCCGTTGGAGGACAGGACGATGACCAGGCCGACGACGGCGGCGAGCAGCGCCGCGCCGACCGACAGCAGGAGCGGGCGACGGCGCCGGCCGGGCGTCCGGAACGCGGGCGTGGCGGCGAGGCCGACCACGGGGGGTCCTGGGGGCTCCGGGGGACGCGGTGGGGTGGTGGTCTGTGGGGGTGGGGCGGAGCCTGCCGGCGGGGAGACGGGCGGGGACGCGGGCGGAGGTAGAGGCGGCGAGTCCGGTGGGGCGTCCGGTGGCGGCGCGGTGGAGGGCGCGGCACTGCCGGATGCGGGAGGCGGGGCCGGGGCCTCGCTGGGCGTGGGCAGGGGCGTCTGCCGGCGCAGCAGCACGGTCCGCGCCAGGGATGCGGGAAGCCACGCGGAGTCGACCATCGCCCGGGCAGAGACCGGTGCCTCGCCCGCCGCCCCGGCCACCGCCTCGCCCGCCGCCCCGGCCAGCCGCTCCAGCAGCGCCGGCACGGACGGCCGTTCCGCCGCGTTCTTGGCCAGGCACGGCTCGACCAGGGCCCGCAGCTCGGGCGTCAGCCCGTCCAGGCGGGGCGGCTCGTAGACCGCGCGGAAGTTCACCACGTGCGCCGAGCCCGTGCCGAACGGGCCCTGCCCGCTCGCGGCGTGGACCAGCACGGCGCCCAGGGCGAAGACGTCGGCCGCCGGCCCGACCGGGTCGCCCTGCACCTGCTCGGGCGCCATGAACCCCGGCGTGCCGACCACCATCCCCGTCTGCGTCAGGGCGCTGGCCGCCTCCGCCGCCACGGAGATCCCGAAGTCGATCACGCGCGGGCCGTCCGCCGCGATCAGCACGTTGGACGGCTTGAGGTCCCGGTGCACGACTCCCGCCGCGTGGATCGCCTCCAGGGCCTCCCCCAGGGCGGCTCCCAGCGCCGAGACCGAGGAGGGCGGCCACGGCCCGTGCTGGGCGACGGCCTCCGCCAACGACAGGCCCGGCACGTAGGCGGTGGCCAGCCATGCCGGGGTTCCGTCGGTGTCGGCCTCCACGACGCCGGCCGTGAAGAAGCTGTTGACGCGTCGGGCGGCGGCCACCTCGCGGGCGAAACGTTCCCTGAAGCCGGGGTCGTCGGCGAGCTCCGGCCGGACCACCTTCACGGCGACGGCCCGGCCGCCGGGCGACCGCGCGAGATAGACCCGGCCCATGCCGCCGGCGCCCAGGCGGGCCAGGATGCGGTAGCGCCCGATGCTCGGTGGGTCGGAGGAGTCCAACTCCTGGAAGCCTGTCATTGTCCCCCCTCGCTCGCCCCGCGCGTCCCGCCGTCACCGGTCGGACGCCGAACCCGCCGGGCAATTCTGTCAGTTGCGGGCCCGACCACGGCAGTCGTCACGCCTCGGCGTGCCGGGGAACAGGCGTGCCGGGCCGCGCCGACACCGCCGGGTCCGGCCGCTCCGGCCATCCCGGGCGTCCCGCCGTGGTATCCCACGGCGTCCTGTTGTCCCAGGTCAGCGGCGTGGGCGTCCCTCGGTGTCCCGGAGACGTGTCAGACCCTGGTCGACGTTGTGAGGTCTTGTCACCCTGTGGCCACAACGCGCTTCTCCGCACGAACGCCACGGAGACCCGCGCGGCCCGCCGGGCCCCGTTCCGTGGCGCGTGGCGTTCGGCACCGCGCTCCATCTACCCGAAAGTGAGGCTCCCATGGCCGAAGAGGTCAAGCTCTCACCCGAAGAGGTCGACCGCGTCAAGGGCATCATCGCCCAGGCGCAGCAGGACATGAACGAGGTCGCCACCGGGATCGGCGGGCACGCCGGCACCGTGCAGACCGCGTACAACGGCAGCGGCACGGCCACCGCCGTGCAGAACTACGAGAACCTCGGGCGGGCCGGCGAGGCCCTGTCGCGCGCCCTGGCGGCGCTCTCGCAGGACCTCGGCGTGACGGCGGCCACCGGTCGCGAGACCGACCAGGCCGCCCACTCGGTCATGAACCGGGTGGTCACGCCCGGCGCCGCGCCCGACCCGTCGATCGCGCGGGCCATCTGACACGGGCGCGGGCGCACCGCACGGCGAACGGCGCACCGCGCACGACGCGGCGCGCACCACGCAGCACGCACACCACAGCACGCTCCACGCACGGCAGAACCCGCGGGGAAGGACACCGCGCGGCACAGGGAGGACGACAGTCATGACCTACGGAGGCGTCATCCACTTCCGGAACGGCGAGCTGGACACCATCCAGTCGACGACCGCCGGTCAGCAGCAGCGATACATCGAGATCTGGGAGAGCGTCCGCAGCCAGCTCATGGGCCTCGTGGAGCGCGGCGACGTGGACGCCCAGATCGGCGCCGTGGTCACCGAACGCGACCAGATCTTCCGGCGCGAGGCCGCCGGCTACGACGAGGGCGTGACGGCGCAGAACGGCGCGGTCCGCGACGTGCAGCAGATCGGCAACGAGGGCGGCGCCCAGATGGTCCGGGCCGCGGCGGGCGGCGCGGTCTGACGTTGGCGGCGCGCGAGGCGGAGCCCGGAACCGAGGTCCGAGCCGGAGCCCGGAGCGGGCCCGGAAACCGGGGAGCTGGAGCCACCAGGGAGACAGCCACATGACCACCATGAACTTCGACGGCCTGCGGAGGGCCGAGAACGGCGCGGGCGAACGCGACGAGTTCGCGCGCATGAGGGCGCTCGTCGGGCGGCTCGCGTCCGACCCGGCGATGTTCGGCCAGGTGCCGAACGCCGGCCAGGCGGCCCGCGCCCTCCAGGACGCGGCCACCGCGATGTTCGACGTCGTGCACCGGGCCGGCGAGACCGTCCGGTCGATCCGGGACAGCGCCCACGAGGCGGCCGAGGTCGGGAGGTTCACCGACGCCGAGGCGCGGAGCACGCTCACCCGCGCCCAGCGCGACGCCCTGGCGGCGTTCGTCGGCGGCCTCGACCACGGCAGCCCGCAGCAGCCGGTCCGCGTTGACGGGGGAAGGTGACGTGCCATGACCGACTCTGACGCCTCGTTCAGACGAACGGTCGACAGCATCTTCAGCAGCCAGCACTACACGATGCGGGTGGCCGCCGGCGCGTGGCTGGCCCTGGCCAACGCGGCCGGAGCGGAGAGCGGCGCGCTGTCGAACACCGCCTCGGAGGCGGAGAGCGAGCCGGGCGTCGGCCTGCTGGAGCTCTCCGACCGGTTGCGGGCGACGAGTTCCTGGGCCGAGGGCGCGGGCGCGGTGGCCCGGCAGATCTCGGACCAGCTCACCCGTTCGGCGGAGCGCTCGGCGCGGGCCACCGAGCGGGCGGAGGAGCTGGACGTCAAGTTCCGCGAGATCGAGTCGTGGCGCTTCGAGCGTGCCGAGAGCCTCCCCGACGGCCGGGCGCACATGGAGACCAACCGTTTCGCGGAGGGGGAGAAGCAGCGGCTCCTCGGGGAGGCGCAGCAGGAACTCGACGACTTGGCGGCGGAGTTCGCCCAGGTCATCGGCGGGACGCCGCCGTCGGCGCCGGAGGGTGGCGCCGGCTCGGGTGCGGCTCCGACGGGCGTGGGCGCGGCGGCGGGCGGCGCCGCCGGTGCCATGGCGGCGGGCGGTGCCGGCGGCGCCGTGGCGTCCGGCGGCGGCGCGTGGGGGGCGGCCGGCGCGGTGACGCCCGCGGACCACGAGGCCCCCAACGGCAGTGTGATCGGCGCGGGCTCGTATCCGTCGTCGAGCGTGCTGGGGCCCGAACACGGCGACTTCGCCGGCTGGGTGCAGAGCCCCACGACGGGGTTCCTCGTCGACCCGGCGACGGGCAGGGAGTTCGACCCGGTGGCCGGCCGGTGGATCGACCCGGTGACGGGTCAGCCGTTCGGCGAGGTGACGGAGTACGCGACGCGGCTGTCGGGCCTGGGCAACGGGCCGGGCGCGATCGCCTCGGGCGGCGGGCTGGTCGCGGCCTCGGTCGGCGCCGCCGGCGCGGCCGGCGCGGCCGCCGCCGGGGCCGGGGCCGCCGGTGCGGCCTCGCTCGCGGGCCTGTACGGGGGTGTGGTGCCGCCGAGCATCGGCAACACCGGGCCGGCCAGGCAGCAGGTCATGCGGCAGGCCGTGCACAACCTGGGCCAACGGGCACAGGTTGCCTCGCGGTTCGCGCTGCGCGAGGCGGCGCAGGGCGGCCGGCCGTACGTTCCCCCGCCGGCGGCGGGCGGCGCGCGCGGCACGGTGACCCGGCCGGGGGCGGCCGGGACGCGGGCGCCGCGGACCGCGTTCCCCGGCGTGCACGGTGTCCACGGTCCCGGCCGTGTCCCGCACGGGCCGGTCGTGCCGGGCGGCCGGGCGCTCGTCCCGCCGAGCGCCGCCGCGCCGCCCGTCGGTGCCACGGGCAACGGCACCGGCCGCGCCGGCACCGCCGCGCGCGCGGGGGCCCGTGCCGTCACGGAGCCGGCCCGCACCTGGCAGGCCCGCCCGACGGACACCGCCACCCGCCACCAGCTGACGGCCCGCCCCGGCGCCACGCCCCCGGGACCGGCGGCTGGGGCCGCCGCCCGGAGCCAGGCCCGGGACCGGGACGAGGACCAACACCACCACCGCCCGACCGACCTGACCGAGAACCCCGAGGTCTGGTCGCCCCGCCGGAACGCCACGCGCGGCGTGCTGGGCGAGTAACGAGCAGCGTGCAGCGAGCAGCGAGCAGCCACGAGACGCGGAGAGGAGAGGACCACCATGACCACGGACGGCCTGTACTACCTGCCGGAGGGCTTCCGCGACGGAGCGCGTCAGAACGCCAACACCGCCGACGCCGCGGAGGGTGCCCGCCGCTACCTGAGCCAGACCGAGGTGAACGCGGCGGGTTACGGCGGGGCCGACGCGTTCCCCAGGGCGCTGGAGGCCACCCGCGACAAGCAGGCCCGGGGCATCGCCCAGGCGGAGGAGGGCCGGAACAACATGGCCGCCGCCGACCAGGTCGTCGCCATCACCGGCGAGGAGATGGACGCCGCCGCCGGACAGGCGCTCGGCGCCGCGTCCGTCGCCGCCGACCGGGGCGTCGCCGACGGCGTGTAGGAGGGCCCGCGTGGTGGGCGACGGGCCGTTCACGGAGGGGAGGAGAGAGGCATGAGCGTGTTCCGCAGCTTCACGTGGGAGGACGTGGAGGCTCGGGGAAAGAAGCCGTGGACCGGTCAGCGGACGTTCGCCGAGGAGATCGACACCGAGTCCATGGCCGGCACCGCCGCCGCGTACGCACGCGCCTCGGCCGAGGCGCGCAACGTCGACGACCTGGCCAGGCGAGCCACCGAGGCATCGGAGGACGCCGGAAGCCTGAACGGTTCCTCACTGGTCAGGAACGGCCGTTACCAGGAGACCCACCGGGCGCTGCAACGCGGTGGCGACGACATCGACGCCGTGGTCACCCACATCATCCGCGGCATGAACCGCGCGCTCGACGCCGAGCAGAACAACCAGAAGCACATCGGATGGATGAACCGCCAACTGGCCGCCCACCAGGCAGAGGCCCAGGCCAAGTGGAACGGCTGGAACGCGGCGCTCAACCACGCGAACCTGCACGTGGGCCGAGCGGAGGACCCCAACGTCACCATCTCCTACGACGGGCGGCAGGTGACGGTCTCCCGGCAGGGCCTCCCGCAGTGGCTGGCCGACGAGATCAGGGAGAGCTACCTCAGGCGCGCGGTCTCGGACGCCGGCTGGGCCGACAAGCAGATCCGGGACGAGATCAACTACTACCGCCACCACATGACGGCGGCGGCCGGCGAACTCGCGGAACTGGGCTACAACCTCGGCGAGGGTCCGTTCAGGCTGTTCATGACCCCCCAGATGGCGCGGTACGCCGCCACCAGACTCAAGGAAGAGCTACGGGCAGGGACTCCCGATCCCCAGAGGGTGGCGTTCTACACCAAGGGACTGCGATCCATCGCGGAGAGCATCTACGGCGAGGGCGTCGAGGGCGATCCTCAGCGGGACCTGACGCCTGCGGAACGGGCCTATCTCCAGGAGTTCTACAGCAACCTGGACGCCGCGTCGGTCGGAAGGCTCGGGGTTCTGGGAAGCCCTGACCGGGACCAGTTCACCGGGGCGAAGCAGAACATCGCCAACGGCATCAACATGCTGTACAACCCCGAGATCAACGGACTGACGCCCCAACTCGGGGCTCACTCGAACGTCCCGGGCTGGCTACAGGATCTCGCTTACCTGAAGGACGAGGACCTGCTCCGCGCCCGGGAGGATCCCAGCCGTTTCCTCGACGCGATGCGCAACTACAACGGATTCGGCGAGCTCATGTCGAACGCGACCATCGCCTCGGGCGACGCCTTCTCCGAGTCCCTGGCACGGAACGCCGTGCAGTTCGAGAAGCAGTTCCCCGCACAGATGGCCCACATCTCGCCGTCCGGACAGTTCGAGAACCTGGGGGGCAGCGGGCTGCTCCAGGCCGCTTCGCTGAACACGGGAGTCGCCGCCGACCTGTTGAACGAGAAGGGCTTCCGTGAGGATCTTCTCTCCCTCGGATGGGACGACAGTCGTGGCGCTGCCGCCATGGTTCACTCGGGCACGATCATCCCCGAGGGGACCGACCCGACAAGCGCCGAGGCCAGGAAGTACGTCACTGCCGGCTACGAGGTGCTCAGGTACGCCGCGAACCACAACGACGTCATCCTCGGCAGGGACCACTCGGCCTTCGGTGGCCCCCAGGGGGCGGACCTCGGTCCGCTCCAGGCATCCATTGGCCGTACGGGCATTCACTACATGGACATGATCTCTCAGAGCGGCCAGACGGGCCTCTGGCCCGATACCGGGTGGACGATCAACGACACGAAATACCACTGGGGGTTCGAGTTCAGCTCCGAGGAGCGAAACGGTCTGTTCCGTCTCATGCACGACGCCGGCGGCTCCGTCAGGGACAACTTCTACCGCGATGTCACTATGTGGCAGGCGGAGACCGCGCGCGACGCCTTCCGCAACGGTCCGGACCCGTCCACCTTCAAGAACATCGGCACCATCGCGGGCACCGTGGCCTACACACAGACCATCGCACCGGACAGCTCCACCCCGTGGACCTCCGTAGCCAAGGTTGTCGAACTCGGCGGCGCAGCCCTCACCCTGGTCCCGCACCCGGCGGCCATCTCCACGGGTCTCGCCATCGACAAGGGAGCGGGAATCTGGAACGACACGGTCGGCGCCAGCGCGGAGGAAAGGGCGAAGGCGGAGGAGGTGCGCAACGAGTGGAGCCTAAGACGGTGGCGGGATCTCCCGGGCGAGACGGCCATCATCGATGCGGCGGTCCTCGCCAACTACGAGAACACCGGCGACCAGAGAAGCCAGCGGCCCCACCTGAACGGCGGAAAGTTCACGCTGGGCTACATCGATGGCCTGAACGAGAACATGAGGAAGGGACAACTGGGCCACTTCCTCGGCTCGTACACCGAGGGGTTTGACGACGCGGCGGGACCGGCCAGCAACGAGGACGACGAGGCCACCAGAGAGGGAGGGCCCCGCGAATGACCTCCCCCACCACCATCCTCCGCCGCCCCCCGCGCGCCGCGCAGCCCGTCGTGCCGGAGAGGGAGCTCGTGCTCCAGGCTCCGCCGCCGCTGCCGCAGCCCGAGGACTCCAACGCCTGGATGACCGCGCTGCCCGCGCTCAGCGGGCTCGGCTCCGTCCTCTACATGATCACGATCGGCCGGGGCCCGATCGGCTACATCGTCGGCACGCTCTTCCTCGTCTCCTGCGTCGCGATGGTCGTCGGCTCCGTCGTCCGGCAGCGCAGCACGGCCAGGAGCCAGGCGCGCAACGAGCGCCGCGAGTACCTCCGTTACCTGGAGCGCACCCGCGCCGAGGTGCGGCGCACCGCCGCCCAACAGCGCGAGGTGCTGGAGTGGAACGCCCCCGACCCGGGCGTCCTGTGGTCGGTGGCCGACAGCCGCCGTCTGTGGGAGCGGCGGGCCGGCGACGCCGACTTCGGGGTGGTGCGGATCGGGTCCGGGCCCCGGTTCCTGGCGACGCCGCTCGTCGCCGCCGAGACCGCGCCCGTCGAGGACCTCGACCCGCTCAGCGCCGTGGCGCTGCGCCGTTTCGTCGACACGCACGCCGTCGTGCCCGAGCTGCCGGTCCTGCTCGCGCTGCGCCGCTTCGCCGCCGTCGCGTTCACGGGCGACGGCGCGCGGGCGCTGGCCCGCGCGGTCGTGGCGCACGCCGTCACCTTCCACTCCCCCCGTGACCTGCGCGTGCTGGTCTGCACCCCCGACGTCGAGTCCCCCGACTGGTCGTGGGCGAAGTGGCTGCCGCACGCGCACCACCCGACCGACGTCGACCACGCCGGGCCCGTGCGGATGATGCACCCGGTGCTCGGCGTGCTGGAGGAGCAGCTCGGGCCCGAGCTGACGCGCCGCGCCCGGTTCCACCGCGACGCCGAGCCCGACCCGGAGCTGCCGCACCTCCTCCTCGTCCTCGACGGCGGCCTCGTCACGGGAGTCGAGGCCATGACCGACCCGGGCGGCCTCCAGGCCGTCACGGTCCTCGACGTGGGTGGCCGGACCGCCGGGCCGCTCGTCGAGGCGCACGGCGTGCGGCTGGAGGCCGACGCCGACCGCGGGCGGCTGACCGTTCTCGCCGAGGACGCCCGCGACGAACTGGGCCGGGCGGACGGCCTGTCGGTCGCCGAGACCGAGGCGCTGGCCGCGCTGGTCACGCGGTTCCGCGTCGACACGTCGGCCACGCCCGCCGACGGCGAGGACCTCACCACGGCCGTCAACACCCTCCCCTCCCTCCTCGGCATCGCCGATCCCGGCGAGCTGGACCTCCCGACGCTCTGGCGGCACCGCCCGCTGCGCGACCGCCTTCGCGTGCCGATCGGGGTGACGACCGAGGGCGGGGCCCTGGAGCTGGACATCAAGGAGTCGGCGCAGAACGGCATGGGCCCGCACGGTCTCCTCGTCGGCGCGACGGGCTCGGGGAAGTCCGAACTGCTGCGGACCCTCGTCCTCGGGATGGCCGCCACCCATCCGTCGGACCACCTCAACCTCGTCCTCGTCGACTTCAAGGGCGGCGCGACGTTCGCGGGCATGGCGGGGCTGCCCCACGTGGCGGCGGTGATCACGAACCTCGAGGACGACCTGACGATGGTCGACCGCATGCAGGAGGCGTTGGCCGGAGAGATCAACCGCCGCCAGGAGGTGCTGCGCGACGCCGGCAACCTCCAGTCGATACGGGACTACGAGCGCGCCCGGCAGCGCGGCGCGAACCTGCCGCCGTTGCCGAGCCTGTTCATCGTCGTCGACGAGTTCTCCGAGCTGCTGGCCCAGAAGCCGGACTTCGTCGAGCTGTTCGTGCAGATCGGGCGGCTGGGCCGCTCCCTCGGCCTGCACCTGCTGCTGGCCTCGCAGCGCCTGGAGGAGGGCCGGCTGCGGGGCCTGGAGGCGCACCTGTCCTACCGCGTCGGGCTGCGCACCTTCTCGGAGGCCGAGAGCCGCACCGCCATCGGCGTCCCCGACGCCCACCACCTCCCCAGCGCCCCGGGCCACGGCTATCTGCGGCTCACCGGCAACGAGAGCCTGAGACGCTTCCGCGCCGCCTACGTCTCCGGCCCGTACAGCACGGGCGAGGAGGGCGGCGGCCCGAGGCTCGGTGGGGCGTTGGAGGTGCGGCCGTTCCCCGCGACGTTCGTGCCGGTGCCGGCGGAGGAGCGGCCGGCGGCCGAGCCCGCGCCGGCCCCGGGATCCGAGCCCCAGCCCGACGAGTTCGGCGAGGACGAGGAACTCGGCACCACCGTGCTGTCCGTGATGGTCGACGGCATGGTCGGCCACGGCCCGCAGGCGCACCAGGTGTGGCTGCCCCCGCTGGACGAGCCCGCGCCGCTCGACGCGCTCCTCGGCGAGCTCACGGTCCGGGAGGGGCGCGGCTTCGGCGCCGCCCCCACCCGCTCCCCGCTCACCGCCGTCATCGGCATCGTCGACAAGCCGTTCCACCAGCGCCGCGACCCGCTGCGGCTCGACCTCACCGGCGCCGGCGGGCACGTCGCCGTCGTCGGCGGCCCGCACAGCGGCAAGTCGACGACGGTCGCCGCCATGATCGCGTCGCTCGCGCTCCGCCACACGCCGCGCGAGGTGCAGTTCTACTGCCTGGACTTCTCCGGCACGCTCTTCGCCCTCGCCGGCCTGCCGCACGTCGGCGGCGTCGCGAGCCGGCTCGACCGCGAGCAGGTGATGCGGACGGTCGCCGAGGTGCTGGAGCTGATGGAGACGCGGGAGCAGCGCTTCCGCGAGCACGGCGTGGAGTCGATGGCCGCCTACCGCGCCGCACGCGCCGAAGACACCGCCGATCACGAGGACCCGTTCGGCGACGTCTTCCTCGTCGTGGACGGCTGGCAGGTGCTGCGGCAGAGCTACCCGGAGATCGAGGAGCTGCTGATGGGCGTGGCCGGGCGGATGCTGACCTACGGCATCCACCTGGTCGTCACCGGCAACCGCTGGATGGACATGCGCATGGGCATGCGCGACCTGTTGGGGACCAAGGTGGAGCTGAAGCTCGGCGACGCCCTCGACTCCGAGGTCGACCGCAAGGCGCAGCGCGCCGTGCCCGCCGACCGTCCGGGACGCGGCGTCACGGCCGAGAAGCTGCACTTCCTGACCGCCGCGCCGCGCGTGGACGGCGTCGCCTCGGCCGACGGGCTCGCCGCCGGCGTGGCCGACCTGGTGCGGCGCGTCGACGAGGCGTGGACCGGGCCCCGCGCGCCGAGGGTGCGGCTGCTGCCGACGACCTGGAGCCCGGCGGCGCTGCCTGCCGGGGCGGCGGGGGAGGCGGCGCGGCTCGCGGGACGTCCTGGCGTCGCGATCGGCCTGGAGGGCAACCGGCTGGAGCCCGTCGTGCTCACGCCCGGCGAGGACGCCGGCCTGATCGTCATCGGCGACAGCGAGACCGGCAAGACCGGCCTGCTGCGCTCCGTCGCCCGCCAGATCGTCGAGCGGCACACGCCCGAGCAGGCGAAGCTGATCGTGCTCGACCACCGGATGACGATGCTGCGCGAGTTCGACGGGCCGCACCTGCTGGGGTACGCGACGACGGAGGAACGGTCCCACTCGGTGGTGGGCGGCCTCGCCGAGGGCCTGAGGAAGCGGGTGCCGGGCACCGACGTGACGCCCGAGCAGCTGCGGGACCGCTCCTGGTGGACCGGCCCCGAGATCTACCTCCTCGTCGACGACTACGACCTCGTCGCCACCTCGCGCGGCAACCCCCTCGCCCCGCTCGTGGACTACCTGCCACACGCCCGCGCCATGGGCCTGCACCTCCTCGTCACCCGCCAGGCCGGCGGCGCCTCACGCGCCACGATGGACCCGGTGCTCGGGCGCATGAGGGAGCTGAACTACCCCGTGGTGCTGCTCAGCATCCCCAAGGACGAGATGCCCATCTGGGGCGTCAGGCCGGCCGACCGGCCCCGGGGGCGCGGCCTGCTGCTCCACCGCAGGCTCGGCAACGTGCCCGTGCAGCTGGCCCGCGAGGACTCCCCGCTACGGAACGCCCCGCCCACCGACTGACCCCGCGCCCCCGCGAACGGCCACGTGGTCCAACGAACCGCACGCGGTACACCCCGCACGACGCACGACGCACCACGGAACGACGAACGACGCACCACGAATGACGGCCCTTCCGCAGACCTGACCCGACTGACCTGACCGGGACGTTCCCATGAGCGGCAGCGAAGAGACCCTGACCATCAACCGGCGGCATCTCCACCCGCGCCCGGACCCGGGCGCCTCCCCTCCGGCCCCGCCCGTCCCCGCGGCGGGCGCCACGGAGTTCGTCCGCATCGGGCTGGCCGGCCCCGCCGGCCGTGCCGACCTCGCCGTGCCGGCGGCCGTCCCCCTCGCGCGGCTGCTGCCGATGCTGCTGCGGCAGGCCGGTGCCGAACCCGGCCCCGACGGCGGGGTGCGCCACGGCGGCTGGGTGCTGCGCCGCTCCGACGGCACCCGCCTCGACGCCGCCGCCTCGCTCACCGACCAGGGGGTCGTCGAGGGCCAGCTGCTCTTCCTCGGCCACGGCCACGACGACGCGACCCCGCCGCTCTACGACGACGTTGTCGAGGTCATCGGCGACCACGCCGTCCGCCGCGCCTGGCCTGCCACCGCCACCCGCCGTGGTGCGGCGGCCCTCGCGGCGCTGGCCCTGTTGACCGGCTGCGCCGCGCTGGCGGCCGCGCCCGGCGCGGTGCCCGGCTGGCTCGGCCTGGCGACGGCCGTGCTGACGCTGGCGGTGGCCGTGCTGATGTCGCGCGGCTTCGGCGACCTGCGGGCCGGCACGTTCGCCGGGGTGCTGGCGGCGGCGCCGGCCGTGGTGGGCGCGCTGCTGCTGCTCGGCGGCGGGGACGGTGGGAACGGCGGGGACGGCGAAAGTGGCGGGGGCGGCGACGTGGCCGGCGGCCTGGCGGGGCTCGGCGCCGCGCACCTGCTGCTGGCCTGCGCGGTGGTGGCGGTCGTCGGAGTGGTCGGTCCCGTGCTGGTCGGGGGCGGGGACGGCACGTTCGTGACGCTCGCCGTGGCAGGACCCCTCGCCGCGACGGGCGGGGTGGTGTGCGTGATCTGGCGGGACGTCACCCCGGCCGAGGCCGCCACGGTCGCCGGGCCGCTCGCCTTGGCGTTGACGACGCTCTGGCCGACGGTCGCGCTGCGCGTCGCCCGGCTGCCCGCGCCGCAGCTGGCGGCCGTCGCCGAGGACCTCGAACGCCTCCCCGGTCAGCTGGCCCACGAGCGGCTGGTGGCGCGGGTCGCCGCCGCCCGCCGCCTGCTGGGCGGCATGACGGTCGGCAGCCACCTCGTGGCGGGTGCGGCGACGGTGGTGCTGTTCACGGCGGGGGAGCTGTGGACGGGGGTGCTGGGCGGCACGTTGACCGTCCTGATGCTGCTGCGGGCCCGGCTGTTCCGTGAGGCGTGGCAGGTCGGGACGGCGGTGGCGGCGGCGCTCGTGGGCGCGGCCGGCGCGGCGGCGGTGACCGTCGCGGAGCACGCGTCGGAGGGCGTGCCGCTGTTGGGCGTCACGCTGCCGGCCGCGTTGACGGTGGCGCTGGTCGCGGGCGGGGTGGCGCTGGCCGCCGGCCGGCTCCGGCCGAACCCACGGCTGGTGCGGGCGCTGGACGTGGTCGAGACGACGCTGCTGCTGGCCGTGGTCCCGCTGGTGCTGGCCGTGTGGGAGGTCTACGGCCAGCTGCTGGACCTGCGGGTCTGAGGCTCGGGGAGGGGTGAGGAGACGTGGTGAGCAGGTTTCACGTGGAACACGGGAGCGGGAAGGGGACGACGACGGCCGTGGCGGTCCGCGTCGCGTGTGCCGGTCTGGCGGGCGCGCTGGGCGTCGCGACGCTGCTGACGACGGCGACGCCGGCCGTCGCGGCGACCGCCATGCCGTGCCGGAACCAGATGGTGGACGGCGAGGAGCTGCCCGAGGGCGCCGAGACCCACCCGTTGGTCGACTCGTTGGCGCTGCGCCATGCCTGGGACATGGCCACGGGCGGGGGCGTCACCGTCGCCGTCGTCGACTCGGGGGTCGACGCCGACCACCCGGAGCTGGCCGACGCCGTCGTCGACGGCAGCGAGTTCGTCGGCGTCCAGGCGCCGCGGGAGTTCGACGAGAGCCGGACGCGGCCGACGACCGACTGCGCGGGCCACGGCACCGCCGTCGCGGGCGTCATCGCCGCCGACCGTCGCGACGACCGGGTCGTGGGCGTGGCGCCGGACGCCACCGTCTATCCCGTCCGCGTCGTCGGCAACATCGGACACGCCAGCAACGAGCTGCTCGCGGCGGCCATCGACGACGCCGTGGATTCCGGGGCGGGCGTCATCAACCTCTCCTTCGGCCGGTCGGTCGACGACGAGCTGATCCGCGAGGCCGTCGAACGCGCCCTCAGCCGGGACGTGGTGGTGGTCGCCGCCGCCGGCAACGACGGCATCCCCGCCGACTCGGACACCCGCGTGTACCCGGCGGCCTACGACGGGGTGCTCGCCGTCGGCGCCGTCGGCGCCGACCACGCGCCGCTGGACGGCTCCAACGCCGGGCCCTGGGTGGATCTGGTCGGGTTCGGCGACGCGGACCTGACCGTCGTGGCCCCCGACGACTCCGGGTACCGCCAGGAGGGCGGCACCAGCATCGCCGCCGCCCAGGTGTCCGGGGCCGCCGCGCTCGTGCGGTCCCGTTTCCCCGAGCTGCCGGCGGCGGAGGTGGCGCGCCGGCTGACCGACTCGGCCACGCCGCTGGGGGGCGGGCGGAACGACCGCACCGGCGCCGGCCTCGTCGACCCGTACAGCGCCCTGACCCACCTCGGTGACCACGGTGGCGGAAACGGTGGGGAGGAAGGGCGGGGCGACGGTTCCGGGGCGGGCGCCGGTCGGATTCCCGTGCGGGCCCTGCCCGCCCCCGAGCCGCCGCTCGGCACGACCGCGACCACGGCCCTCGCCTGGAGTGGCGGCCTGCTGCTCGCCGTCGTCCTGGTGCTGCTGGCGGCGCCGGCGGTCCGCCGGGCCGCCCGCCGCGGCTGGCGGCCCGGCGCCGTTGCCCTTCCCGCGTCCGCGACCGCGCCCGCGCCCGCGTCGCCGGAACCGGACGGCCCGCACAACGCGCACGACGCCCACGACCCGCCGCCGCCCCGCGTCGCCGCGCCACGGCCCACCGGCCGCCTCGCCTGGCTGGCCGGCGCCCCGACCGCCACCCCCGACACTCCCCACCGAAACCGAGACCGGAACCGGAGCCGGACACCGTAGCCATGGCCACGACACGTGAACTCGCCGAGGCGTACGCGTACGCCAACCGCCGCATGACCACCAGCCTCCTGCGAGGCACCGACGAGGCCCGCCTAGACCCCCGCCGACGGCTCAACCGCTCGCTGGGCGCCGGCGTGGCGGTCGGCGTCCTCGTCATGGCCGGCTTCGGCATCGCCGGCTGGCTCGGCGGCGGACGCGGCCCCGAGCTGCCCGCCAACGGCGCGGTCGTGGCCGGCGACTCCTCGTACGTCGTCACGGACGGCGTGGTACACCCCGCGCTGAACCTCGCCTCCGCGCTGCTGGCCGGCGGCGGCGGGCCGACCGAGGTGCGGCGGGAGACGCTCGACGAGGCACCGCGCGGCCTGCCGGTCGGCATCCCCGGCGCGCCCAACGCGCTGCCCGACGGCGACGAACTGCTCGACGGCATGTGGACGCTGTGCGCCGTCCCCTCCGAGACCGACCACGAGCCGGAGGACACCGCGCTCTACGTCGCCGTGCCCGGCGTCGCCCCCGCCGCCCCCGCCGACGCGACGCCCGCGGCTGCGGCCGGCGGCGTGACGGTGCTGGTGGAGGACGAGAGCGGCGCCCGGTGGCTGCTGACGGAGGGCCGCCGGTACGCGCTCTCCGCCGAGGCGCTCGGCATGCTGAACCTGCCGGGCGATCCCGTCCTGCTCCCCCGGGAGATCATCGACACCGTTCCCGAGGCACCGGAGATCACCGTTCCCGACACCGTCCCCGGCGCCGGGGATCGCCCCGTGGACGCGCTGTCCTTCGACGCCCGCGTCGGCGACCTCGCCCACACCGAGGCGGGCAGCACCGGCCCGCGGTACTTCGTGGTCAGGCCGGACGGGCTACAACGCGTCTCCGAGCTGGTGTACACGCTGATGGCCGCCCACGCCGGCGAGGACCACCCGATCAGCCTCGCAGACGCCGCCGACGGGCCACCCTCGGAGGAACGCCTCCCGCCCGGCGAAGAGGCCTGGCCGGAACGGCTCCCCGCCCCCGCCGAGCTGGAGCGCAACCAGCCCGTGTGCGTCAGCACGCCGCCGGGCGGGGAGCAGGGCGACGCCCCGTGGCGGTCCACCGTCCACCTGCCGAGGACCATGCCGGAGCCGGCGGAGACGACGCCGGTCGAGGCGAGCGAGGGCGAGGTGCCCCTCGGCCTGCTGGACCGGATCTACGTGCCGCCGGGTTCCGGCGCCCTGGTCCGCGTCACGGGGTCGTCGGCCGACGGCGGCACCCACACGCTGGTCACGGACAGCGGCATGGCCTACCCGTTCGCCTCGCCGGAGGCCGTGCAACGCCTCGGGTACGCGCCGGCCGAGGCGCCGTCGATGCCCCGCGAGTACGCCGAACTCCTCCCGGCCGGGCCGCTCCTCGACCCCTTGGCTGCGGCCGAGGAGCAGCGCGGCGCCGCGCCGGGGGCCGAGGCGGCAGGCATCGACGAGACGGGCACCGACGAGACGGGGACCGACGAGACGGAGGAGGGTGAGGACCAGTGACCACCACGACGGGCGCCCGCACGCCGCGCGCGCCGCGCATGGCCGGCTTCGGCCGGGCACGGCTGCTGGCCGTGGAGGCGGGGATCGGCGGACTCGCCGCCGGGCTGGTCGCCGGAGGCGGGTGGGGGTACGCCCTCGCGAGCGGTGGGGTGGCGCTGGCCGCCGGCGCGTTGGCCCGCTGGCGCGGCGCCTGGTTGGACCAGCGCGTGCTGGACCGTGCGCGCCGAGGCACCCTGACCGTCGCCGCCCCGCCCCCGCCCCCTCCCCCACCGTCACCGACACCTCCACCGACACCCCCATCACCGCCGCCGTCCGCCTCTCCCCCGCCGCCTTCGCCGGCCCTGCTGGGGCTGGCCCACACGCTGCTGCCCAGCTTGGGCGTCGCCGAGTTCGCCGACCGGAACGAGCCACGGGCGGGGCACCGCCTCGGCGTGCTCTCCGACGGGCGGGGCCACGCCGTGATCGCCGCCTTCCCGGGCGGCGCGCTGCCCGCCCTCCCGGCGGGCACCGTGGCGCGGTGGCTGGCGGAGGACCCGGCCCGGCCTGCGGCGGCGCAGCTCCTCGTCGAGCAGTTCGCGCTGCCGCCGTGGGACTTCCACTACCGCTACCAACCCACGCTCGCCTACCGGCAGCTACCCCACGGCGGCCGGCCGATCGCGGTCCGCTCGTGGCTGGTGGTGCGGTACGAGCCCCTGGACGCGCCCGAGTCGGCGGCCCGACGTGGCGGCGGAGAGAACGGGGCGCACGCCGCGGTGGCGGCGTCGGCCGCGCGGCTGCGCGCCCGGCTGGCCGCTCGGGGCGCGCCCACCGTGCCGCTGGGCGCGGGCGAGTCCCGCGAGTTGCTGCGGCAGCTCGGCGACGCGGAGGGCCAGGGCCGCCAGGTGAAGGACGCGTGGGCCGGCAGGGCGGCGACCCACTCGACGGTGAGCGCCGTGACCGCCACGCAGGGGGACTGGCTGCGGCTGCTGGGCGGGCTGGCCGGATGCACCGCCGAACGGGTCGTCACCGCCGCGACCCTCACGGTCGAGGAGCTGTGCGCCGGCCGTCCCACGCTGCGGGTGCGCGCCGCCGTCCGGCTGGTCAGCACCCTCGGCCAGCACTGCGCCCGCGAGCGCGAGCGGCTCCGGGCCGCCCGGGTCACCGGCCCGCCCCTCCCCGACCAGCGGGCCGGACTGCTGGCGACGCTGCCGCTGGCCTACCCGTCCCGTTCGCTGGTGGAGGCCAGCGGCCTCGTCCAGAGCAGGAGGCTGGCGGCATGAGCGGCCCGAGGAGAACCGAGCCGAGAAGGACCGAGCCGCCAGGCCGGGAGGTCCTGGCCACCGTCCCCGCGACCACCTGGCGCGACGGACTCGACGAACCCGACGAACTCCACGGACTCGACGGGGCGGACCGCACCGGCGCCCCCCTGTTGTTCCCCGCCCGGGCCGGCGTCCACCTGGGCACCGACCAGGGCGGGAAGCCGGTGTCCCTGCCGGCGCCGGGGCCCGCCGGCACGCGCGTCGCGGTGTTGGGGGAATCCCTCTTCTGCCGCCTGGTCGCGCTGCGCCTGCTGGCCGTCGGCGTCCAGGTCACCGCCGACACCCGGCTGCCCGCCGAGTGGCGGAGGGTTCGCCAGGCCGCGGGCGGCCGGCTGTCGTTCACGAGGGACCCGGCCACCTGGCCGGCGCTGCCGCCCGCTCCTCCGGCCGTGGGCGCCGGGCCGCAGGCGCTGGTGAGCGACCAGCACCGGCCGCCGCCCGCGTCCGCCGCGGCCGGGCCCTGGCGCACGGTGCTGCACGTCACGCGCGGCACGCCCCGCCGCGCCGGCTTCTGGGACGCACCGGACGCCCTGCTCGCGCTCGGCCCCACCTACGCGGCGGCCGTCGCGCTGCTGCTGGGCCGGGAGGCGGGACGGCGCACGGCGCGGCTCGCCTCGGGCGAGGTCATCCTCTTCCGCGCCGACGGCGCCGAGGTGCTCCGCCCCGACATCGCCCCGGCCGAGACCGCGCTGCTGACCCCGGGTCAGACTCGCGCCCGCATCTCGTCCCGGCAGGACCCGCCCGCCCGGCCGACGTGAGCCGCGCCCGTTCCGCCCGCGCGACCGGCCACCCGCCACGGTCTCCCGGGGACGGGACGGCGAGCGGGTCGGGAGACGGGACGGGGGACGCGACGGCGTCCCCCGGCGACAGCCGCCGGAGCGCCGCAACTGTCACGCGCCTCCGTCCTCGCCCGTGGTCGGCCGGTCGGCGCGACCACGGGCCAACGCGACCGGATAGCGCTTCCTGTTCACCTCGATCTTCCTCCTGAGCGCGTCCTCCAGGTCGACCCCGATGACATCGGCGAGCTGGAGAAGGTAGGCGAAGACGTCGGCCATCTCCTCCCTCACCGCCGCGGCCCGATCCCGATCCGCCATCACCGAGGCGGACTCCTCCGCGGTCAGCCACTGGAACAGCGACACCAGCTCACCCGTCTCGCCGGCGAGCGCCATCACGAGATTCTTCGGGTTGTGAAACTGCCCCCAGTCCCGCTCCCTGGCGAACGTCGCCAGTTCCTCCTGAAGTTCACGCGTCGTCATGCTCCATCCATAGCAGCACGCTCCGACAACGTGCGGCACCACCGGCCGCCCGTCGGGAACCCCAACGATCACGGGACAGACGCTTGGCGAAGGCACCAACGGCCGGTGGACGGGTGGAGAGCCGTGATCACGGCGGCGACCGCGGCAACAGCCGTCAGCGGGGCGATGACGTGGGCGAACGTCTCGACGTCTGATGGCCCTCCCACCAGCTGATACTGCACGCTGGCGCTCACACAGTGCAGAGCCGCCGCGCCACCGGCTGCCACGACCATCCAGCGTCCGGCCATCGTGCGCCGGAACAGCAGGAGCGCGCCGGTGGCGAGCACGATCGCCTCCATGATGCCCACCGTCATGTTCACCGCGATCAGCCCGGTCGGCGCGCTGGGGTCCTGGAGGTACTTCGTGGTCTTGGAGATCATGAACAGGAGGGCTGGAAGGCACAGCAGGGCCAGCGCTGTCGCGGCGGTCGCGGTGCTGAGGCTGGGCCGCTCCGGCACCGCGGAGCCCGTGCCGGTGGGCAGCCCGCCGTCGCGCGCGCGGGTTCGCGTCGATGCCGTGTCCGGCCGTGGGGAACGGCTCGCGCCGCGGGTGGGCGCCGGGGGCGGGAGCGTGACCGTGGCCGGCGTGGCGGGGCCGCCGCCGGGCTCGGATGTACGGCCGAGGTGGCGCAGTGCCCGGGCGAGGTCGGCGGCGCTCGGGTGCCGCTGGTCGGGATCCTTGTGGAGCAGGGTCAGCACGAGCTTGTCCCAGGCGGGTGGGATGCCCGCCCGCACCGAGCTGGGCGTGAGGGGGTCCTGGGTGAGGTGTGCCGAGAGGTAGCCCACGGTGTCGGGGGCCTGGAAGGGAAGCTGGCCTGTGATCAGCTCGAAGAGGACGCAGCCGAGTGCGTACAGGTCGCTGCGTGGTTCGGGGAAGCCTCGCGCCTGTTCTGGGGCCATGTAGGGGGGTGTGCCGACGATGAAGCCGGTCTGGGTGAGGCGGTCCGCGGTCGCGTAGGGGTCGGCGGCTCTCGCGATGCCGAAATCGAGGACCTTCACGATGCCGGACGGCGTGACGAGGATGTTGGAGGGCTTGATGTCCCGGTGCATGACTCCGGCGTCGTGGGCGTCAGCAAGCGCGTCGCATATCTGTGCACCCCACCGGGCCACGTCCGGCAGAGGGACGGCGTCTCGGCGCAGCATCGCGTCCAGGCCCTCGCCTCGCACCAGCTCCATCACCAGGAACGGGGCCCTGTCGCCGTCGGTGCCGGTCTCTCCGAGGTCGTGGATGGTGACGATGTTGGGGTGCTGTAGCTGGGCGGTGATCCGTGCCTCGCGGAGGAACCTGGCCCGTGCCTCGTCGCCGCGGCTTCCGCCGCCGGCGAGCTGGGAGATCACCTTGACCGCCACGGGCCGGCCCAGTGTCTCGTCCTGCGCCTCCCACACCTGCCCCATGCCGCCCTCGCCGAGCTCCCTCACCAACCGGTAACGGTCCCCGAGGAGTTGGTCTCGCACTGCCGCGCCTCCCTCGTCTCCGACGCTCCCGTCCCCACTGTCGGGGAACGGGCGCGCGATGGGGGTCACGATACGACCGCAGGGGCGGTCCGCCCGTTCCCCGGAACCCGCCGAGAGTTCCTCCTCGTGCGTGGTTGGCGGGCGGGTCGTGGGTCTTCGACGGCACGGCGGAGGAGGGAGTCAGCCGTGCGGGCTCGCGACCGACGACAACGCGGCACGGAGCACCGCCCGGGCCCCTGAGGGGTCTGGGGGAGAAGCCGCAGGACGTCGCGAGCCCGTCGGGGAGTGCGGGACAGCCTTCAGGGGGTGTCCCGCAGGCGGCTCGCGAGGCGGGGGAGGAGGCGTAGGGCGTTCGTGCGGTCGACGGCGCGGCGGGTGGCGCGGTCCAGGGTCGGGTCGGTGGCGTGGTCCCGCGTGATCACGCGCACCTCGTCGGCCGGTCGGGCCGGCCAGTCCGTCCCGAAGAGGATGCGGGAGGGGCCCGCGGCGGCCAGCAGGGACGGCATCGCGTACGGCGAGGCGGGCATGGCGGTGTCGTAGTAGAACCGCTGGACCGCCGCCGCGACGGCGCCCGGTGTGAGGCCCTCGCCCTGCCGGGCGGCGGACTCGGCGCGGCCGGCGACGTACGGCAGGAAGCCGCCGGCGTGGGAGAGGATGATCGACACGTCCGGGTAGCGGTCCAGGGTGCCGGAGGCGATCAGGTTCAACGCCATCCGCGTGGTGTCGAACATGAAGTCGGCGATGAAGTCGGGGACGCCCGGCAGCCCGCTGCCGCCCTCCGGGAGCGACTCGGGGTGGGTGAGGACCACGGCGCGGCGCCGGTTCAGTTCGGCGAACAGCGGGTCGAACGCCGGGTCCCCGAGGTAGCGGCCGTCCGCGCTGGTCATGAGGATGACGCCGTCCGCGCCCAGTTCGTCGAGGGCGTACGCGATCTGGTCGAGCGCGAGGTCGGTGTGGAGCGGCGCGACGTTGGCGAAGAAGCCGAAGCGGGTGGGGTGGTCCGCGACCAGTTCGGCCATGGACTCGTTGCACACGCGGACGCCCCGCTCCGCGGTCGCCCGGTCGTGGAAGGCCATGGACGGCACCGGCGCGGAGACGACGCCCGCGGCGATGCCGTTCGTGTCCATCGTCGCCAGTGCCCCGTCGAGCGTCCAGTCGGCCCAGGTCGGACCGCCCTCGGGCGGGAGCAGCCCCGCCTCGACCGCCCAGTCGCGCATCGCGTCGGTGAGGAGGTGCTGGTGCGTGTCGATGCGGCCGGGCGACCGCCCCGGACGGTCGGCCTCCGCCGCGGCCTCGGCGGCCTCGGAGCCCCCGGCCGGATCGGCCGCGCCGGCCACGCCCGCCACGCCGGCGGCGAGCCCCGCGGCCAGCGAGGCGGCTCCCGCGGTGCGCAGCGCGTCCCGGCGGGAGAAGGCGCGGCGGGACGGGTCGGGGGACGGCGACGTCGGTGTCATGAGGAACCTCCAGGTGTAAGAAACAACTGACAGGTCCCACCCTGACCCGGCGTCGGCCGCCCCACCATCCGGTCAACTCCCCCCGCGACGGTGGGGTTTACCCCCGGGGCGGAGGCGGCGCCGCGCCACGGCGGGCGGCGGTGGGCGGCGGGCTGCGGCGGGCGGTCCTCACGTGATGCCGTTGGGGGAGCCGACGCCGGTCACCGACCATCGGTCGCCCACCTTCTCCACGACGTAGGTGGTGAGCCAGCCGTTGTTGAAGCCGTGGAGGGCGGAGACGCTCACCCTCACCTCCCGGTCGCCGTCGGGCAGCAGCCCGAGGGTGATGCCGGCGAGTTCCTCGTCGGCCGGGCCGCCCGGCGAGGGAAGCCGCTCCACCCACACGAGGTCCGTCACGTCCGCCAACTCGGCGACGAGGGCGTCCCGAACGGCGGGCGGCAGCGGCGCGCCGACCTCGGGATCGTCGTACTCCCAGCCCGCCGACTCCTCGGGCCGGAACCCGACGAGCACGCTCTCCGGCACCCCCCCGTCGTCCTCGTAGCTCTCGCGCAGGAAGCGCTCCAGCACCGCCGCGTAGATCGCGACCGCGCGGTCGTTCGCGACGCCCTCCTCCCGCTCGGACGCGTGGGCGTCCACGGACTCCCCCGGGGAGCGGGGAGAGCCGGAGTCGAGGACGACGCCCACCCCGACGACGGCGACGACGGCCGCCGCGGCCGACGCCGCCACGCTGCCCATGACGAGCCAGCCGGCACGGCGACGGCGGGCGGGCGCCCCGGCGAGCACCCGGTCGACGACGCGGTCGGCGGGCGGCGCGGCCCCGGCGCGGTCGGTGAGGGTGTCGCGGACGAGGTCGTCGATGCGGTGGTTCACGGTGCCTCCTCGGTGCTGGCGCGTCGCCCGACGCGACCGGCGCGCCCGACGCGTCCGGCTCGTCCGGCGTGTGCGGCGCGGGCGGGGTGGGTGTCACGGGGTTCGGTGGCGGCGTACTCGGCGAGGTCCGGGTGCTCGCGGAGCCCGCCGAACGCGCGGGTCACCAGGCTGCGCACCGTGCCCTGCGCGCAGCCGAGCAGCCGGGCGATCTCGGCGTCCGGCAGGTCCTCGTAGTACCGCAGGACGAGCACGGCGCGCTGCCGCGCGGGCAGGCGGTGCAGCAGCCGCCACACCAGGTCCCGCTCGGCCACCGACTCCTCGCGGTCCGCCGTGGCGCCCGCCGCCAGGGCGTCGGGGGCCGTGGCGACCTCCGTCGACCTGCGGCGTCGGCGCCACGACAGGTGCTCGTTGACGACGATGCGACGGACGTAGCCCTCCGGATTGCCGGCGCTCACCACCCGGTCCCACCGTCGGTGGGCGCGGATGAGCGCCTCCTGCACGATGTCCTCCGCGGTGTGCGGCTCGCCGGTGAGCAGGTAGGCCAACCGGAGCAGCGCCGGCGTGCGGGCGCCGACGAACTGCGCGAAGTCGGTATCAGCCATGGGTTCCTCCTGTCTGTCTCTATGACGCGGCGAGGGGCGCGCTCTGCTGCACGGGGAGCCGTGCGGCGCGAAGGAAAAGGCTCTTGAGCGGTCGCTCAAACTCCTGCTACGGTCCTTCACGAGGTGTTGAGCGTCCGCTCAAGAGGGGGAGGGTGGAGGTGGATCGATGAGGTCGCCAGCGACAGGGCCGGGGCTCTACGTCGAGACGCGGATCGGCGTCGACCTGGCGGAACTGTGGCACCGCACCCAGGACCCGGCCACGCACCAGCGGTGGGACCTGCGCTTCACCACCATCACGTACCTGTCTCCCGGCAGCCCACCCCACGCCGGGGCCGACCCCTCGCCGGAAGCCCTCACCGCCGCCCCGCGCCGCTTCCGGTACGCCACCCGGGTCCTGCCGTTCCTCGTCGTCTCGGGCACGGGCGTCAGCGCGGGCGAACGGTGGCGCCCCGACGGCACCCGCACCTCGGCGCTCCGCTTCTCCTCCGGGCACCCCCTCTCCCTGATCGCCGAGGGCCGGGGCTACTGGCGCTACGTCCCCGACGGCTCCGGCACGGTCCGCTTCCTGACGGGCTACGACTACCGGCCGCGGTGGGGCGCCGCCGGCCGGGTCGTCGACCGCCTCGTCTTCCGGCCGTTGATGGGGTGGGCGACGGCCTGGTCCTTCGACCGCCTGCGGCTGTGGTGCGAGCGCGGCGTCACGCCGGAGCGTGCGCTGCGGCGCGCCCTGGCCGAGCTCGCCTGCCGCGCCGGCGCGGTCGCGACGGCCGCCCCGTTCCTCCCCGTGCCCGCCATCGCGCTGCTCGCGGCCGGGGCGCTCCTCCTCCCCCCGCTGCCGGGCACGCCCGCCGCGCGCCGGTGCCGGCGCCGGCCCGTTCGGCGGTCCGACGCCACTCCCCCCGCGGTCCTCGGCCGCCTCGACGCGAAGGAGTCCCACGCGTGACCTCCCTCTTCCAACGCGCCCTCGGCGCGGACTTCGCCCGCCTGCACCCCCAGCTCCAGCGCCGCTTCTCGGTGGGCCTCGACAGCGCGGAGGCGTGCGTGGGGCGGGGGGTGATGGACCGCGTCTGGCACGGCCGCCCGTTCGTCAGACCCTTCCTGACGCTCGGCGCCACCCGGCACATCCTGATGCCGGAGACCGGCCGCGACATACCGTTCACCATCGCCAACGTGCCCTACCGCGACGCCCACGGGCGCGAGGCGGTCACCTTCGCCCGCGCCTTCCGCTTCCCCCGCAGGACCCGACGCTTCGACGCGTACATGGTCGACAGCCCACGGCGCGGCGCCCTCGTCGACTACCTGGGCACCCACCAGCACCTCGCGACCGAACTGCGTCCCGAGGTGGACGGCGACGCGCTGGTGATCCGCTCGGGACCGCTGCGCTTCCACGAGGGCGTCGTCGACGCGCGGGTGCCCCGGCTGCTGGACGCCGCCGCGACCGTGCGCGAGGCGTACGACGCGGCGGCGGGGCGCTTCCGGATCGAGGTGTCCGTGGTCAGCCCGTACGCGGGGCCGCTCTTCGGCTACCGCGGCTGGTTCGTCGCCTCCTACCGCCCCGCGGACGGCGGGGCGCTGCCGGCGGCGCTGCGGCCGGTGCGGGAGGAGGCGCGCGTATGAGCGAGGAGACGCGGGAGAAGCTGCTGGACGGGGCGCTCACGACGCTGGCCACGCACGGCATCGCCAAGGCGTCGGCCCGCACGATCGCCGCCACGGCCGGCGTCAACCAGGCACTTGTCTTCTACCACTTCGGCAGCGTCGACGAACTCCTCGCCGCGGCCTGCCGGCACGGCGCCCGGCAGCGGCTGGAGCGGTACCGGGAGCGGTTCGCCCGCGTCGGGAGCCTCGCGGAGCTCCTGGCGCTCGGGCGCACGATGCACCGCGAGGAACGGGCCGGCGGCCACGTCGCGTTCCTCGGCCAGCTCCTGGCGGGCGCCCAGACGCAGGAGCGCCTGGCACCGGCGGTCAGCGCGGGCCTCGACCTGTGGATCGAGGAGGTGGAACGCGTGCTGGAGCGGGTGCTGGCCGGGACGCCGGTGGCGCCGTTCCTCGACGTTCCCGGCCTGGCGCGGAGCCTGGCGGCCTCCTTCGTCGGCCTCGAACTCTACGAGGGCGTGGACCCGGACGGCGCCGGGCGCGCCTTCGACGCGCTGGAGCAGCTGGCCGAACTCGCCGCCGTCCTGACGGAGCTGGGCCCCGTGGCCCAGCGGGCGGTCCGCGCCCGCCTGCGCCGCACCGCCGCCCGGCGCGGGGGCCGCGCGACGACGTGACCTCGCGCCGCGCGCTCCCGACGGCGGCAGCCCTCACGCTGCTCGCCGTCGGGGTCGGCGCGGGGGAGGGGGTCAGTTCCGCCAGGGGTCGTAGTGCGGGTTGTCCACGCAGGCGGACATGATCTCGGTGTCGGTCTGGCGGTCGATGGGGCAGGCGCCGACGATGAAGCTGCGGTCGATGCCGCCGGGGAAGGCGACCTCCACCTGGTGGGCGTACTTGTGGTCGTCGCCGATGGTCTCGTTGACGTCGATGCCGCCGGGGGCGTCGATGTAGTAGTTGTAGGTGCTGCTGCCGAAGTCCTTGTACAGGTCGTGGTCGTAGGTGGTGGACACGAACGGCGACGGCTGGTTCTGGAGCACGTACGCCTCCAGGTCGTACTGGCCGTTCACGGTGTCCCAGGGGTGGAAGCCCTCGGCGAAGACCACCGCGGGGGAGCGGCCGTCCGCGCGGTAGAGCTGGTGGCAGTTGGCGCGGTACGCGGGGTCGGGGGTGATGCGGTCGACGTCCACGGTGCGGTCGGCGGCGGCGTGGAGCGGGTCGCTGACCGTCGGGCACGCCACGGCGGTCGCCGTCCTGGCGACGGTCAGGTGGGCCGGCACGGACAGCGCGAGCAGCGCGAGCACGACGGCCAGCCGCTGGAGCACACTTCTGGTGATCATGTGCTGAGACTGGCCACTCCCCGCCCCGCCCAACGCCCCCACCAGCCCAAACCGCCCGAACGGGCCAGCCCCCGACGCCCTGTTCGACGGCGTGCCTCTCCGACGTCCTCAGGCGTCGTCAGGCGTCGTCAGGCGTCGTCAGGCGTCCTCAGGGGTCCACGTCGGCGCGTGGGCCGGACCCGTGCGCGGCACGCTGCGGGCGGCGTCGCGCCAGGCCGCCGCGATCTCCGAGGGGTAACGGCGGGCGCTGCGCGTCACGGTGACGCGGGGCACCAGCTCCACGACGTCGTTGACGTTGACGTGGACGAACCGCTCGTCGCTCAGCGGCGTCCAGTCGCCGCCGCCGTGCCGCAGCAGCCGGGTTCCGTTGGCGCTGAGGTTGCGCAGCTGGAGCGCGGCGTCGTCGGCGGCGCGGGCCACGAGGTGGCGGCGGCTGACGCGGCGCGACAGCTCGTCCGGGAGCAGCCCGTGGAGCGCGATCCCGCCGTCGCCCGGGGCGCGGCCCAGCTCGGCGGTGGCGCCGGCGTCGAGGGTGAACCGGTGCACGCACTCGCCGTCCACCAGCAGCTTCAGCTGCGCGACGCCGGTGCGCGGGCCGTCGTCCACCAGGGGCACGCGGTGCAGTTCGCACAGCGGCGTGCCGCGGCGCATCAGGGGCAGCCGGATGGCGACGCCCCGGCGGCTGTCGTAGAGGCGGCAGCCGCGTTCGGGGCAGTGCCAGTGTCGCTTGACGACCTCCGTCAGCGGCCTGCGGTGGCGCCCCTGGAGCAGGCCGTGTGCCTTGAGGTCGGACTCCTCCAGCTTCCGGGAGATCTGCGCGGGCGTGCGCACGCCCATGTCCCGCTCGCGCAGCACCACCTCCCGCGCGGGGTCCCGGCCCGGCCCCGCCGCACGCTCCACGCCGAGGAACCGGGTGGTGTCGCCCTGGATCCAGCGGTGCGTGGTGCGGAAGTCCCGGAAGTCGTCGTTGGAGATCACGGGCAGCTCGGTGACGTCGGCGAGCTCCAGGAGGGGTTCGTCCGCGTCGGCCGCCTCCTCCACCAGCCCCTCGTCGATCCAGCGCGCCAGCAGGGCGGGCTCCGCCCTGTGCGGGTACTCCCCCACGCCGTGGCGCAGGCTGCGGTCGGCGATCGCGACCACGCGCACGGCCTCGTCCGCCGTGCGGCGGGCGAGGGCCTCGATCACCATCCGCAGCCGGTCGAGGGAGCGGGGGTGGCTTCCGTCGCCGATGCGGGGGTTGCGGACGACGTTGGAGAGGTCCACCAGGGCGTCCGCGTCGGCGGGGTCGGCCGTCAGGTGTCGCGCCAGCGCCTCGAACACGGCTACCGCTCCTGCCACACGGTCAGCAGCGTGGACACCTCGTAGGTGTCGTCCGTGGGGGTGAGGTCGGTGACCTCCAGCATCGCGACGTTGCCCTCGGTGGTGAGGGTGCACAGCAGGGTGCCGACGGGGATGGTGTCCTCGAACTCCTCGTAGGGCAGTTCGGGGGCCAGGGCGTTGGTTCCGGCGGCGAGCCGGCACTCCTCGGGGGTGCGGCCGTCGCTGATGCCGGTGGTGGTCTCGAACTCCCAGCGGTCCCAGAGACCGTCGCCGACCGTCAGCTCGACGTCGTCGAGGTCGAGGTCAGAGGAGGCGGCCGGGGCGTCGTAGTCGGCGTAGGTGTTGTCGTAGTCGCCCGCGCGCAGCGCGAACGGCACCGCGTCGACGAGGAGGTCGTAGGGCTCCGTCTCCGGGGACGGGGAGGAGTTCGGGCCGGTGCCGTCGTCGGCCCCGTCCGGGGCCTCCTCCCCGGTGGGGTCGTCGGTGGTTTCCGAGCCGCCCGAGGTGTCCGAGCCGGAGGGGTCGTCGTTCGAGTCGTCCGGCAGGAGCGCGCTCACCAGAGACTGTCCGAGCAGCAGCACGGCCACGGCCACCACGGCGGCGAGGCCCACCCGCCGTGCCCGGCTCGTCGGCCTGCCGGCGGACGGGGTCGGCGCGGGGCGGGCGGAGGTGATCGAGTGGACGGGCGGCGGCGAGGACCGCGGCGGCGACGGCGGCGACGGCTGTGACGGCGGAGGGCCGGCGGGGGCCGCGACGGTCGTGGCGCGGTGTTGGCTTCGCGGCTGCGACGGCGCGGCCGTCGGCGTGTACGTCGGCGGCGCGGTCGGTGCCGGCGTCACCGCCTCCGGAGGAACGGTCGGGGTGTCCGCCTCCGCGCGCGGGCTCTCCGGCGGTGGCGGGTTCTCCAGCTCCGCGACGCGCCGGGCGATCTGCTCCGTCAGCGGCTCGGGGAGCCAGCCGTCGAAGTCGCGCAGCGGTCGCACCTGCGACCGCTCGTACAGCTCGACGACCTCCGCCGGCGTGATCCGCTCCTCGGGCGACGCGGTGAGGCAGCGTTCCAGCAGCGGGCGCAGCGCCGCCGGGTACCCGGACAGCTCGGGGGGCCGTTGGGCGGTCAGGGCGATCTGCGTGGCGACGGTCAGGGCGCCGCCGTCCCCGTACGGGTGGCGTCCCGTCGCCGCCACCGCGGCCGTGAGCCCCAGCGCGAACAGGTCGGCCGCCGGCCCCACCGGCTCGTTCAGACCCTGCTCGGGCGACATGAACTGCGGGGTGCCGACGATGCCGCGCGCCCGGGTCAGGCGGGTGGCGTCAGCCGCGCGCGCGATGCCGAAGTCGATGACGTAGGGGCCCTGCGCGGTGAGCATCAGGTTGGCGGGCTTCAGGTCACGGTGTACGACGCCCGCCGCGTGGATGGCGGCCAGCGCCTGCGCCACGCTGCCCACCAGCTGGAAGACGGCGGGCAGCGGCAGCGGCCCGTACGTGTCGAGCGCGTCCTCCAACGTGACGCCGGGCACGAACTCCGAGGCGAGCCACGGCAGTTCGTCGGTCAGGACGTGGTCCACGACGGCCACCAGGTGGTACCCGCGCACCCGGCGGGCGGCTGCCACCTCCTGCGCGAAGCGCCGCCGGAACGCCTCGTCCCGCGCGTACTCGCGCCGGATCAGCTTCAGCGCGACGGGCTGCCCGCCCCGGGTCCGCGACAGGTACACCGTGCCCATCCCGCCCTCGCCGAGGCGGGCGAGCAGCCGGTAGTCGGCGATCTCCCTGGGGTCGTCCGGGCCCAACGGGCTGAGCGCCGAAGAGGAGTTGGTGGAACTCATGACTGTCTGCCCGCCTCCCCCGATGGCCACAATCCGAGTGGAGCCTACAACCTTGCTTTCCGTCACGTCATTCAGCGGCCGGGCCCGCGACGCCCGGTCGGGCGTCCACCCGCCGGCCCTCACCCGCCCGGGAGCAGGACCTGTCGGAGTGTCTGTCCCCCGGCCATGGCCTCCAGCGTCTCGTTGACGGCGGACAGGGGCGCCGTGTCGCCGAGCAGTCGCTCGACGGGAAGCCGACCGGCGCGCCACAGGGCGAGGTAGCGGGCGACGTCGAGGTGGGGGGCGGAGTCGCCGAGATAGCTGCCGAGCAGGCGTCGGCCCTGGCCGACGAGTTCGGTGACGGGAAGGGCGAAGCGCTCCGACGGGTCGGGGAGACCGACGGAGACCGTCCGCCCGCCGGGGCGGGTGAGCGTCCACGCCGTGGTGAGGGCGGCGGTCCGCCCCGCGGTCTCGATGGCGGCGTCGGCGCCGTCCGGGAGGACGTCGCGCAGCCCGGTCGTCGCGTCCCCGGGCGCTAGCGCGACGGTGGCGCCGAGCCGGAGCGCGAGCTCGCGTTTCGCGGGCACGGGGTCGACGGCGACGATCGGGTGGGCGTTGGCCAGGACCGCGCCCAGGAGCGCCGCCAGTCCGACGCCGCCGAGGCCGACGATCAGCGCGGACTCGCCCGGACGGACCTCGGCGGTGCGGAGGACGGCCCCCACGCCGGTGAGCACGGCGCAGCCGAAGAGGGCGGCGATCGGGGCGGGGACGTCGGGGGGTACGACGACCGCGGAGCCGCGGTCGACGACGGCGTGCCGTGCGAAGCCGGAGACGCCGAGGTGGTGGTGGAGGGACGCGCCGGCGCGGCTCAGGCGTCTCGTCCCGGACAGCAGCGTGCCCTCGGCGTTGGCCCGCGCGGCACGGGGGCAGTGGGCCGGGCGACCGCCGGCGCACCGGTCGCACCGTCCGCAGCTCGGCACGAACACGAGGACGACGCGGTCGCCGCGGGCGGCGTCCGCGACGCCGTCCCCCACGGCCTCCACGATGCCGGTCGCCTCGTGGCCGAGCGCCATGGGCGTCGGCCGGCGGCGGGTGCCGTCCACCACGGACAGGTCCGAGTGGCACACGCCGACCGCATCGACGGCGACCCGCAGCTCGCCGGGCCCGGGGTCGGCCAGTTCGACCTCCTCCAGGGCGAGAGGGCGGCTGCGTGAGTAGGGTCTGGGCAGCGCGGACTCGTACAGCACGGCTGCTTGCGTTCTCATCGGACTCATCGGACGGCTGCCCCCGATCAGGCGTGGTTGGTGGTCAGAATATCGGACGAGCGAACGACATCTCGCATGAGATACGGTCGGAATGAGGACTGTCAAGGGGTCGAGGGCTGCCAGGGCGTGCGAGGGCGTCGAGGGTGTGCAGGGAAGGAGTGGGGGCGGGATGGCCGCAGGCGGGAACGAGGTCGCCTCACGCGTACCGGCGGTCAGTCGGGCCGTCGCCGTACTCGACGACGTCGCGGAGAACGGGCCCGCGTCCCTGGGCGGCCTCGCGCGCCGTCTCGGGCTGCCGAAGAGCAGCCTGCTGGGCATCTGTCAGGCACTGGTGGCACGACGGCTGCTGGCCCAGGACTCCGGCGGCCGGTACGTGCTGGGCCTCGGCCTCGCCGAGCTGGCCGCGGCGGAGATCACCCATCCCCCGCGGCTGGGCACCCTGGGCGTGACGGTGCCCGACAGCGAGAACCCGTTCTACGCCGTCGAGGTCGACGGCCTGCGACAGGCCGCCGAGGAGCTGGGCGCGCGGGTGACCGCCGTGGACGCCGGTGGTGACGCGGGGCGGCAGGTCGAGCAGCTGCGGGAGTTCGTCCGGGCGGGCGCGGACGCCGTCGTGCTGGACGCCGTCCACTCCACCGAGGTGGCCGGCGCGGTCGCCGAGGCCGAGGCGGCCGGCGTCCCGGTGATCGCCGTCAACGTCGGCGTGGAGGGCGCCAGCGTCACCGTGACGACCGACAACGTCCAGGCGGGCCTGTCGGTCGGGCGACACCTGGCGACCCTGCTGGACGGCGGAGGGGAGGTGGGCATCGTGGACGGCCTCCAGGTGACGGCGGTGTCCGACCGGATCGTCGGGTTCTCCGCCGCGTTGCGCGACTACCCCGGCATCCGCGTCGCCGCGCGTCAGCGGGGAGACCACTCGCCCCGTTCGGGAGAGCGGGTGGCCCGGCGCATGCTCGCCGCCCACCCGGGCCTGAGCGGGATCTTCGCGCTCAACGACCCGATGGCGGAGGGCGTGTTGACCGCCATGACCGACCTCGGCGTGTCCGTTCCCCTGGTCAGCGTCGACGGGTCCGCCACGGCCGTCGCGGCGATCGCGGCGGGCGGTCCCTGGCGGGCCACCGCGGCGCAGGAGCCGGCGCGGCTCGGTAGGCTCGCGGTCCGGTACGCGGCCAGGCTGCGGTCCGGCGGCGCCCGGCCGCGTGGGGGGGTGCGGCGGATGCCCACCAGGCTGATCACGCGATCGGTGGTCGCCGACTACGAGCCCTGGGGATGACGGTGGTCGAGAGTGAGAACCGGGTCGGCTCGCCGGCCGTGCACCGCGCGGCCCGGGTGCTGACCGAGCTCGCCACGCACGACGAGCCCCTCAGCGTCTCCGAGCTCAGCCGCCTGCTGGAGCTGCCCAAGAGCTCGCTCGCCGACATCGTGGGCGTGCTGGTGGGCGAGGAGATGGTCGTGCGCGACCTGGACGCCGGGGTGCGGCTGGGCGACCGGATCCGCCGGATCGCCCGCGGGCTCGTCGGCGGCACCACCCTGCTGGAGGTCTTTCCGCGGGCCTGCGCCGAGGCCCGTTCGCTGGAGGGCCGGACGCTCGTCCTGGCGGTCCTGCTCGACCTCGACGCGGCCTACCTGGCGGTGCGGCCCGGCTCCCGGCCCCTGCCGCTGACCCTCCGGGCGGGCGTCCGGCTCCCGGCGTGGTCCACCGGCACGGGACGGGCGCTGCTCAGCGCGCTCCCCCACGAGGTGGTCGAACGGATGCACCTGGGCGCGGTGCCGGACTCGCCGAGCGGGCACCCGTTCCGGCTCGGTGCGCTGCTCGACGCCACCGCTCTCGCCCGCCAGCGCGGCTACGCCTCCAACGCCGAGCTGGGCGAGATGGACCTGGCGGGGACCGGGGCGGTCGTTCCGGGGCCGCGCGGGTGCGTGGCGGCCGTCGGTTCGGTCATGGACGTCGCCCAGCTCGGGGAGGTGGACCCCGAGGAGGACGCCGCGGCGGTCCGCGCCCTCGCCGGCCGGCTGGCCGAGCTGATCGGCGACTGACAGAACCCCACGACCGACCGTCACGAGCGCGGCCCGGCAGGCACGGGCCGCGCTTTTCGTGTTTCTCCCTCTTGACAGGACGATGACAGCGCCGTTCACTGTTCAGCATCTCGATAGAGAGAACGAGATATTGAACGCCACATGGTGACTGACACCGACGAACGAACGGCGCGGATCGCGCGACCGGAGTGGAGGAGTTCTCTCATGACCGTCGTGAACGCACCCCCTGGCAGCGCCCGCGCGCCGGCCGGGGCCGAGCCTCCCGCCGCCCGTCTCCAGGTGCGGGGCGTCCGCAAGTCCTACCCCGGCGTGCAGGCCCTGCGGGGCGTCGACCTCAGCCTGGCGCCCGGGGAGGTCCGCGCGCTCCTGGGAGGCAACGGGGCGGGCAAGTCCACCCTGGTGAAGATCCTCTCGGGCGCGGTGCGACCGGACGCCGGCCGCGTCCGCCTCGACGGCGAGGACGTGACCCTGCCGAACCCCGCGGTGGCCCGGGACAAGGGCATCGCCACCGTTCACCAGGAGCTGAGCATCGTCCCCGGGCTCAGCGTCGCGGAGAACATGCTCCTCGGCCGCTGGCGTTCCGTCGGCGCACGCGGGCCGCTGATCAGGCCGAAGGCCATGCGCCGGCACGCCGCGCGGTACCTGGGGGAACTCGGCGTCGCCCTCGACCCCTCGGTCCGGGCCGGCACGCTCAGCCTCGCCGAGCAGCAGGCGGTCGAGATCGCGCGGGCGCTGTCCCACGGCACCCGGGTGCTCATCCTCGACGAGCCGACGAGCTCCCTCGCGGCGGCCGAGGTCGACGCCCTCCTGACACGGGTGCGCCGGATGGCCGCCGCCGGGCTGTCCGTCGTCTACGTCTCCCACCGGATGGACGAGATCCCCCGCGTCGCCGACTCCGTCACCGTGCTGCGGGACGGACGCGAGGTCACCACCCTGCCGATGGCGCGGACCAGCACCGCCCAGGTCGTCGGCCTGATGACCGGCGGCCGGGTCAACGGCCTGGCCGGCGGCCGGGTCAGCCGCCCCGACGGCGCACCCGCCGACACACCCGCGGACGGCCCCGACGGCCCCGACGGCGCCGTGCCCGGCCGCGCACGCGGAGAGCGGACGACGCGCGACGACCGCGTGGTGCTCTCCGTCGCCGGCCTGTCCTGCGCGGGACGCCTCACCGACGTCTCCTTCGACCTGCGCGAAGGCGAGATCCTCGGCATCGCCGGCCTGCTCGGCTCGGGCCGGACCGAACTGCTGCGCTGCCTGTTCGGCCTGACCCCCAGGGCCGCCGGCTCCGTCACCCTCGACGGCCGCCCCTTCGCGCCGCGCGGACCAGGGCAGGCCATCCGCGCCGGACTCGGCTACGCCCCGGAGGACCGCAAGAAGGAAGGTCTCGCGCTGGGCATGAGCGTGTCCACCAACCTGGTGGCGGCGTCGCTGACCGGCCTCCGCTCCCACGGCCTGCTGTCCCGGCGGCTGGAGCGCCGCCACGCCTCCGCCAGCTGCGACCGGCTGTCGATCAGGACCCCCTCCCTGCACACCCCGGTGGGCACCCTGTCGGGCGGCAACCAGCAGAAGGTCGTCTTCGGCAGGCTCCTCAACGCCGGTACCCGCGTGCTGCTCCTCGACGAGCCCACCCGCGGCGTGGACGCGGCGGCCAAGGAGCAGATGTACCGGTTCCTCGGCGACCTCGCCGCGGAGGGCGTGAGCGTCCTGGCCGTCTCCTCCGAGCTGGAGGAACTCTTCGCGTTCTGCGACCGCCTGCTGGTCATGCGCGACGGGCGCGTCGTCGCCGAGTCGCCGGCCGCCGACACCGACCCGTCCTCCGTGATGGCCCTGGCGATGGGAGGCGACCCCCGATGACCACCGCCTCCACCCCCTCCGCCACCTCCACGGCCTCCACGGCCTCCACGGAGCGGGAGACCCCCGGCCGGGAGCCGGCACCCGCCCGCCCGGACAGCGCGTTCGCACTGCTCCAGCGGCTGGCGAACCGCTCCGGCGGCGAACATCTCGGCCTCCTGCTGGTGCTCGTCGCCCTCCTCGTCGTCCTCGCGTTCACCGCGCCCAACTTCCTCACCCAGTCCAACCTGCTGGACGTCGCCAGGCAGCTGTCGTTCACCGGCATCATCGCCCTGGGCATGACGCTCGTGATCGCCGCCGGAGAGATCGACATCAGCGTGGGCTCCTCGATCGCCTTCTCCTCCGCGCTGTTCGGCGTGCTCGCCGTGGAGCAGGACTGGCCCCTGTGGCTCGCCGCGCTGGCGGTCTGCCTGATCGGCACGGTGATCGGGGCCACCGCCGGACTGGTCCGCGCCTGCTTCGACGTGCCCTCGTTCATCGTCACCCTCGCGCTCTTCTCCGCCCTCAGCGGACTCGCGCTGCTGGTGACCAACGCCATGCCCATCCCCGTCAGGGACGAGGGTTTCACGCACTGGGGCAACGGCTCGGTCCTCGGCGTCCCGGTCCCCGCGCTGATCTTCCTCGGCGTCTTCGCGCTGCTGTGGGTCGTCGCCAACCGCACGCCCTTCGGCCGCAGCGTCTACGTCGTCGGCGGCAACGCCGAGGCGGCGCTCCTGTCCGGCATCCCGGTCGTCCGCGTCCGCACCGTCCTCTTCGCGCTGACCGGCCTCCTGGCCGCCGTCTCCGGGCTGCTCCAGACCTCCCAGCTCGGCGCGGGCATGCCGACCATCGGTGGCGGCGTCGAGTTCGCCGTGATCACCGCGGTCATCGTCGGCGGCGCCAGTCTCCACGGAGGCCGCGGCAGCCTGGTCGGCACCCTCCTCGGCGTCGTCTTCATCGGCGTCCTCAACAACGGCATGGTGCTGCTGGGCGTGAACAGCTACGCCCAGTACGTCGCCAACGGAGCGCTCGTGCTGCTGGCCGTCCTGATCAGCGCGCTCCGTCCCTCCTGGAGCGGCCGTCGGGCGCGGCCGGCCGGGGAGCGGCTGGCATGAGCGGCCCCACCTCCGTCGGGCGGCGGCGCGCCGTGGCCGCGCTGCTGTGCCTGCTGACGCCGCTGTCGGGCTGCTCGGCCGTCGCCGGCGCCGACCACGACGGGATGACCGCGTGCGTCACGACGCTCTTTCCCGCCGGGACCTTCACGGAGTTCACCGAGGCGCTCGCCGCCGAGGGCGAACGGCACGACATCGACTTCGACGTCCAGGACGTCGGCAACGACGCCGGCCGGGAGTTCGAGGTCCTCTCCGCGTGCGGCACCCGCCAGGTCGACCTCGCCGTCGTCAGCGCCGTGTCCCCCACCGGTTCGCTGGCGACCCTGCGCCGGCTGACGTCCCGCGGCACCCCGGTCATCTGCTACAACACCTGCCTGGCCCCGCCCGACGACGAGGCCGAGACCGTCGCGTTCGTCACCAACGACCAACGGGCCCTGGGGCGGACGACGGGCAGCGCCGCGGCCGCCTACATCGAGGAGCACCTCGGGGGCAGCGCCCGGATCGCGTACCTCACCTGCGAGACCTACGAGGTGTGCCAGGAGCGCCGGGAGGGCCTGGAGGACGGGCTGGCGGACGTGGAGGTCGAGGTCGTCGACTCCCAGGAGGGCTTCTCCGTCGAGCGGGCCACGCCGGTGGCGACCTCCCTCCTCGCCGCCCATCCCGACGTCGACGTGATCATCGCCGAGAACGAGGACGCCGTCGTCGGCGCCGCCAACGCCGTCCGGGCACGCGGCATGACCGGCCGGACCGTCGTCTTCGGCATCGGCATGAACCCCGCCGTGGGCGAGCTGCTGCTCGCCGACGACGGCACGGTGCGGATGACCACCGGCCAGGACCCCGCGTCCTGGGCCGCGGAGGTCGTGGAGATCGCCCTCGTGCTGCGGGACGGCGGGCGACCGGCCGACCACCTCCACCACGTCCCGGGCCCCCTCTTCAGCCACGACGACCCGGCCCCCGTCCAGCAGTACCTGAACCGCCACTCCCGATGACACCAGCGCGAGCGCGAACGCGGAGAACCGTCATGCGAAAGTTCATCAACAAACCCCAGGACGTGGCCAGGGAGACCGTCGAAGGCTTCCTGGCCGTCAACGGGCACCTGTTCGAGGCCGTGCCCGGCACGCTGGCCGTCCGCCGACGCCACCTGAGGGAGAAGACCGCCATCGTCTCCGGCGGGGGAAGTGGCCACGAGCCCGTCTGGCTGGAGTACGTCGGCGACGGCTTCGCGGACGCCGTCTGCCAGGGAGACGTCTTCGCCGCGCCCGACCCGCACAGCATCGCGCTGGCCGCGAGGGCGGTCGACCGCGGGCGCGGCATCCTCTTCCTGTACGGCAACTACGCGGGCGACCGCCTGAACTTCGACCTCGCGGCCGAACTGCTGGCCGACGAGGGCCACCGGGTGCGCACCGTCCGCGTCGCCGACGACGTCGCCGCCGCGCCTCCTGACCGGCCCGGTGACCGGCGCGGCATCGCGGGCGGGTTCTTCGTCGCGAAGGCCGCCGGCGCCGCCGCCGAGGCCGGGCTGTCCCTCGACGAGGTCGCCGACGTCGCCGAGCGCGTCGCGGAGGGCACCCGCAGCATGGGCGTGGCCAGCGGCGCGGGGACCGTGCCGGGCACCGGCGAGCCGACGTTCCTCCTGCCGGAGGGGGAGTGCGAGATCGGCATGGGCATGCACGGTGAGGCCGGCGTCCGCCGGGCCGCCCTGACGACCGCCGACGACACGGTGGACGAGATGCTGGAGCTCGTGCTGGCCGACCGGCCCGTGCCCCCAGGTCACCCGGTGTGCGTCCTCGTCAACGGCCTGGGGGCCACCACCCGGGCCGAGCTGCTGATCGTCGCGCGCCGGACCCGCCACGGGCTCACCGAACGCGGCCTGACGATCCACGCCACCCACCTGGGCAACTACGCCACCAGCCAGGAGATGCACGGCTTCTCCCTGACCGTGTGCGCCATGTCCCCCGAGCTGCTCCCCTACCACGACGCCCCCGCGCGGGCCCCGTTCCTCACCGGGGTGAACGCCGCATGACCGCCACGAGCCCCGCGAGGCACCTGACCGCCGCCGAGCTGCGCGGCATGCTCCTGGCCGTCGCCGACCGCGTCATCGCCAGCGAACCGGAGCTCAGCAAGGCCGACCGGGACGTGGGCGACGGTGACCACGGCCTGGGCATGACACGCGGCTTCACCGCGGTCCGCCGCCTCCTCCGCTCCGACGGCGCAGCACCCCAGGCGGGCGGCGGGGACGTCTACGCGGTGCTGACGGCGACGGGCAACGCCCTGCTGTCCAGCATGGGAGGCGCCTCCGGGGTCCTCTTCGGACTGCTGTTCCGCGCGGGGGCCGCCGGCCGACCCCCCGCCGAACGGATCGGCGTCCCCGAACTCGCCGACTGCCTCAGCGCCTCACTCACCGAGATCACCCGGCGCGGCGGCGCGGCACCAGGCGACAAGACCCTCGTCGACGCGCTCGACCCCGCCGTCGCCTCGCTGGCCGGCAGCACCGCCGCCGGCCACGACCTGCCCACCGCGCTCCGCCGCGCGGCGGACGCGGCGGCCGGCGGAGCGGAGCGCACCAGGAACCACGTGGCCCGCTTCGGCAAGGCCGTCAGCCTCGGGGAACGCGCCATCGGATTCCCCGACCCGGGGGCGCTGTCCCTCACCCACATCCTCACCGCCATGGCGGACTGGGCCGAGGCGGCCTGTCACGAGCCCCTCGCCAGCCCGTCGTCAGCCCCTTCAGGAGGTACGACATGAGCACCATCAACGCCATGAACAACCAGGAACTGCGCGAACACAACCGTAACCGGAAGATCTACCAGATCGCCTTCGTCTCGCGCGATCTGGAGAAGACCATGCGGGAGTGGGTGGACAAGCTGGGCATCGGCCCCTGGACCGTGCTGACGTTCACCGAGAAGACCATGGCGTATCTGAAGGTCGCCGACGAGAAGGTCACCGAGCCCTTCACGTTCCTCATCGGCATCGCGTGGGTCGGCGACATGCAGCTGGAGATCGTGCAGCCCGTGAACGGCCCGACGATCTACGAGGAGTTCCTCGACCGCAGGGGCGAGGGCCTGCACCACATCAAGGAGCAGATCCCCGACGACCGGATCGACGCCGAACTCGACGCCTACCGGGGCAAGGGCATCGGCGTGCTCCAGACCGGACAGTTCGACACCGACGTCCACTACTACCTCGGGACCGAGGGCGCCCTCGACTTCATCTACGAGCTGGGCAACTGCCCGCTGCTCGACCTGCCCGCCGACATGTACACCGTCTACCCGCCCGAGACGGCCGACCAGGCATAGGAAGGACACCGAGCCCGTGCCCAGCAACCCCCGCCTTGACCGCATGTTCAACGCCAGCGGCCACTGCCTGAACGTCGCCGTCGACCACGGCATGGTCAACGAGGTCTCGTTCCTCGGCGGCATCGAGAACATGCGCGCGACCGTGCGCCTCGTCGCCGAGGCCGAACCCGACGTCATCCAGCTCACGCCGGGCATGGCCCGGCACCTCGACGGCCTGCGCGGCCGTGGCCGCCCGGCGCTGGCGTTGCGCGGCGACACCTCGAACGTCTACGGCACGAGCCTGCCCCGCCACCTGTTCTCGCAGCTCGTCGACGGGGTCGTGGAGACCGCGCTGGCGGCGGACGCGGTCTGCGTCGTCGTCAACCTGCTGCTCCTGCCCGACCAGCCGGAGCTCCACCACCAGTGCGTACGCAACGTCGCCTCCCTCAGGCGCGACTGCGAGCGCGTCGGAATGCCGCTGATGGTCGAACCCCTCGTCATGGCGCCGAACTCCCGGGGCGGGTACCTGGTGGACGGCGACCTCGCCAGGATCACCAGCCTGGTGCGCCAGGCCGCCGAGCTGGGCGCCGACGTCATCAAGGCCGACCCCTGCGCCGACCCCGCCGACTTCCACCAGGTCGTCGAGGTGGCGACGGGCGTCCCCGTCCTCGTACGCGGCGGCGGCCGGGCGCCCGACGAGGAGGTGCTGGCCCGCACCGCGGAACTCATGCGCCAGGGCGCGGCCGGCATCGTCTACGGCAGGAACATCGTCCACCACCCCCGGCCGCGCGCGATGATCCGCGCCCTCATGTCGCTCGTGCACGACCCCGGGGCGACCCCGGAGGCGGCGCTGGCGGACCTGCACGCGGCGGCCTCCCGCTGACGCCGCCCCACCGTTCACCTGCTCGCCCCCTGCTCAACCTCTGTTCGACCCGAAGGAAACAACCGTTCATGCGCATCTTCCTCACCGGTGCCACCGGCTTCATCGGCGGCTCGCTGGCCACCCGGCTGGTCGCCTCCGGTCACCACGTCCGGGGCCTGACCCGCTCGGCCGCCGCGGTCGACACGCTCCGGACCCAGGGCGTCGAGCCGGTCCTCGGCTCGCTCGACGACACCGCGCTGCTGGCCGAGGAGGCCCGCGCGGCCGACGCCGTCGTCAACGCCGCCGACAGCGACCACGCCGCCGCCGTCGCCGCGTTCACCCAGGCCCTGGCCGACTCCGGCAAGCCACTCCTGCACACCAGCGGCTCCAGCATCGTCGGCGAGGCCTCCAACGGCGAGGCCAGCGACGAGGTCTACCGCGAGGCGGACATCGCCGAGGACGGCCCGTGGCGGCCCGCGCCCGACAAGGCCCCCCGCGTCGCCATCGACCGCGCGGTCATGGCCGCCGCGACCCGCGGCGTGCGGTCGGTCGTCCTGTGCAACAGCCTGATCTACGGCACCGGCACCGGCGTGCACCCCGACAGCGTGCAGATCCCCCGCCTGGTCGCCACCGCCCGCAATACCGGGACCGTCCGGCACGTCGGGCCGGGCGAGAACGTCTGGTCCACCGTCCACCTGACCGACGTGTGCGACCTCTACCTGCGCGCCCTGGAGGGCGCCCCGCCCGGCGCGTTCTACTTCGTCGAGAACGGCGAGGCCAGCTTCCGCGCCCTCACCGAGGCCATCGCCACCGCCCTGCGGCTCCCCCCACCCCAGCCCTGGGACATCGAGACGGCGATCGCCGAGTGGGGCTACGAACCAGCCGTCTACGCCCTCGGATCCAACAGCCGCGTCCGCGGCCAGGCCGCCAGAACCGACCTCGACTGGCGACCCACCCACACCTCCGCCACCGACTGGATCCTCCACCACACCGCGTGACGCGGGAGACCGGCGGCGGCCCTCACCGGTCACCGGGTGAGGGCCGCCCCACGGCCGGTCCGGCGGCGGCCTCACCCCGCCACCGCGCTACCGCTCCTCGTCCCGCGCCGCCGACGGCATCACGCCGAGCATCGGATCGTCGTCCGAGAACGCGTCGGGGAACGCGATGGCCAGATGCTCCCCCGTGTGCACCCCGAGCGGTGCGCTCGTGCCGCTGAGCAGGGCGTCGGCCTGCTCCTTCAGAGGGGTCCCCTCCAACGGCCCCTCCTCGTTGACGAGGTACAGGGACGGCGGCGCCCCGTCCCTCTCCGCGATGATCTCGACGCCCGAGTCGGTGGCCGTCAACAGCGTCGTCGACGTCGAGCCGTCGTGCGTGTAGCTCCACAGCTGCTGCCCCGTGGTCAGGTCGATCGCGACGACGCCGTCGCTCGGCCCGCCGCCGGTGACGACCTCCTCTCCGTGGGGCACGTAGAGGGTCCCCCCGTCGACCAGCAGGTTCCCGGGGGTGTGGGAGGGGTTGAACTCGTCGTTCAGCGCGTCGGCGGAGACGCCGGTCATGTCCACCAGCATCGGCAGGCCCACGCCCGGGGTGTAGGCGTAGAGCGCGGACGAGGCGCTCTCGTTCCACTGGCAGCCGACCACCAGGTGGTCCTGGCCCGCGGTCATCAGCCCGGTGACCAGGTCGTTGCTCATGGGCGCGCAGCCGGTCAGGCCCGCCGGGATCCGCTGGGGCTCGGCCGAGGTGGGGTCGTCGAACGCCAGCAGCTGGGGCGCCGCGTCGTCCTCGCAGTTCGCGACGGCGTAGACCACGTCGGCCAGGGCCTGCGCGAAGCCGCTGAGCCGGCATCCGTCGGGCATCGCCTCGCCGCCGAGGTCGGTCGTCCACCGCACCTCGCCCGTTTCCGCGTCGACGGCGACGAGGTCGGTGGTGCCGTGGTCGGCGGTGGTCGCCGGGCCCGCGTAGGCCGCGCTGACGACGCCGTCGCCGATGGAGAGCGCGTAGCCGCCGGTCAGGTTGGGAAAGCCCGTGGCTCCCTCTCCCGTCAGGCTGACCGGGCTGTCCCACACGGCCTCGCCCGAGTCCAGCGCGATCGTCTGGAGCTGGTGGCACTGCTCGATGCCACCCACCTCCGAGTTGAACACGCCGTAGGTGAACGCGCCGACGTCCTCGGACGTGCGGTGGCTCATGCTGCACACGAGCCCGTCGTCCGGCGGCTGCCAGGACCACAGGACCTCGCCCGTCGCGGGGTCGTGTGCGGTCATTCCCTCGGACGTGCCGAGCACGACGCTGCTGTCGGTCCGCCACACCCCGACGAAACGGGCGTAGGAGTCGTCCCCGCCGACCGCCCTGGCCGCGTCGGTCGCGGTCAGGCCCCAGGTGAAGCCGAGCTTCCCGTTGGGGGCGACGCCGCCGCCCTGGCCGTCCGTCGTGGAGTCTCCCGACGGCGAGGCGGACGGGTCGGAGTCCGAGCCCTGCGAGACGAGGACGACCGCGACCACGACCAGTGCGAGGCAGAGGACGCCGGCCAGGACGGCGAGCCCGGTCCTGCGGCCTCCCCCGACGGCACGCGGCTTCGCTCCCGGAGGCGGACCCCCCGGACCGGCGGGAAACGGGGGCGGCGCGGCCGGCGGCGGGCCCACGGCGGGCGCCGTGACGGTGGCGGCCCGCGCCGTCGCGCTCACCGGCGGATGCCCCGGCGGCGGGGCCGGCGGCGGCGGCGCGGCCGGCACCGGCTGTTCGAGCAGCCGCGGCAGCCCCGCGGCGGACGGCCGGGCCGTCGGGTTCCTGTCCGTGCACGCGGCGATCAGCGCGCGCAACGCCGGGTCCGGCACCGCCGCGTGGTCCGGCCTCTCGTGCACGATGCGCTGGGTCGCCACGGCCCGCTGGTACGCGGAGCCCGTGCCGCCGAGGTCGCCCAGCTCGTAGGGCGGGCGGCCCACCGCCGCGAAGTGGAGCACCGCGCCGAGCGTGCAGACGTCCGACGCCTCGGTCTCCGGGAGGCCGAGGAGCCGTTCGGGGCTGAGGTAGTCGGGGTCGCCGAGGAGCGGGTCGCCGAGGCTCGCGGACTCCGGCCGCGGCACGTGCGCGAGGCCGAAGTCCACCAGGCGCGGCCCGTCCTCGGTCATCAGCACGGCGGACGGCGTCAGCGCGCCGTGCGTGAGGCCCGCGTCGTGGAGCGTCGCCAGCGCTGTCGCCAGGGCCGTGGCCGTCTCGCGCGCGGCCTCGGCCGGCAGCGGGCCGCGTTCCGCCACCAGCCGTGCCAGGGAGGGCGCTTCGACGTACGCGGTCGCCAGCCAGAGCGGCGCCCCCGCGTCGCCGCCGTCGCCGTCGGCGGCGTCCGCGCCGCCCGTGTTCGCGTCCACGAACGGGACGAGGAGCGGGCCGGGCTCGACGCGGCGGGCGGCCTCGACCGTCTCCCCGAGCCGGGCGCGGAACGCGGCGTCACGCGCCAGCCGTTCCTCCACCACCCTCAGCGCCACGGCCCGGCCCTCGGCGGACCGCGCGAGGTAGGTCACCCCGAGACGGCCGGTGCCGAGGCGACCCAGGAGCCGGTAGGGGCCGACCTCCGCCGGATCGTCGGGCCTGAGCGGGCCTGCCCCCGTCGCGTCTCCCTCGCTCACCGCGTCGCCTCTCTGCCGTCGTCCGGGACTGCCCGATCCTGCGTCATCGCAGGGAACTGGCGAGGAACATACGTTCCCGGTTCGGTAACGGCAAAGTTCCCACAGGGGAGTTGACCGACCGGGACCAGGCGGCTGCCCGGGCCCGCCCCGCCCCGTCCCGTCAACGCGCCGCGCCGCGTCACCGGAACGTACGTGCCCCTCCCCCCGGGGCGCTCGTTGTACTCCGTGAGCGGTCCACGCCACCGGCCGCCCGGTCAACGCCGCCTGGCGACCGCTGTTCGCCGCCCGCTCCCACCGCGTCGTCTGGCCGATCCAGTTCGCCCTGGCCGGCATGAACGCGCACATCAACCACGACCTGGCGCTGTCCGTCATCGACACCTGCGCCGAACGCGACACCACCCCCGACACCCCGCCCGTCCACGAGGACTACCAGAAGGTCAACGACCTCCTCGCCAGCGCCGAGGCCGAGGTCCGCGCCGAGTTCGAGCCGCGGCTGCTGCGCGTCCCCACCGAGGGCGCCGAGCCGCTCAAGCACATCGTCAGCAGCTTCGGCATCGAGACCGCGCGCACCACCGCCTGGGGCACGGTCCAGACGCTGTGGCCCCAGCGCGCGAACCCCCTCACCTACCCCGCCGCCACCGCCACCCTCGCCCAGAACACGGGCGTGGCCGGCACGCTCCTGCTGACCCCGGTCGTCCCGCCCCCGGAGTGACCACCCCGGAGTGACCAGGGGCGGGGCGCGACACCGCAGTCGCCGACGGTGCTGTCATGGTCTGGTCTAGATTGACCAGCACATCGACTCGGCTCACTCCCAGGGGGATCGGGTGCACCAGGGCATGGCCGTCGGCGACCGCTACCGCGTGGAACGGGTCCTCGGCCGGGGCGGGCTGGGCGAGGTCTGGGAGGCGGAGGACCGGACCCTCGGCCGGCGGGTCGCCGTCAAGTTCGTCACCGGCGTCACGGAGTACCCGGAGGCGGCCGAGCGGTTCGCCCGCGAGGCCCGGACGCTCGCCTCGCTGCGCCACGGCGGCATCGTCACCGTCCATGACGCCGGCACGGTCGACCACGACGGCCGGCCCCTGCCCTATCTCGTGATGGAGCTGCTGGACGGCGTCACCTGGGAGTTCGCCCACGTGGACTCGGTCGAGGAGACCGGGGCGTGCCTGGCGGACGTGCTCGCGCACGTCCACGCGGCGCGGATCGTCCACCGGGACGTCAAGCCCGCCAACGTCATGATCTGCGCCGACGGGCGCACCGTGCTGATGGACTTCGGCATTGCCCGCGACGACGCGTCCCTCACCCGGAACGCCACCACCACGGGGAGGTTCCTCGGCACGCCCGCCTACATGGCCCCCGAACAGCTCCAGGGCCGCGCCGCCACGCCCGCCTCCGACGTCTACGCGCTGGGCGTCGTCCTCGTGGAGAAGCTGACGGGCCACCGTCTGCCCGCCGCGCAGCTCCTGCCCGAGGTGCGGTCCTCCCTCCGGGAGCCTCTGCTGTCCCTGCTCACCCGGATGACCTCGGCCCATCCCGAGCAGCGGCCCACCGCCGCCGAGTGCGCCGCCCTGCTGCGGGCGCCCGCCCGGCCCACGGCGACGCGACGCGCCACCCCCACGGCGACCCGACGCGCCACCCCCACGGCGACCCGACGCGTCACGCCCACGGCGCGCGGGCGGGAGTGGCGACGGCTGGCCCCGCCGGCGGTGCTCCTGCTGCTGTACGCGATCACCCTGTTCCTGCCCGGATACCGGGCCGACGGGCTGACCGAGTCCGTCATCCGGTCGTTCGGCCGGCCGATCGCCAACGTTCTCCAGCGGGACGACGTGACGCCGGACCGGGTCTGGGGAGCCCTCACCTCCCTCGGAACCGCCGTCGGGGTGGCCACGGTCCTCGTGGCCCTCGCGACGCTCGTCCCGGGCTCCCGGCCCGGGGCGCGGCTGACGGGCTACGGCGGAGCGGTCCTCGCCGTGCTGTGCCTCGGGTGGCAGGCCACCGCCAACCCGCCCTACTACATCACCCAGGACTGGACGCCCACCCACGGCACGTGGCTCTTCCACCTGGTGACGGCGCTGGCCACCGCCACGTACGTCCACCGCGACGTCCGCACCCGCCGGCAGGGCGCCAGGCCGTAAAACCGGGTGCGGGCCGGCGTCGTGGTGGTGTGTCATCGAAGGATGGCAGTCATGGTGGACACGCCGGGCGTCGACGGTTTGCGCGAGGCCGTGGGCGCGCTGGGGGAGTGGCAGCACGACGGGCCGTCGGTGCACCTGCACCCGGGGGACGTGGGCTGGTTCGAGCGGTTCGGCGCGGCGGCGACGGCCGCGGCCGTCCGGAGGTGGAGCCGGGACGGGCGGATCCTCGCCGTCGGGCTGCTGGACGGTCCGGGCCTGGTGCGGCTGACGATCGCCCCCGACGCCCGAGGGGACGAGGAGCTGGCGCGGCGGCTGGTCGAGGATCTGACGGAGCCGGAGCGCGGCGTCCTGCCGGCGGGGAAGGCGTGCGTCGAGGCGCCCATGGACGCGCTCGTCCAGGACCTGCTGGGCGAGGCGGGCTGGGAGATCGACGAGCCGTGGACGCCGCTGCGCCGCGACCTCACGGAGCCGGTGGCGGCGCCGGCGGCGGAGCCCGGCCTGCGGATCGAGGTGGTCGGTCCCGAGCACGTGCCCGCGCGGGTCGCCGTGCAGCGGGCGGTGTTCGACGGGTCGACGTTCACGGAGGGCCACTGGCGGGCGATGGCGGCGGGCCCGCTGTACGCCGACGCCCGGTGCCTGCTCGCGTACGACGAGCGGGACGCGGCGGTGGCGATGGTGACGGTGTGGTCGGCCGGTCCGGGCAGGCCCGGCCTGATCGAGCCGCTGGGCGTGCACCGGGACCATCGCGGCCACGGTTACGGCCGCGCGATCACCGTCGCCGCAGCGGCGGCGCTGCGGGAGCTGGGCTCGTCGAGCGCGGTCGTCTGCACCCCGAGCTCCAACGTGGGCGGCGTCGCCACCTACGAGTCGGCCGGCTTCCAGCGCCTCGCGGAGGTCCGGGACCGGCGCCGGAACGCCTGACGCCTGTCGCCTGACGCCGCGAGGAGTCCTGTCGGCCGTCCGCCGTCACCGTACGCGTGCGCCCCAGGCTCTACCCGCCCCGTCCCCGTCCCCGTCGGCCTCCTCGTCCAGGAGGGCGAGGTGGTCCGCGGCGGCGCCGCGCCACTCGATGAGGAAGAGGGTCGCGTCGTCGCTGGTGCTTCCGCCCCGTGCCTGCTTCAGGGTGTGGGAGAGCCAGCGCACCACCTCCCGCGCCCTTCCTCCCGTTTCCCCGACGCGGTTGACGCAGCGGACGAGTTGTTCCTCGCCGAACTGCACGCCGTGGGCTTCGTGCTCCTCGATCACGCCGTCGGTGAAACACAGCAGCCGGTCGCCGGTTCTGAGTGTCTGCTCGCTGATCCGTGGCTGTTCACCGCCGAAGCCGACCGGCAGGGTGGTGGGGCTCTCCAGGTGGCGGATGACGCGGTTGTCGCGGATCAGCAGCGGTGCGGGATGCCCCGCGTTGACCCACTGGAGCTGGCCCGTCGTGATGTCCAGGCGCATCATCTGCGCCGTGACGAAGTGGTCGGGCCCGAACTGCTCGGCGATGGCCCGGTCCATGAGCGCGTAGATCTCGGCCAGGTCGATGCTGGCGCGTCTGGCGTGCCGGTAGGCGCCGACGGCGACCGTCGCCATCGTGGCGGCGTCCAGGCCGTGGCCCATCGCGTCGAGCATCGCCACGTGCAGGATGTCGTCGTTGAGGGCGTAGTCGAAGCTGTCACCGGCGATGTTGTAGGCGGGTTCGAGGATTCCGGCCACCGAGACCTGCGGCACGGTCATCGCCAACGGCGGCAGCAGGGACCACTGGATCTCGGCGGCGACGCTCATCGGTTCGCGGCGTCGGGCGAGGAAGAACTGGTCGGTGTAGCTGTGCTTGGTGACCAGCATGTCGGCGACCAGGCCGGCGAGCCTGCGCAGGAGCCGCCGGTCGTCGTCGTCGACGGTGTCCAGGGTGAGGACCATCACTCCCACCTGGTCGCTGCCGTCCAGCAACGGCAGGTACATCCGGACGCCGCCGGCCTCCGGCACCTCGACCGTGGCCCCCCGCAGGAAGGCGGTGCCGGCGTGGGAGTCGCCGATGTGCTCGGGCTCGCCGACGACCAGTCCTCTGCCGGACAGCGGCACCAGGAGCAACTGCGCGTAGTCCTGGAGAAGGATCGACACGTCACGGCCGCCGACCCTGGCCACCTCCTCCGCGATCAGCGGAGCGATCAGCTGCGGCGGCATCTCGTGGGCCCGGTCCAGCAGCACCCCCAGCAGCCGTTCCCCGAACCCCTCCGACCGGTCGACCGTGTGCTCGTCCTTGTCGGGCCGCCGTTCGCCCGGTGTCATAGCCGCGACCTCTCGTTCCGTGCCTCGTGTGACCTGACGACGGGGAGGCACCAGCCCGCGAGGCCGGTCCGCTTCTCACGCTGTTCGAACGCCTGCCCGACACGACCGTGGTCATCGCGCACAGAGTGGCGCAGCCGACGGGCCTGGCCGGACCATTACGCCAACAGCGGCATGTCACACCCGGCGAGGCCACCCGGTGAGACCACCCGGTGGGAACGTGGCGACGGCGGCGGGGGGTACGGCCCCGGCCCGCGCCGGTGCCGTACCCCCCGCCGTGTCAAGCAGCCGTCAGCGCTGCTCCACCACCTCGAAGGTGATCGTGTCGGTGAAGGTCCGGCCGTAGGCGTCGGTGGCCCGCACCCGCGCCCGGTGCTCGCCCTCGGTGAGGGTCGCCGGGAGCTCGAAGCGCCACAGGTGCATGCTGCGGTCCGCGACGCTGCCGCCGTGGACCAGCTGCTGGGTGGCGGCGTACGGGTCCGACCACTCGGCGCCGATCCTCGGCGCCTCGCCGCGCATCTCCTGCGTGCGGGTGGCGGGCTGGGAGGGGCGGCCGTCGAGGGAGACCTCGACCGTGGAGCCGGTGGAGCCGATGAAGAAGTTGGTGGTCAGCCAGGTGTCGCCGGCCAGGTCGTCCCGGTCGATCACCAGCGGGTCGCCCGGCTCGGGCGCCGCGCCCTGCGGGTCCGCGTTCCAGGCGCGGCGCGCCTCGTACCACTCCCGGTACGTCGGGCTGTTCAGGGCGAGCTGCGTCTGCACGCGGTCGCTCTCACCCGTGACCGTGTACCGCTCGCGGAAGTCGTTGCCGCGCACGTCGAGCGTCAGGACGCCCGGCCGGCCGCCGTCGCGCCCGAGGGCGGTGGGGTAGCCGTTCTCGGTCATCTCGCCGGAGTACCAGTCGCCGGAGATGGCGCCCGCGGTGATGTGCGGGAAGGGCAGCCCCTCGACGCCCCACAGCTCACGCCAGCCCTCCATCGCGTCGCCGGTCCGCATGTTCTCGATCGAGTGGCTGTGGCCGGAGACGGCGACGGCCTCGCGGCCCTCGAGCAGCTCGTGGACGCGCTGGACCTGGTCGACCTGGTGGGTCCTGCTGCCCTGGTCGGCCCAGTTGAGCAGGCTGATGTGGCTGGCGAGCACGACGAGGCTGTCGTCGTCGGTCCTGGCGAGGTCGCGCTCCAGCCAGGCCATCTGCTCCTCGTCGATCCAGCCGTTGTAGCGGCGGGTGCTGGTGGCGCACTCGGGGTGGGTGCCGTCGGCGTTGTCGACGTCCCCGGTGCACGGGTAGCGAACGGTGTTCAGCGCCACCACGTGCACGTTGCCGACGTCGTAGGAGTAGTACGCCGGGGCGAGCTGGGCGCGGAAGGTGTCGAAGGAGTGCTCGGCGTTCGGGGCGTCGAAGTCGAGGTCGTGGTTGCCCGGCAGCATGCGGGCGGGACCGTTGAGGACGCTCGTCAGGCCGCGCACGTCGTCGTAGAGGGAGAGGTCGTCGCCGACGATGTCGCCGACGAAGAGGCTGCCGCAGCCCTCGTAGCCGTCGCGCCGCGAGAGGTCGCTGATCGCGCCGAGGCGGGCGTACTCGACCTCGGTCGTGTCGTAGGGCTGGAGGTCACCGGCGATCACGCACTCCTGCGCGCGGGCGTCGGTCTCGCCGCTGCGCACGACGGGGAAGTTCACGGCGTCCGGCAGCGGCCCGGTGGGGGCGATGCCGCCGTAGCGCAGCTCGGGGGAGCCCTCGGGGAGGTGGTTGTAGTGGAACTGCGGGATGTTCGCGTCGTCGACCGGGACCTGGTAGCCGGCCGGCTGGGTCACGAACGCCGTCATGTTGTCGTAGACGGGGAGCTCGTAGCGGCCCTGGCGGTCGGTGGTCACGACGTCCCGGCCGTTGGAGACGGTGACGCCGGCCAGGCCGCGCTCGCGGCGGTCCTGCACGCTGTCGCGGTCGCGGTCGACGAAGACCGTGCCGGTGAGGGTGGTGGGGTCGGCCGGGCCGTCGTCGCTCCTGATGACCTGGACCTGCCCGCGGTAGGCCGTCTCGTTCCAGGAACGGTCCCGCTCCGAGCGGTCGGCGGCGGCGTTCGCGGCGTTCGCAGGCGCGTTCGCAGGGGTGTTCGCGGTGGCGGGGATGGCGGACGCGGCCGAGCCCGCGAGGGCGAGAACGGTCGCGGCGGTCAACCCGAGGCGGACTCTGCCGCGCTGACGCGCCGGGTGATTCAACACCATGGGCCTCTCTCCGTGGATCGTGGTGGAACGGCGTCGGTGCCGTGGGTGCGCGGAGAGATCCTTCGGGACGTTTCTGAACAACGGCCGCTCTGCGGAAGAACGGCGCATGACCCCACGTTGTTGGCGGTCTCAACGACTCGCCGGTAGGGAGCGGGCGGCGGCGCGTCCTCGCCGGCCGTGAGAGCGCGGTGCCGCTCTGTGCGTCTGCAACGGATTCGCCGTCGGGCGTCCGAGCGGCGCTCGGAGGGCTCGGGGCGCGCGGCGTTCCGGGCCCGCGGCGGGAGACGGGCTACGGCCCGCTCATCTCACCGGGGCCGGGACGGAGTCCGGACAACGGAGTGGTAGCACTCGATCTCCCACCGCGCGTTCCTCAGAGACCTGCCACGGGGCAGCGTGCGGGTGCCCGTGGCCAGCGTCACGTTCCGGTCGGCGGACAGGCAGAAGACGGCGAACAGCCGCTGGCTCGCCATCTCGACGGACTCCTCGTAGTAGTAGTCCGCCACGACGCGCCGGTCGTCGCCCAGGAAGGGACGTTGGAGGAAGTCCTGCACCTCGGCGGGGAAGTTCCCGAGGACGCCGCGCGCGTGGTCGCTCAGGTCCAGCGGATTCGCGGACGCGTCGGAGGTCTCGGACGCGCCGGACGGCGCGGGTTCGGTCGGGGTGCCACCGAGCAGGCGGGAGGCGACCCGCGACCGGACCGTGGACGTCGTCGTCCCGGTGGTGAACGTCCGCCGCCGCATCGCTCCGGCGTCCAGCCGGAGACGCTCCACCAGGTACACGGGCCGGCCGTCGCGCGTCGTGGGGCTGGCCTTGCACAGGCCGTCAGGCCCGAAGACGAAGGCCGTGGGGCGCTCGTCGTCGTCCTCCTCCAGCCGGGCCCACCAGTCGATCACGCCGCCGGCCATCTCCCGGAGCCTGCCGCGCGTGGCGGGGCCCAGCCTGTCCCAACACCCCTGCCGGTTGGGCCGGGAACTGTCGGTGGGGAAGCCGCCGGGCTGGTGGATCGGGGCGGCGGGAGAGGACGACGGCCCGGCGCTGACGGGCGCCCGGCCGTTGCCCCGGACGTCGGGCGTGCGGTCCCCGCCCGCCGGCAGCGCGACGAAGCCGCCGCTCTCGGACCCCGCACCCGGAAGCTGCTCGCCGCCCACGCTCTCCCCCGCTCGTCGACTCCCGCCATTGTTCCCTCCCCACCCGGGCGGCGTCGACGGGTCCGCGGGCAGCGTGTGGGCGCGCCGACGGCTCCGCCGCCCGCCCGTGAGGGGTCGAGGACGGCCCCGCTCAGCTCACGAGCCGCGCCAGGGCGACGGCGTCCGGGCTGCCGGCCTCGGCGGTGTGCACGTGGAGGACGAGGCCGGTCACGCCCGGGGTCGCCGGCACGTGGAGGGTCTCGTAGTCGAGGGTGAGGAGGCCCGCGGTCGGGTGGCGCAGGCGTTTGCGGCCCGCCGTGCACATCACGACCTCGCCGGTGGCCCAGATGCGGCGGAAGTCGGAGCTGCGCTCGGACAGTTCGGTGATGAGGGCGGCCAGTTCGGCGTCGGCGGGGTAGCGCCCGGTGGAGACCCGGAGCTGTCCGACGGCCTCACGCGCCCGGTCCTCCCACTCGGGGTGGAGGAGCCGGGAGGCGGGGTCGAGGAACAGGTAGCGGGCGTTGTTCGGGTCGCGGCGGCCCGGATCGTCCAGGCCGCCGACGAGTTCACCGCCGAGACGGTTCCACGCGACGACGTCGAGACGGTGGTCGGTCGCGAAGGCCGGCAGGTGCGCCATCGCGTCGAGGATCCGGCGCAGGGCGGGGCTGACCCTGGCCTGCGGCACGAGGCTGCGGCGGGTCGAGGTGTGGGTCGCCAGGGTGGTGAGGTGCGCGCGCTCGGCCGCGTCGAGGCGGAGGGCGCTGGCGAGCGCGTCGAGCACCTCGGGGGACGGCTGGGTGGCGCGGCCCTGTTCGAGGCGGACGTAGTAGTCCACGCTGATGCCGGCGAGTTGGGCCAGCTCCTCGCGGCGCAGGCCCCGCACCCGGCGGCGCCCGCCGCCGGCGAGCCCGACGTGCTCCGGGGCGACGCGCGAGCGGCGCACGCTGAGGTAGCGCCCGAGGGCGCGCTGGTCGTCACCGATCCCGTCGACGGCTGCCGCGGCCTGGGCCCCGCCCGAGCCGGTGCCGCCGTCCGCCGTGCCGTCGGTGCCGTCGGTGCCGTCGGTGTTCGGCGCGGTCTTCAGGTCGTGGTCCACGTGTCCATGGTCCCCGATCCGCCCTGGTACTCGCGGTACCAGGACTGGGACTCCGTCGGCTGAAGGGGGTGCTGGCTGCCGCCTCGCCCCCGGGAGAACGTGTCCGCATGACCGAAGCCAAGAAGATCCTCGTCGTCCACGCCCACCCGGAGCCCCGTTCCCTCACCACCGCCCTGGCCGGGTTCGCCGTCGAGCACCTGCGCGCGACGGGGCACGAGGTGCGCGTCTCCGACCTGTACGCGATGAAGTGGAAGACGGTCGTGGACGCCGACGACTTCCCGGACCACGATCCCGAGGAGCGGCTGTCCGTCATGGACGCCTCGGAACAGGCGACGCACGCGGGCCGGCTGACGCCCGACGTGGCGGCGGAGCAGGAGAAGCTGCTCTGGTCGGACGCGGTGATCCTCCAGTTCCCGCTGTGGTGGTTCTCGGTGCCGGCGATCCTGAAGGGCTGGTTCGACCGGGTGCTCAGCCGCGGCTTCGCCTACGGCCCCTCCGTCGCGCCGCCCTACGGCGAGGAGAGCCCCCTGGCCGGCCGGCGCGCCCTGATCTCGGTGACGGCCGGCGCCCGCGAGCCGGCGTTCTCCGACCGCGGCGCCCACGGACGCCTGGCCGACGTGCTTCACCCGATCCAGCACGGCGTGTTCTGGTTCACCGGCATGCGGCCGCTTCAGCCGTTCGCCGTCTGCAACACCTACGAGATCCCGCCGGAGCGGTACGAGGCCCTGACCCGCGCGTTCGCGGAACGCCTCGACGGCCTCTTCACGGAGGAGCCCGTCCCGTTCCGCCACCTGGACCGCGACTACGACCACTCCCTGCGGCTGCTGCCGGGACGCGAGACACCGGGGACGAGCGGGCTGGACCTCCACGTGGCCGCCCGCTGAACCGCCGCGGCCCCGCCTCCCGCCCGGCCGCGCACGCGACGACGCGCCCCACGCGCCGAGGACACTCGGCTCCGTGGGGCGCGCCTTCGTTCGTTCTCGTCGTCGCGTCAGAGCTCGCCATCCCTGAGCGAGGCGACGAACGCCTGCCAGCGAGCCGCCGGGAAGACGAGCGCAGGGCCGCCCGGAGTCTTGCTGTCCCGGACGGGCATCACGCCCGGCACGCCGTCGCGCACCTCGACGCAGGCCGACTGGTGATTGCTGTAGCTGGACTTCCGCCAGCCAGGCTCAACTATCTTCCTGTTCATGGTTCCTTACCGCCTGTGAGAGCAGGGCTCTCGTCTCCTGCTCGTCGAGTGCTGCGTTCCAGATGTCTGAGAACGCCCTGTCGTAGCGCTCCACCTCACTTGGCTTGTCGAGGTAGAGGTCGCCGGTGTAGCCATCGGCATAGACGGTGGGGGGCTCCGTGTCTGCGCCATCTCCCTTGCGCGGGAACCGCAGAACGCCGAACTGGCCAGTCAACATCCCGTGATGAAACCCCACGCTGACCGGGACGACGCGCAGGTGCACGTTGGGGAGATCAGACAACTCCACCATACGGCTGAGCTGCTCCGCCATGACTTTATGGCCGCCGACCGGTCGTGAGATGACCGGTTCGCTGAGAGCTACACGCAACGTCGCGGGCGCGGCGGACCGTGTCAGAAGAACCTGACGGGCGACCCGTAGCTCCACTCTGCGTTCGATCTCCTCCTCGCTCGTTTCGGACCCGTACCCACCACGCATGACCAGGCGCGCGTAGTCCTCGGTCTGGAACAGCCCAGGCACGAGGTCACTCTCGTACCAGTCGATCTGTGACGCCGCCTCCTCCAGACCCACGAAGACGTCGAACTGCTCAGGGATGACGTCCCCGTAGGCGTGCCACCAGCCGCGCGCCTTGGTCTCCTTCGCCAGACCGACAAGGGCGTCCGTCAGGTCCGCCCGCGCGCCGTAGATCTCGCACATGAGCCGTACATCGTGGCTCCGCACGGACGTGTGGCCGCTCTCGATCCGCCACATCTTGGCCTCGCTCCACTCCAGCACCTCCGCCGCCCTCTTGAGCGTGAAGCGCGCCCGCGACCGGAGTTCGCGCAGATGGCGACCCAACTGCCTCCGGGGAACGGTGGACCCGGATGTCGCTGCTCCCATGGCACCCCTCCTCTTCCATCATGAAGGCCCTCTGACAGCCGAAATGAAATCATCACATGCACGCCGCCGAAATGGTCGTCAACTTTCTGATTTTCTAGGGTGAAAGACCGTTGATGAAGGCTTGCACACACCCTGATCTGGGTGCACTCTGAGAGAGGAAGTAGCCCGACGTGCAACCGTGGACACTCTCGGTTGACTGACACGGTGCTGTCGGGCACAACGAACGGCCGCGCAGAAGACCCCGGCGACGGAGGCGACCGTCCCGGGGCGCGGCCTCAACCGGTAGGAGGTTGATGACAATGAGCCACAGTAGCGCGGTCCTCGTCCGTGCGCTGTCGGACCTGCTGCCCCACGACGCGGAGCCGCCCCGGATCCACGGTGTGGACGTCATCCGGTGAGCGGGGAGGCCACGGCCTCGACGTCTGCCCCCAACCCGCAGGGGGCGACGCCGGACAGCCAGGACAGCGACACCTTACGGAAGCTGCGGAAGCTGGCACGGGAAGCCAACGAGACCAACAGGAAGAACCGCGAGAGCAGGGGCGGCAAGGCACGGGGAGGAGCGCGGTGAGCGCCTACGTGATCCTGCGGGGCGCCGCGCTCAAGCTCTGCGCGGAGCGTGCCGCGGAAGCGCCCGCCGCGCTGTACCGGGCGGCGTGTCTGACCTGCTCGGCCCAGTCCGACCTCGCGCGGGACGAACCCCGGCCCGTGCAGGTCTGGGCGCTCGGCCACACACAGGAACACGGCCTGCACCACAACCAGTTCCGCCTCACCACCCACCGGTACTGGCGCGTCGACCCCGTTCACGCGCCCGTGGGCGCCACGCCGTGGCCGCCGCCGGCCGGCCGCCGCGCCCCGGCACGCGACGCGCCCGTTCCCGAGGTGCCGGTGGCGCGTCACCGCTCGGGAACACACGCCAAGCCCCGCCGACAACGCGGGCAACGCACGCGGTGCGACGACCGCCAGGGCGTCCGCCTCCGCCTGCGCTCCCTGGCGGCGGGTGCCGCCCGCGCGGCCGGACCGCTCCTGCTGTCCGTCCTCCTCCTCGGACCGGCCCTGTTCGGCCCGCTCACGGGAGGCGGACGCGGACACCACGCCCTCAGCGGCGACGCACACGGGAGGGGAAGCCCGTAGCCCCGAGAATCCCGGCCCTCTCGCGCCGAACCTCCGGCCGAGAGGGCCGGGCAAGTCCCCCGACCGGACCAGCCCCGAGCGGCCAGGGATGCGCCCCCCTGGCCGCTCCCGCCCCGGTCCGCCCCTTCACTGGGGTGCCGCAACGCGGTGAGGGACACCCCCGCCCCCGGAGCTGATTCACACCCACCCCCCGGGGGCGGGCGCCCCCGACAGCGTTCACGCGCGGCGCAGCTCCGCGCGCTGAGCGGCGAAGACGAACAGACGAACAGACGAACAGACGAACAGACGACGTGGCGGCTAGGGTCGACATGCTCGGCGGCCCACGCTGTGACTTCCTGCGCGTCGGGCCGTGGCTCGCCAGAGCCGGGGCCCTTTGGGCGGAAGGATCACCAGTGGTTGGCAGGTTGCAGTGCGTGGTTCTGGACTGTCCGGACGCCCTTGTTCTCGCCAGGTTCTATCAATCGCTCCTCGGCGGCGCGGTCAACCAGCCCGATGCCAGGTGGGCAGTGAGCAACGACTTCTCGACACTTCACACGGACTCCGGCCAGGTACTCGGGTTCCAGCGAGTGGAGGACTACCACGCGCCGCGTTGGCCGGACAGCGCGTACCCACAGCAGTTTCACCTGGACATCGAGGTCCCGGACCTTGATCAGGCCCAGGAACAGGTCCTCGACTCCGGCGCCACGCTGCTCCACGTCGACCCCCACGGGTGGAGGGTCTTCGCGGACCCAGCGGGTCACCCCTTCTGTCTCCTCAAGGGATGACGGGGAAAGGCTGGACCTCGGCCGTCGCTCCACGATGTCATCCCGTCGCCGGCAGGGACACGGGTTCGGCCAATCCGGAGAGCGAGGAGACCGGAACGCTCCTGGTCCGCGCGCGCCGGCCGTTGGCGTCCCGCCCGTGAGCGGATGGGACGGCGCGGCGTCACCGGTCGCGTGGTGGGCCCGTGCTCGCGCGGATGACGAGTTCGGTGGCGAGTTCGACGCGGGGCTGGGCCAGGGGGCGGCCCTCGGCCAGCGTGATCGCCATGGTGGCGGCGGTGGCCGCCATCTCCGTCAGCGGCTGGCGAACGGTGGTCAGCGGCGGGAACGCCCAGTGCGCGGCGGGCAGGTCGTCGAAGCCGACGACGCTCAGGTCGTCGGGGATGCGCAGCCCGGCCTCGGCGGCGGCGCGGTACACGCCGAGGGCCTGCATGTCGTTGCACGCGAACACGGCGGTCGGCGGGTCGGGCAGCCGGAGCAGGTCGACGGCGTGCCGGTGGCCGCCCTCGGTCTGGAAGTCGCCGACGCGGACCAGGGCCGGGTCGACGGGCACGCCCGCCGTGTCCATGGCGGCGCGGTAGCCGTCGACGCGCGCCCGGCTGGCCATGGCGAACTCGGGCCCGGAGATGACGGCGATGCGGCGGTGGCCGAGCTGGATGAGGTGGTGGGCGGCGCTGAGGCCGCCGGTCCAGTTGCTGGCGCCGACGGACGGGGAGGCGTGGTCCGGCTCGCCGCCCGAGTCGACGAGGACGAACGGGATGCCCCGGCTGCGGAGTTGGCCGCTCTGGGTGTCGGTGAGGCCGGAGAAGACCTCGATGACGCCGGTCGGGCGGCGGAAGAGCACGTCCTCCACCCACCCGTAGGTGGGGGTGCGGCGGCCCTGGAGCTCGGAGAGGACGACGGCGAGGCGGTGCTTTCTCGCCACGATCTGGACGCCGTTGATGATCTTGAGGGCGTAGGAGTCGCGCAGTTGACGGAAGACGAGCTCCAGGACGGGCGCCGCGCGGGCGGGGCGCTTCTGGCGGCGGTGGCCGTGGTCGCGGATGAGCTCCTCGACGCGGGCGCGGGTGGCGGGGGCGACGTCGGGCCGCCCGTTGATCACCTTCGAGACCGTCGCGACGGAGACCCCGGCGCGCTCCGCGAGCTGCGCGGTGGTCAACGGCCCGGAGGGCGACGGCTCGGGCGACGACGGCTCGGTGGTCGACGGCTCGGTGGTCGACGGCTCGGGCGACGACGCCGGTGACGAGGACATGCGGGGAGTCTAGGCACGGCACGTCGAACGTTTCGAGGCCCGCGCGGGCTCGGAAATCCCGTGGTTTCGGGGCCTTGACGGCATAGCAAGCCCTTTCTATAGTCCCCGCGCCGTACAACCTCGGTGCCACTTCGAAAGTTTCGACGGCGGGCGGGGGCTGGGCCTGTCAGCTGTCACACACCCCCCACAACACTGGAGAAGACCGATGACCACGACGATCGCGAGACACCGCTGGTGGTTCGTCGCCGCGTTGGCCGCACTCGCCCTGTGCGCCTCGCTGCTCGGCCCCCGTGCCCTCACCGGCAACGCCACCGCCAACCCCAGCACCACCCCCGCCCCCACCCAGGCGTGGCCCGACGCCGCCGACGGCTTCGCCTCCACCGACGGCGGGACGACGGGCGGCGCCGGCGGTGAGGAGGTCACCGTCACCACCCTCGACGAGCTGGTCGAGTACGCGGGCGCGGACGAGCCCTACGTCGTGAAGGTCGCCGGCACCATCACCGTGAACCCGCACGGTGAGGAGATCGACGTCGCGTCGAACAAGACGATCGTGGGCGTCGGCACCTCCGGTCAGATCGTGGGCGGCGGGTTCTTCCTCGGCGAGGGCACGAACAACGTCATCATCCGCAACCTCACCATCCGCGACACCCGGATGCCCGACGACGACCCGGGTGACGACGCCTACGACTACGACGCCATCCAGATGGACACCGCCAGCAACGTGTGGATCGACCACAACCGGCTGGAGCGCATGAACGACGGCCTCATCGACAGCCGCAAGGACACCACCAACCTCACCGTGTCCTGGAACATCATCGCCGAGAACAACAAGACCTTCGGCATCGGCTGGACCGACAACGTCACCGCCGAGATGACCATCCACCACAACTGGATCCGCGACACCAACTCCCGCAACCCCAGCACCGACAACGTCGCCCGCGCCCACCTCTACAACAACTGGCTCCAGGACACCGGCAGCGGCAACCACTCGCGCGGCTCCACCAGGATGGTCCTGGAGAACAGCTACTTCGAGGGCGTCAACGACCCCTACTACCGCGACGACACCGCCGCCCTCACCCAGCGCGGCAGCATCGTCGTCGACAGCGAGGGCGACCAGGAGACCGGCGGCGGCGACACCTTCGACCCCTCCGACTTCTACGACTACACCCTCGACCCCGCCGAGGACGTGCCCGCCATCCTCCAGGACGGCGCCGGCCCGCAGCCCGACATCGGCGTCTGAACAGGCCGGCCGGACGCGTCGGCGAGTCGCCCGTCGGCGCGCCCGGCCCTCACCCCCGAAGGACCGCACACACACCATGCGCCACCACAGACCCACACCCTCCGCGCACCCCGCGCGTCTCCGTACGACGACGCGCACGACGCTCCTCGCCGCCCTGGCCGGATGCGCGGCCCTGACCGTCACGCTCGTGCCGGGAACCGCCCAGGCCGGCGACGCCACGACCGCCACCGCCGCCGGCACCGGCCGCCCCGCGCCCGACCCGGCCCGCGCCGTCCTCCCGGCGGGCGACGGCTGGGGCTCGGCGGGCGAGGGCGTCACGGGCGGCTCGGCCGCCGACGCCGAGCACGTGTACACCGTCGCGAACCGCGCCGAGTTGGCCGCCGCGCTCACGGCCGGCGACGCCGACACCCCGAGGATCATCCGTATCGAGGGCACCATCGACGCCAACACCGACGACCAGGGCAACCCGTTGACCTGCGACGACTATGCGACCGACGGGTACACCCTCGACGGCTACCTGACGGCCTACGACCCGGCCACCTGGGGAAAGGTGATGCCGTCGGGCCCGATGGAGGACGCCCGGCTGGCCTCAGCCGCCAACCAGGCGGAGCGCGTGGTGCTGCCCGTCGGCTCCCACACCACCATCATCGGCGCCGGGGACGACGCGAGGCTGCTGGGCGGCACCCTCGACGTGCGGGGCGCGCACAACGTCATCATCCGCAACGTCACGTTCGAGGACGCCTACGACTGCTTCCCGCAGTGGGACGGCCGCAACGAGGGCGAGTGGAACTCCGAGTACGACAACGTGGTCCTCGACGGCGCCACCAACGTCTGGCTGGACCACAACACCTTCACCGACGGCCGACGCCCCGACAGCGAGCAGCCCCGGTACTTCGGCGCGCTGTACCAGCAGCACGACGGCCTGCTCGACATCGTGCGCGGCGCGGACCTCGTCACGGTCAGCTGGAACGTCTTCACCGACCACTCCAAGAGCATCCTCATCGGCAACAGCGACGGCGCGAGCGGCACCGACCGCGGCAGGCTGCGGACGACGTTCCACCACAACCTCTTCGAGAACGTCGGGGAGCGCGCCCCGCGCGTCCGCTTCGGACAGGTCGACGTCTACAACAACCACTTCCGCCAGGACGCCGACTCGCCCTACTACTACGTCTACAGCTGGGGAATCGGCGCCGAGTCCGCGCTGGTCGCCGAGCACAACGCGTTCACCCTGCCGGGCGGGACCGACCCGGCGTCGGTCATCCACCGCTGGACCGCCGGCACCTCGGTGACGGAGAGCGGCAACCTCGTCAACCGCCGCCCCGTCGACCTGCTCGACGCCTACAACGCGGCCAACCCCGAGGCCCAGGTCGGCGACGACGCCGGCTGGACCCCGACCCTGCGCACCCGCGTCGACCACCCCCGGGCACTGCCCTCCCTCCTCGACACCCACGCGGGAGCGGGCGAGCTGCGCCACACCCGCTAACATCGCAAACGGCGGGCGTGCTTTTCGTTCCCTGGGACAAAAAGCACGCCCGTCGCCGTGTCATCCTGCCGCGGACAGTTTTCGCCCTCAACGCGGGCCACCGCACGCCAGCGTTCCCCGAAGCACGTCGAAGACACACCGAAGTGCGCCGGCACGCGTCACACGCGGACACTCGGGCGCGGCGTTCCGGCCCCGTTCCTTCTCCCTCACAGAACGTCTTGATGAGGCATCTGACCAGGTCAGACGGATTAGTCCACGCACGCGGCGTTATGGTCCACAGAACTCTGCCGAGGATTTCCACGAGTCACCAGGGAACGTCCCACCCCCCACCGTTCCTCACAGACCCGGGAATCGATGCGCATTCGGAAAGGAGAACCGCCGTGCGCGCGTCGTTGGTGGCGATCGCTCCCAGACAGAACCGAGAACGGATGCGAGAGTTCCAGGGAGGTCGCACATGCAACATCCTCGACACGCGAGCGGGCGGCGAAGGCACGTCGCGCTCGCCTCCGGAGCGGCGGCGGCGCTGCTCGCCGGGGGCCTCGTGGCGATCGCGCCGACGACGGCCGGCGCCGACCCCGTGGCGCCACGCCAGCAGACGGGCGCCGTCGGCACGCCGACCGGCTTCGCCGCGGTGGCGGGCTGGGGGCAGTCCGGCACGACGGGCGGCGCCGGTGGCGCGACGGTGACGGTGAGCACGGCGGACGCGTTCCTCGACGCGATCGCCACGGCCGGGCCGCTGATCATCCAGGTCGACGGCGCGATCGAGCTGCCAGGACCGATGCACGACGTCACCTCGGACAAGACGATCGTCGGCCTCGGCGCGGACGCCGCACTGACCGGCGGGGGCCTGAACATCGGGCTGCCCATCGACGACAGCGTCACCGCGCCGCCCGACGACGCGGTCCACAACGTCATCGTCCAGAACCTCACGTTCGACGACTGGGCCGACGACGCGATCAACGTCCAGATGTTCTCCCACCACGTCTGGATCGACCACAACACCTTCGTCGGCGGCTACGACGGCGCCGCCGACGTCAAGCGCGGCTCGTCGTTCGTCACCATGTCGTGGAACCACTCCACCCACGGCAAGAACATGCTGGTGGGCCACAACCCGGACAACGGAGCGCAGGACGTCGGCCGGCTGAACGTCACCTACCACCACAACTGGTTCGACGGCACCGTCGAACGCAACCCCTGGGTGCGCTTCGCCGACCCCGCGCACGTCTACAACAACTACTACCTGGACATCAGCGACTACGGCGTCAGGTCCAGCTCCGACGCGGCCGTCCTGGTGGAGGGCAACTACTTCGAGAACGTCCCGGAGCCGTTCCAGCTCGACGTGGTCGGCACCCAGCCGGGCAACCTGGAGAGCCGGGACAACTGCTTCGTGAACTCCGGCGACCCGGTGACCCGCGGCACCGTCAACGGCATCCCCTACGACTACACCGTCCAGCCGTGCGAGGAGGTCCCGGCCACCGTGACCGCCGGCGCCGGCGCCGGCAACATCTCGCCCGGGGAGGACGGGGAGGACAGGCAGGACGGGGAGGGAGGCGACGCGGGAGACGACGCGGCCCCGGTCGCGCAGGACGCGCCCGTCGGCTACGCCTCGATGAACGGCGGCACCACCGGAGGGTTCGGGGCCGCCACCGTGAACGAGGTCGTGCTCAGCGAGTACTGGCCCACGACCGGTCACGACAACCCCGGCGACGCGATGTACGAGTTGCTCCAGAACCACGAGGAGACTCCCGAGCAGGGTCTGGTGATCTACGTCGACGAGACCGTCAGCGGCGACGCGATGGCCGCGGAGGACATGCGACTCGAGGGCGTCAGGAACGTCTCGATCCTCGGTGTCGGGGACCAGGGCGAGTTCGACGGCGTCGGCCTCAACCTCATCGAGGCGGACAACATCGTCGTCCGGAACCTGACGATCCACCACGTCGTCGAGGGCACCGGTGACGGCATCAGCATCCAGCGCAACAGCACCAACGTCTGGGTCGACCACAACGAGATCTACAACGAGTACCCGGACGTCGACAAGGACCACTACGACGCCCTGATCGACGTCAGAAAGGGCTCGGAGTACATCACGATCTCCTGGAACCACCTCCACCACTCGTGGAAGACGGGGCTGACCGCGAGCAGCGACAGCGAGGGGGAGGCGGGTGACCTGATCACCTACGCCAACAACTGGTTCCACGACGTGAACTCCCGCGTCCCGCTCGTCCGGCACTCGCACGTGCACATGCTGAACAACTACCTCCAGGACGTGGCGGACACCGCCATCAACGCCCGCATGGGCGCGCAGGTGCTCGTCGAGAGCAACTACTTCGAGAACGTCGGCAACGGCGAGCCCGACGAGGTGACCGGCCAGATCCACGGACCGGTCGGCTGGTTCTACGGCAGCGAGGAGACCGGGTACTGGAACCTGGTCGACAACGCGTACGCCGGCACGACCCCGTACGAACACCTCCAGTCGACGAGCGACTTCACCGTGCCCTACGCCTACGAGGCGACGAGCCCCGAAGTGGCGAAGGAGCAGGTCACGCAGGCGGCGGGGGTGGGCGTCATCGACGTGACGCCGTAGCCCGGTACCGCCCCGCCCCGCGACGGCGCCCCGCGACCTCGCCTCGGGGGCGGGGCGACTCCGGGGCGCGGGGAGCGCCCGCGGCGTCGCGCGGTCAGTGCCGGAGGTCGGCCGGGAGGAGGCGGAACGCCTTGTGGCGGGTGAGGGGGCGGACGGTGCGGGCGTCGCGGCGGTCCAGGGTGAGCACCGCGTCGGTGTCGCGGTCGGCGGCGATCGCCTCGTTGGCGTTCGCGTGGTCGGGGTGGGCGGGGTCCAGGGCCGCGAGCAGTCCGGAGGTGTCGGCGGTGACGGTGATCACGTGGCCGGCCCGGCGCCCGTCTCCCCGATGATCTCGCCCGTGGTCTCCCGCTTGACCGCGCCCGCGACGGCGTCGCGCACCTCTGCCCGCGTGAGGGTGCGACCAGGTCCCTCGTGGATTCGGGAGAACACCCCGCCGTAGGCGACGGCCGGGTTGCCGAGGCTGTCGTGGCCCAGTCGGCCCGCGACGCCGAAGACGTCGCGTAGGCGCTCGGGTGTCAGCACCGCCTCCGGTGGGCCGTCGGCGACGAGGGTGCCGTCGTGGAGCAGCAGGAGCCGGTCGCAGTAGCGGGCGGCCAGCGAGAGGTCGTGGAGCGCGACGACCACCGTCTGGTCGGTGGCGGCCAGCAGTTCCATCAGCTCCAGCTGGTGGCGGACGTCGAGGTGGTTGGTCGGCTCGTCCAGGAACAGGCCCCAGCTCCGCTGCGCCAGCGCGCGGGCGAGGTGGGCGCGTTGCCGTTCGCCGCCCGAGAGGGTGCGCCACGCGCGGTCGCGCGAGGCCACGAGCCCGAGGCGTTCCATCGCGGCCTCGACGATCGCGTCGTCGGCCGCGTTCGGGCCGCGCCACCGGCTGCGGAACGGGGTGCGGCCGAGCGCCACGACCTCCGCGAGCCGCAGCTCGCTCTCCGCGTGCGGCACCTGTTCGACGAACGCCAGGCGCCGCGCGAGACGGCGCGGGCTCCAGTCACGGACGTCCTCCCCGTCGAGCCGGACCGTTCCCTCGGAGGGGGCGCGCAGGCCGGCCGCGCAGCGCAGCAGCGAGGACTTGCCCGAGCCGTTGGGGCCGACGAGGCCCACCGTCTCGCCCGGCTCGACGGCGAACGACACCCCGCGCAGGATGGTCCGTCCGCCGGCCGCCCAACCCACGCCGTCGAGGTCGACGCGGAGCGCGTGCGTCTGCGCGTGCGTCAGGGGCTGCGTCTTCGGCTTCGGCATCGGCATCGGCATCGGCTTCGGCTTCGTCGTCACAGCTCACCTCGTCTGCGGAGGATCAGGAGGAAGAGGGGGACGCCGAGCAGCGCCGTGAAGACGCCGACCGGGACCTCGCGGGGCGCGAACGCGACGCGGGCCAGGGCGTCCGTCCACACCAGGAAGACGGCACCCGCGAGGGCGGCGTAGGGCAGCAGCGCCCGGTGGAGCGGCCCGACGAGGAACCGGACGCCGTGCGGGACGATCAGCCCGACGAAGCCGATCGCGCCGACGTACGCGACGGCGACGGCCGTCAGCAGCGCCGTCGTCACCAGCAGCACGACGCGGGTGGTGCGGACGTCGACGCCGAGCGAGGCGGCCGTGTCCGCGCCGAACGCGAAGCCGTCCAGCTCGGTCGAGCACAGCCAGCACACCAGGAGGCCGGCCAGGCCGACCACCGCGCACACCACGACCGCGTCCCAGCGGGCCGTGGCCATCGAGCCCAGCAGCCAGTGCGTGACGGCGCGGGTGGTGTCGGCGTCGCCCGAGGCCATGAGCACCAGCGAGGTCACGGCCGTGAACAGCTGCCCGACGACCACGCCGGTCAGCACGATCCGGCTGGAGTCGAGACCGGTGCGGCGCAGCAGCAGCACGAGCAGCGCGAACGAGGCGAGCGCGCCGGCGAACGCGCCGCCCGTGACGCCGAGGGAGCCGGCGCCGACGCCGAGCACGATGACGGTCACGGCACCCGTCGAGGCGCCGGAGGAGACGCCGAGGAGGTACGGGTCGGCCAGGGCGTTGCGCGTGACGGACTGGAGCACGGCGCCGCAGACCGCCAGAGTGGCGCCGACCAGGGCGGCGAGCAGCACGCGCGGCAGGCGCAGGTCCCAGACGAGGGAGTCCAGGAGCGGCGGCAGGGGCTCGGCCGGGAGGCCGAGGCGGCCGGCGAGGACGCGGCCGAGTTCGGCGTAGGAGACGTCGCTGGAGCCCAGGCGCACGGCGACGGCCATCGAGACCAGGAGGACGGCCACGCCCACAGGGAGGATGACGAGGGGGCGCAGGCCGGGGGTGCGGGCGGCGGGGGTAGCGGTTGGGGGTTCGTGTGAGGGCTTGGACGGGTCGGGAAGGTCGGGGAGGTCGGACGCGGGGTGCAGCAGGTCGACCTCGGGCGGACGGGGCGGACCGGGTGGGCCGGGTGGGCCCGGGGCGACTGCCCTGCCGGCCCCGCCGCCGCTAGCGGACATGGCCGAGGTCCCGCATGCCGTCCAGCAGCAGCCCGAGCGCATTGACGCTGCGGACCGAGGGGTCCATCTCGACGCCCGGGATCTGGAGGATGTGGTTCTCCTCGACGGCCGCCAGGTGGGAGAGCACGGGGTCCTCCCGCAGCATCTCGATCTTCTCCTCGGCGCTGTCCCCGGGCGCGCCGCGTTCCGACAGGTCACCGACGACGATCACATCGGGGTCGCGTTCGGCTATCTCCTCCCAGGAGACCTCCGGCCAGTCCTCGGCGATGTCGTCGAAGGCGTTCCGCACGCCGATGAGTTCGCTCATCTCGCTGGGCAGGCCGGTGCCGCCGGCGACGTAGGGCAGGCCGTGGTAGACGGAGTAGAGCCAGACGACCGTGGGCTGCTCCTCCTGGCGGGAGTCGCCCGGGTCGCCCGTATCGTCCGCGTCGGCCGTATCGTCCGCGTCGGCCGCCTGGGCCGCCTCGTCGACGGCCCGGCGCTGTTCGGCGACGAGCGCCTCGGCGCGGTCGGTGACGCCGAAGATCCGGCCGAGGTTCTCGTAGTCGGTGAAGAGCCGGTCGAAGGCGGTCGCCTCGGGATCGTGGTGGCGTGGGCAGTCGACGGCGCTGACGTAGGAGGGCAGGCCGAGCTCGGCGAGCTCCTCGCGGCTGCCGACGCGGTCGCGGGTGAAGCTGTCGGCGAAGGACGCCGCGACGAGGTCCGGCGCCGCCTCGCGCAGCTGCTCGGCGGTGGGCACCTCCGGGCTCAGCACGTCGATCGCGTCGTAGGCGTCGCGGTACTCGGGGGCGACCTCCGTCCTCAGGCCGGCGGTCCCCACCATGCGGTCCTCCAGGCCGAGTTCGAGCAGCGTCTCCGTCGAGGACTGGTCGAGCGTGACGGTCCGCTCCGGCGGCGACGGGAACGTCAGGGTGCGGCCGCAGCTGGTCACCGTCACGGCCCCGTCGCCGGACCCGGAGCCGCCGTCGCCCGACGCGCCCTCGTCGGAGGCGCCGCCGCCCGAGCAGCCGGTGGCCGCCAGGGCGAGGGTGAGCGGAAGGACGAGCGCGGTCGTGACCACGGTGCCGAAGGGGGCGCGACGGCGCGCGGGGCGGTGCATGCGGGGACCTCCTGGGTGGGGCGGCTGCCGGTGTGCTCCCTCGGGCAGCCAGGGAGTACCTTAACTTTACTGAAAAGCGTTTTCATTTCTGTCAACAGGGCGTCGGAAGGGTCGGAGGGCCACCGGACGTCCACGACCGCTCGGGAGCAGCCATGTCCGAACCCTCCACGCCCGCGAGCCGCTCCACGCGGACGCTGGAGCGGCAGGCGTCCCCGGCACCGTCCCGCGCGCCGCTGCGGGAGCCGGCGTTCCTCCGGCTCTGGGGCGGGGCCACCGCCTCGGGACTGGCGACCTGGTCGATGCCGTTCGTCCTGGGGCTCGCGGTGCTGCACGACGCGATCACGCCCGCCGCGCTGGGACTGACCCTCGCCACGCGCACCGCCGGGTTCCTGCTCGCGGTGCCGGTCGGGGGCGTGCTGGCCGACCGGCACTCGCGGCGGGCCGTCGTGTTCTGGGCGGGTCTGGCGGCGGCCGTCGCCTCCCCTGCGCTCGCCTGGGCCATCGGCACGGGCAGTGGCGGGGGCGGAGGCGGGGGCGGAGGCGGTGGCTGGGGGTGGTCGACGGGGGTCATGGCGGTCGCCGGGGCGGTGGTCGGGGCCGGGCAGGGTGCCTGCCGGCCGGCGTTCCAGGCGCTGACCGCCGAGGTGGTCGCCCCGGCGTCGCGGCAGCGGGCCAACGCCGCGATGACGTTGGCGGTGCGGGTCACCACGCTCGGCGGTCCCGGCCTGGCCGCGCTCCTGGCCACCGTGCTGCCCGTGTCGACGTTGCTGCTCGGGACGGGCGTGCTGTGGCTGACCGCCGCCCTGCTCCCGCCGCCCGGCGCGTCGACCCCCGGCGCGTCGACTCCCGGCGCGACGACCCCCGACGCGATGACCCCCGGCGCGACGACCCCCTGCGGGGACGTCGGACCGGCGCGCTCCGGCGGGGGCGTCATACGCGGATTCGCGCGCGAGTTCGCCGAGGGCGTCCGGGAGGCGCGCCGGCACCCCTGGTTCCTCGGCGGCCTCGGCGCGTTGACCGCCGTGATCGCCACCGGCTACTCGGCGACGGCCGTGGCGTTGCCCCTGGTCAGCCGCGAGCGCTACGACACCGAAGCGGTGCTGGCCGCCGCCGCCACCGCGTACGCCGTGGGCGCCCTGCTCGGCGCGTTGGTCATCGCGCGCTGGCGACCCCGCTCCCAGGGCTGGGCGGCGCTCGCGGCCCTGGCCTGCTACGGCTTCGCGCCGTTGAGCCTGTGGCTGCCGGTGCCGGCCGTGGCCGTCGTGGCGGCGTACGTCGTGGCGGGCGTCGGCATCGAGCTGTTCAACGTCCCGTGGTTCACCGCCACGCAGCGCGAGGTTGAGCCGCGCCGGCTGGCGCGTGTCTCCTCGCTGGACTTCATGCTGTCCTACGGGCTGGCGCCCGTCGGGCTCGCGCTGATCGCCCCGGCGATCGACGCGTTCGGGGCCGCGCCGGTGCTCGCCACCTGCGCGTTCGCCTGTTTCCTCACGCCGCTCGCCGTGATGGTCGTGCCCACCGCCCGCCACTTCTCCCGACACCAGCCTCGCTAGTTGCACATAGTTTGCAGAAGCAAGAGTATGTCGGTATGAACGTTTCCTCAGCCCACGGGTCAGTCCTCGGGTCGACGGTCGGCATCCTGCCCGAGCGCGTCGGCGCCGGCAGGACGCGCGACGCCCGCCGGCTGCTGGCGCGCGACGGCGCGGTGGTGCTCACCGGGTGGGAGTGCTCGGCGGACGGGCTGTTCGCGGCGGCGGCGGGCGTGCTCGGCAGCGGGCTGCGGCAGCTGTTCCCGCCACGGCTGCGGCGGGCGGCCGACGCCGGGCCCGTGCACCTGCACGCCGACAGCTTCGACGTGCTCCTCGACGTCGGCGGCGTGCCCGTGCGCCAGCGCGACCCGGACGAGGACCACGTGCTCGTCCAGTGCGTGGACGCCCCCGTCTCGGGCGGCGCCTCGTTCCTCGCGGACGCGTACCGCTTCGTCGACGACTGCCGGGAGGCCGACCCCGAGCTGTGGGCGTTCCTGACCGGCTACGACGTCGACCTCTACGGCGCGTGGGCCGGCCAGGTGCGCGGGCTGCCCGACACGCCGCGCGTGGCGCGGCACGTCGAGTACACCCGGGGCGGGCGGCGCGTCGTCCGGCGCACGGACGGCGCAGTTCCCCTGCACCGCGACCCGGAGGCCGGGCACGTGCGGGCGATGCTGGACCGCTTCGAGAAGGCGGTGCACGCCCTGGAGGACGGCCTGCCGCGCTTCACGCTCGCCGAGGGCGAGATCCTGCTGCTGGACAACTACCGCTGCTGGCACGGCCGTGACGCGCACGACGGCGACCGTGCCGTGCGCATCCTCACCCTCAGGACCGCCGACGCCCGCTGACGCGGCCGGCTCGACGAGCGAGGCGGCTCAAGGCGCGGGTATGCGTTCCAGCACGCCGCCGGCGAAGACGTCGTAGAGCGGGAGCGACTCCAGGTGGACGTACCCGATGTGGCAGTCGCAGACGGCCAACGGGCACGGTCTCGGGGCGAGGGCCGCGCGGAAGCTGTCGTCGTAGAGGTTGCCCAGCGGGGTGCGGACGAAGTGGCAGCGGCGGACCGTGCCGTCGCCGTCGACCGATATGACGGACTCGCCGGTGCGGCACGGCAGGCCGCCGGAGCGGTGGGGGTGGCGGCTGTACGGGAAGAGCGGGTCGATGGCCGTCCACTCCTCGGCCTCGGCGTCCGCGTACTCGTGGCCCTCGGCGGCGTTCACCCAGAGGTAGACGTGGGAGGGGAGCTCGGCGCGGAGGCGGCGGGCCGGTGCCAGGTGCTCGGGGAGGCCGACGACGCCGACGCTGAAGCGGACGCCGAGCTCGGCCAGCTCCCGGGTCCTTGAGAGGAAGCGGTCGTGCGGCGTCTGCCCCGGGTGGTACGTGCACCACAGCGCGACCGTGTCGCGGTCGGCGTCGGCCAGCCAGGCGGTGCGGCAGCTGAGGTTGGTCTGGATGGCGACGCGCTCGACGTGCGGCTGGTGGGAGAGCTCGACGAGGGCCCGCCGGTACCAGGAGCGCACCAGGCCCTCGCCCCAGGGGGTGAAGAGGACGGAGAGGCGGTCGGTGGTGGCGGCGCCGGCCCAGGCCGTGAAACGCGCGAGGGCCGCACGGTCCGCGCGGAGCTGGGCGGGCGTGTCGCGCCGCTTGGCGAACGGGCAGTAGGGGCAGTCGTAGTCGCAGGAGGCGAGCGGGCCCCGGTACAGGATCGTCAGGTCCATGGCGTCACGCGGCTGTGGCCTCATTCGGCGACCTCACTTGGCGACCTCACGCGGCGACCTCACTTGGCCTCGTAGGCGGCCATGGCGGCACGGACGGCGGGGGAGAACAGGGCGGGGCCCAGCGCGTCGGAGTGCGCGAGGCCCTCCGGTGTGAGGCGCAGCAGCCGCGCGGGCCCGTCGGTGTCCAGCCAGCCGTGGGCGGCGAAGGCGGCCAGCTCGGCCGGGAAGTCGTCGTGCGGGTCGGCGCCGAAACGCTCCCGGTACTCCGCGATCGGCATGCCCCGGGCCTGGAGGAGCGACTGGAGCAGGTGCCGGCGGCGCGCCTCGTCCCCGTCGACGTACCGGCCGTGGTGCGCGCGGGCGAAGCCGTCCGTGGTGGCCTCCTGGACGTAGGCGTCGATGATGGAGCGGATCTCGGTCATGCCGACCGCGTAGTCGAAGGAGTAGTGCAGGGTCGAGGTGTAGGAGCGGGCGCCGCAGCCGAGGCCGATCATGCCGTCGGTCTGGCAGGCGTGGTCGTCCGGGCCCTGGGGCGGCGCGTCGGCGCGGCGGAACATGCGCATCGACACCTGCTCGTAGCCGCTGGCCAGGAGGTGGTCGCGGCCCTGGCGGTAGAGGGTGAGGCGCTGGGTGTCCCACTCCTGGTCGGTGTGGGCGGTGCGCGCGGCGGCGCGGGCGAGGCCGGTGAGGGGGCGGACGTAGAGGGGGTAGAGGTAGATCTCCTCGGGCCGCCAGGCGAGGGCCGCGTCGAGGGAGGTGCGCCAGGTGGCCGGGGTCTGGCCGTCGATGCCGTAGATGAGGTCGATGTTGAGGACGGGGATGCGGGTGTCGCGGATCCGGGCGAGGGCGGCCTCGACGTCGGCGCGGCGCTGCGGCCGGACGGCCGCCCTGGCCTCGGCGTCGACGAAGCTCTGCACGCCGAGGCTGAGCCGCGTGGTGCCGCGTTCGGCGAGGACGGCGAGCCGTTCGGCGGTGGCGGTGGCGGGTGAGGCCTCGACGGAGAGCGGGATGGTGCGCAGCCGTGCGCCCATGCGCCGCTCGGCGATGTCGAACAGCCGGGTGAGCTCGTCGGCGGTGAGGAAGGTGGGGGTGCCGCCGCCGAAGGCGGCGTTCGCGAACCGGACCGGGCCGGTGTCCGCGCCCGTGCCGGGGACGCCTCCACCGGCCCCGGCGTCGTCGAGGGCCTCGCGGACGGCGGCCGCCTGACGGTCGAGGGCGTCGAGGTACCGACCGGTGAGTCCTTCGGGCGCGCCGACGCGGGTGAACAGGTTGCAGAAGCCGCAGCGGACCTCGCAGAACGGTATGTGGAGGTAGAGGGAGAGCGCGTCGGTGCGCTCGCCGCGCCACAGGGACCGCAGGGTGGGCCGCTCGGCGAGGGGGCGGTACGCGGTCTTGTGCGGGTACGCGTAGACGTACGCCTGGTAGGGGCGGACGGGTGTCGCGTCGCCGCCGAGGAGGGCGGCGGTCGTGGTGGTGGTGGTGCCGGCGTGGGTCATGGGGACGGCTCCAGGAAGAAGTGGGCGTACGGCACGGTCCACACGACCTCGTGGCCCAGGCGGTGGCCGACGTGGCCGTCCTCGCCGTAGGCGGTGCCGTGGTCGGAGCAGACGATGGCGAAGCAGCGGCGGCGTGCGCTCATGGCGGCGAAGAGGCGGTCGACGTGCCGGTCGACGTACTCCAGGGCGGCGGCGTGCGTGGCGCGGCTGTCGCCCGTCTCGCGGGTGGCGCCGGGCAGGTGGAACCAGTTGGGCTGGTGGAGGGCGGAGACGTTGAGGAAGAGGAAGAGCCGCCGCTGGGGAGGGAGCGCCGCGACGATCCGCTCGGCGCGGGTGACCTGCTCCTCGAAGGAGGTGGGCGAGGTCACGCCGAAGCCGGGCTCCCAGTGGCTCTCGTGGAACAGGCCGGGCAGCACGCCGCCGAGGGCGCCCCGCTTGTTGAAGAAGCCGACGCCGCCGACGCACGCCGTGTGGTACCCGGCGGCGGCCAGGCCGGAGACGAGGTCTGGCGTGTCGAAGACGAAGGTGCGTGGCGCGGTCGTCTCGCTACCGGCGAAGCGCGCGGCGAAGAGCCGGGGGTGTGGCCCTGGGGCGGCGGGGGTCGGCAGGTATCCGGCGAACATGGCCTGGTGGGAGGCGTAGGTGAAGCTGCCGGGCGCGTGGCGCTTCTGCCAGGCGCGGCCGGGGAGGTGACGGGCCAGGCGCGGGATGCGTCCGGCGGCGGCGAGCTCGGCGGCGACGTCGTAGCGCAGCGTGTCGAGCGTGACGAGCAGCAGGTCGTCGCGGCCGACGACCTCGTTCATGTCGGGGTCGGCGAGGGCGTCGGCAGGGCTGTGGGCGAGGCTTTCGGCGAGGCCGTCGGCGACGCTGGCCGTGGCGGGAATCGTCTCAGGCGGGCGCACGACGGGTCCTCGCGTCGGGGTTCACGTGCTGGTCCGCAGGCCCGTGCACGTGCCTGTGCGCGTGCCCGTCCTCGGGGCGGTGCCGCCGGGCCCACGCGGGGGCGGCGGCGACCTGGGCGGCGTAGGTGTCCAGGCCCTCGGCCGGCGTCCCGGGCAGGCCGGTGAGACCGGGGAGCAGGTCGCCGAAGGCGTTGACCTCGGCGACGGCGAACCGTCGCCAGCCGACGGCCGGCAGCAGGTCGACGCCGACGCACAGCGTGCGGGGGAAGCAGGCCGCCGCCCGCTCGCACACCGCCAGGGCCTCGGCCCAGGCGTCGGGCCCGGCCGCCTCGACGGCGGCGGCCAGGTCGCCACGCCGGCCCCCGAGGTGGAGGTTGGTCATGGGCGAGCGGCTGGTGCGGACGACGGCGTGCGTGGCACGGCCGGCCACGACCACGACGCGCAGGTCGGCCGCACGTCCGCCGCCCAGCGACGCCTTGGGCCACCACCGCTCGACGTGCAGCCCGTCGGGGGCCAGCGCGTCGACCAGGGCGGCGATCTCGGCCTCGCCGGTGAGGCGGCGCAGCCGCAGGGAGTTGTGCAGGTGGCCTTCCCGGGTGACCTCGACGGAGGTGGTGGCCCGCAGCCGGCCCAGCCCGCCGGACTCCAGGGCGACGACGCCCGACGCGGACGAGCCGTGGGCCGGCTTGAGGAAGACACGCGGCATGCCGTGGGCGGCCATCACGGCCCTGACGTCCTCCCAGCCGCGCACGGCGACGGCCCCGCCGGACGTCGGGGAGGCGGGGACGGGGACCCCGGCGGCGGCCAGGACGCCGTGACAGCGACGCTTGTCGAAGAGGACGGACAGCTCCCGCGCGTCGTCCAGCCGCACACCGCCGCGCAGGGAGGCGACGGCGGCGGTGAACCCGGCGTACCAGCGGGCGCCGCCCTCGACCCGCGTCGGGTCGTCCGCGCCCCGCAACGCGCGGTCGACGGCGGTGTGCTCGCCGGGCGAGTCGAGCCGCACGAGCTCGTCGTCGGCGAAGCCGGCGCCGCCGTCGCGCAGCACGGACTCCCAGGGCACGACGCGGGGCGCGGGCAGCCCCGCCTCGCGCACCGCCCGCGTGAACAGGATGACGCGGCGGTTGTCCGGATTGCCGACCACCGCGAACCGCGCCGTGGCGTCCCCTCGTTCGTGTGTCATGGCCGCCGCGGTCCCTACTCGCCGACAGCCACGAAGCGCCAGTCCTCGTCGTCCTCGGCACCGTCGGAGTCGAGGTCGACCGTGACGCCGGCGGGCTCCAGCGCGGCGCGCAGCCGCTCCTGAACCGGCTCGGTGATGTAGTGGTAGTGCAGGTCGAGCTCCTTCAGGTGGGTCAGGGGCTGGCCGTCGAGCAGGGCGGTGGCGCCCTCGTCGGTGAGGACGCCCATGGACAGGTCCAGCACCTCCAGCCGGGCGACGACGGGGGCGGACGCGACGGCGGCGGCGACCGCGTCCTGGATCTCGCTGTTGCGCAGGGCCAGGTGACGCAGGCTCGGCAGCCGTGCGCCGTCGAGGATGGGCGCCAGGTGCTCGATCTCGACGGTGCTGCCGTACTCCGAGGTGCCGAGCCACAGGTCGAGGTGGGTGAGCGCTGGCAGCTCGCTCTCGGCGATGCCGCGGGCGGCCTCGCCCGGCATGCCGCCGGTCTCCACGGTCAGGGAGCGCAGGGCGGCGTGGGTGAAGGGCTCCACCACCAGGCCCGTCCCGCCCCGGACGCCGAACTCCTCCAGCTCGGGGAAGCCCCGCAGCAGCGGGGTGACGTCGCCCTGGTTGATCCAGGAGATCTCGCACTCCTCGGACGTCATGTCGCCGACGAACAGCGCGCGGAGCGCGGTGAGCCGCGGGCGGGCGTCCAGGAGTGTGGCGATGATCTTCTCGGGGCCCGTCTGGTAGGCCTCGCCCCACTCGCCGACGAGGATCGCGCGGACGCGCGTGATGTCGACGGCCTCCGCGAACGCGGCGAAGGTCTCGAACCACTGCTCCTCGGCGTCGTACGTCGCGGCGCTGATCCGCCACGCGACGGCGTCGGCCTCGGGCAGCTCCGCGTCCGCCCTCTCCTTCGGATCGGGGAACTCGAAGACGGGCAGTCCGTGGAACTCCCGAAGATGCCTGGCTGTGCTCATGTCCCCGCTGCTCCTCGCCTGTTGTGGTCGGTGTGCTGCAAGTTGTAGCAGCCGCCTCCGACAACGCCGGTGCCGGGCGGGGACGGAGGGGCGCCCCCGTCCTCGTCTCCCACCTCTCCTCCCCCTCGCCGCCCGGCCGTTGTCAGTGGGGGCGCCTACCGTCGGATCCGACGCGATCGCACCGGGCGACGTGTCGGGAAGGGGAGAGGTATGTACCGGCAGGGGGACGTGCTCATCATGCCGATCGAGGAGTCGGCGGTGTCGCCGCACGTCGCGGACGCGCCGTCGCTGGAGCGGGACGCCCGCGGCCGGATGGTGCTGGCGCTGGGTGAGGTGACGGGGCACGCACACGCCGTCCTGGGGCCGGGCCGGCTCGTGCGGGAGCCGGGCGCCTTCGGCCCGATGCTGCTGCACCTGCCGGACGGCGGCCGGGTGGTGCACGAGGAGCACGCGGCGATACCGCTGCCGAAGGGCTGGTACCGGGTCATCAGGCAGCGGGAGTACGTGCCGGGTGCCGTGCGGATCGTGGCGGACTGAGGGCCCGAGGTGGGGATCGCGGGAGCGGGGATCGCGGGAGCGGGGTTCGCGGAGATGGACAAGGTCGAGGAGCGGAGCGTCATGAGCACCACCACGGACAACGGCACGGACAGCGGTACGGAGAGCGGCACGGCCGGTGGCTGGGCCGGCGGCGCCGACGGCGCCGCCCCGGGCCTGGCGGAGCGCGTCGAGGCGTGGCGGGCGGTGGCGGCCAGGACGGGCGCCGCGGACCGCGAGGCCGCGGAGGCGGGCGTGCGCCTGGCGTACCAGCGGGCGGGGCTGCCCGAGCCCGAGCGGATCGTGTGGGCGGGCTCGCCCCGGGAGGCGATCCGGCTGCTGCGGGGCGCGCCGCAGGGCCTGTTCGGCCCCGAGGCGCGGGGCGAGAGCGTACGGGACGCGGTGCGCAGCGCCCCGTGGGCGGCCGCACGGGCGCGGCTGCACGAGCGGCTCGGTCCGCGGGCGTGGTCGCACCGGTGGAGTGAGACGGGCGGGCTGCTGTGGGAGGGGACGCGGCAGCTGGCGGACCGGGTCCGCGCCGGGCTGATCGAGTCGCTCGCGAGCAGCAGGAAGGAGGAGGCCGCCGTGCGGCTGCTGCTGCTCGACGCGGTGCTCGGCCAGCACGACGCGGCCTGGCTGTGCGCGTTCGACGGGGAGGAGAGCGCGCCGCTGGAGGGCGTCGCCGCCGTGGCCAGGGCCGCCGGCTGGTGGTGGCCGTACGAACGGCTGGCGATCGTCTGCGAGCGGCCCGTCGAGCTGCACCGGGACGAGGCCGGCCGGCTCGATCGCGGCGACGGCCCCGCGCTGGCGTTCCCCGACGGCTTCGCCCTGCACGCCTGGCGTGGCATGCCCGTCCCCGGTGAGTTCCTCACCGAGCTGGGCTCGCTCACCCCGGAGCGGATCCGGGGGGAGGAGAACGCCGAGCTGCGCCGCGTGATGCTGGAGTTCTACGGGTACGAGCGGTATCTGGCCGAGTCGGGCGCCCAGCCCGTGCACCGGGACGAGACGGGGGTGCTGTGGCGAATACCCCTGTCCTTCGACGAGGACGTGGTGATGGTGCAGGTGGTGAACTCCACGCCGGAGCCGGACGGCACGAGCCGCACGTACTGGCTCAGGGTGCCGCCGAGCACCCGCACCGCGAAGCAGGGAGTGGCGTGGACCTTCGGTCTGGAGGAGGAGGCGTACGTGCCCGTACGGCAGACGTGACGGGTGGGCGAGCCGATGAGGGCAGGCGGAGAGGAACGGGAGAGAAAGCGTCGCCCGCGGGATTGACGGCCTTGTTGACGCCGAGTCTCATAAAGGAATGGCTATCACGGGTGACGTCGACGTCACGATGCTGCGGGACGCGCTGGGCGCCCTCAAGGACCGCGAGCAGGTGGCCGAGCGGCTGCTCGCGGCGTCCGAGAGACACTCCTACGATCCCGACACCGAGCTGGACTGGGAGCAGCCCTTCGTGGACGGCCTGTGGTTCTGGCCGCCCGAGTTGGTCTCGCTCTACGACACGCCGCTGTGGTACGAGATGTCCGAGGAGCAGCGGATCGCGCTCTCGCGCCACGAGGCCGCGGCCCTGGCCTCCCTCGGCATCTGGTTCGAGCTGATCCTGATGCAGCTGCTGGTGCGGTACCTCTACGACAAGTCGGCCACCAGCTCCCACGTGCGGTACGCGCTGACGGAGATCGCCGACGAGTGCCGGCACTCGATGATGTTCGCCCGGGCGATCCGACGCATGGGGACACCGAACTACCCGCCGGCCAGGGGCCACCACAACCTCGCCCGGGTGTTCAAGACCATCTCCACCACGCCCGGCTCCTTCGTGGCGACCCTGCTCGGCGAGGAGGTCCTCGACTGGATGCAGCGGCTGACCTTCCCCGACGAGCGGGTGCAGCCGCTCGTCCGGGGCGTCACCAGGATCCACGTCGTGGAGGAGGCGCGGCACGTCCGGTACGCCAGGGAGGAGCTGCGCCGGCAGATGGTGCACGCCCCACGCTGGGAGAGGGAGGTGACGCGCCTGGTCAGCGGCGAGTTCGCCCGCGTCTTCTCCGTCGCCTTCGTGAACCCCCGGGTGTACACGGAGGTCGGGCTCGACCGGCGCGAGGCGATCGCACAGGCGCGTCAGAGCGCGCACCGGCGCGAAGTGATGCAGGAGGGCGCCCGGCGTCTGACGGAGTTCCTCGACGACATCGGCGTGATGCGCGGCCTGGGGCGACGGATGTGGCGAAGCTCGGGCCTGATGGCCTGAGCGAAACGTCTCCCCGGGCGGCTACGCTGCGCCCATGAGCGGCCAGACCTCACCGCGGGTGCCGGCCTACCGCCGGCTGAGCGTGGACGAACGTCGTGCCCAGCTGATCTCCGCCGCGCTCCAGCTCTTCGCGCGCAACGTGCCCGAGGACGTGTCGCTGGACGACGTCGCCCGCCACGCCGAGGTCTCCCGACCGCTGGTCTACCGCTACTTTCCCGGCGGCAAGCAGCAGCTCTATGAGGCGGCCCTCCACCAGGCGGCGCAGCAGGTCGGCGCGTGCTTCGACCTGCCGGCCACGGGCCCGTTGACCGAGCGGCTCGCCCTCGGCCTCGACCGCTACCTCGCGTTCGTGCGTGACCACGACGAGGGCTTCACCGCACTGCTGCGCGGCGGAAGCGTCGTGGAGACGGCACGCACGACGGCGATCGTCGACGGCGTGCGGCGCACCGCGGCCCAACGGGTGCTGAGCCACCTGCCCGTCGACACGCCAGGGCCCTGGCTGCGGATCGCCGTCCGCACGTGGATCAGCTCGGTCGAGGCGATGTCGCTGATCTCGCTCGACGAGGGCGAGCCGACGCTGGCCGAGCTGCGCGACTACCTCATCGACCTCTTCTTCGGGCAGCTGCTGGTCACCGCCGCCCACGACGAGCAGACCGCCGAGGCGATCCGCGCCGCCGCGCCGCTTGAGCCGGCGGACGGCCGCATCGCGCTCCTCCTGGAGCGGGTCATGCACACGCTGGCCGGGACACCCACCGTCTCCTGACCCCATCCCACGCCCCCCGCCCCCGCCCCACACACAGCGTGCGGGGACGCGGCACGGCCCAGACCCGGTCCGGGCCCGGGCCCGGACCGCCGGACGACAGGCGACGGGCCCGGCCACACCCCACGTGCGCGGCCGGGCCCCGTGCCCTGCGGGCCGGAGATCAGCCGGCCGTGCCGGTCACCGAGGTGCCGGAACGGGTCACGGTGTAGCTCACGGTCTCGCCACTCCAGTAGTGGAAGGTGAGGTTGACCGTGGCGCCGTCGCGGACCTCACCGAAGAACGTCGAGGTCAACGTCGTCTCGCCGGCCGTGTAGTCCGGGGCGAAGGCCACGTCGAACTCCTTGTAGGACGTCCAGTCGTGCGGCCCCGCGTTGCCACCGTCGGCGTAGACCGCCTCCATCGTGGCCAGGAGGTCCCCGTTGAACGCGGTCGGGATCGCGAAGGACTCCGTCGTGCCCGTGGCGTCGGACAGCACCGGCCTGTCGTGGGTGATGACGTGGAAGTCCCACGGCACGCCCTGGGAGAAGTCGGCCGTCAGGACCGCGTTCGTCCCGTACTCCCCGCCCTCGGTCAGGCGGGCCAGGGTCGCGGCGGAGAAGGTGAGCTGGTCACCGCTCACCGTGAAGTCCTCGCCCCGCACCAGCTCGGTGCCGTCGTGGCTGATCGTGGTCAGGCTGTTGCCGGCCAGGTCGAGCGCGACCGTGGTGTCCGTGGTGGGCTCCCCGGCGCGGACGAAGATCTGGTCGGTGGCGGCGGTGGCGGAGTCGACGGACCAGCTCGACCGGATCTGGCGGATGAGGCTCTGGTCGCGCCAGCTCAGCGCGGTGCGGTCGAAGTGCTGCCCGTTGTCCCACCACATGGTGGTGATCTGCCGCTCGCGGGCGTAGCCGCCGAGGAACTCGAAGAACTTCAGCTTCTCGCCCTGCTGGATGGTGCCCGTGTGGCGGTCGAACCCGAGCAGGCCGTACTCGCCGAGGATCACCGGGACGCCCTGCGAGACGAAGGTGTTGTACACGCGGTCGAACGCGTTGGTCAGGTCGGCCTGCGTCTCGGCGTCGAAACGGGTGTAGCCGGCGACGTTCACGCTGAACGGCCAGAAGCCGTAGTAGTGGAACGTCGCGATGAGGTTCGGGTCGTTCAGCTCGGCGAAGGTCGCGACGAGCTCGTCGAGCCTGGCCTGGTCGGCGGAGGTGTGGAGCGTCGGCAGCACGAGCAGGCGGTCGGCGTTCTGCCCGCCGGAGTCACGGACCAGGCCGTGGAACGCGGTGTTCAGCTCGTGCAGCAGCTCGGCGTTCTGCGCGTCGCCCGAGCTGCCCGCGAACTGCGGCTCGTTGATGCTCTCGAAGAGCAGCCGGTCGGCCGGCGCGTCGCGGAACGCCTCGGCGATCTGCTCCCACGTCGCGGTGAAACGGTCCAGCACGGTGTCGTGCTGCGTCGGCATCTGGTTGACCCACTGCCACGAGTCGTGGTGCACGTTGAGCATGACGTAGAAGCCCTCGTCGAGCGCCCAGTCGACGACCTCCTGGACCCGTGAGAGGTAGGCGGGCTCGATCGTGTAGTCGGGCGCCGCGCCCTGGTGCTGGCCCCAGGTGACGGGGATGCGGATGCTGTTGAAGCCCTCGTCGCGGATGCCGCCGAGCAGCTCGCGGGTGATGCGCGGGTTGCCCCAGGAGGTCTCGTCGGCGCCGGTGGCGTCGAGGCTGTTGCCCAGGTTCCAGCCCGGCTGCATGGCCGCGACGGTCTGCTCGGCGACGGTCATCCGCGGGTGGGGCTTCGGCTTGTGGGGCTTGCCCGCCTCGGCGGCGTGGCCGGTGCCCGGCAGGATCGTCAGGCCGAGAACGGCCAGCAGCGCGGCAAGCGCGGTCAGGGCGCTCAGCAGCCCTGGCGAACGGCTCTTGGACCGACTCTTCGTACGGCTCGTCATCGTCGTCCCTTCCGGTGACGGTGCGGTGGGGGGCGGGGGCGGGGGCGGGGGAGCGTGCGGTGGACGCGCTCCCACGGGCGACAGGCACGGATCGTAGGTATCGAATGCCGTTCGCATAAGGGGGCGGGGCGCACCCGGGACACGGCGGTGCCCACGGGTCCGGGCGCTTCCCGCCGCCGGCGCCCGGCTCGGCGTGGAGGATTGACGGGCACCTCCCGCGCCTCTACGGTCAACGCGGTCGCGTTACAGCAAGCGCTTACCATTCTTCCCTCCCCCGCCACGCCCCACCGACCCCCGACCGCCGACCACCGACCACCGAGAGACAGGAGAGTCGGACGTGACCAGTCACCCCGACAGACGGCCCCCCGCCCGCCGCGGCCTCGTCGCCGCCCTCGCCAGCCTTCCCCTCACGCTGGCCGCGGCCCCCGCCGCGTTCGCCTCCCCTTCCCCCTCCCCCTCCCCTTCTCCCGGCCCGGGTGCGGGTGGCGGACACGCGCGCCCCGCCCGCACCCTCTACATCGCCGGTGACTCCACCGCCGCGCAGAAGTACGCCGACGCCGCGCCCGAGACGGGCTGGGGCATGGCACTGCCCTTCTTCCTCCACGGGCGGCTCGCCGTCGCCAACCACGCCGTCAACGGCCGCAGCTCCCGGAGCTTCGTCGACGAGGGACGCCTGGCCGCCATCCTGGAGACGATCCGCCCCGGCGACCTGCTCCTCACGCAGTTCGGCCACAACGACTCCAAGGCCGACGACCCCTCCCGCTACACCGAACCGTGGACGACGTACCAGGAGCACCTCCTCCTCTACGTCGACGCGGCGCGGACGCGCGGCGCGGTCCCGGTGCTCGCCACGCCCGTCGAGCGACGCCGTTTCGACGCCGACGGCAACGCCCAGGTCTCGCACGGCGAGTACCCGGACGCGATGCGGGCCCTCGCCGAGCGGGAGGACGTCGCGCTCCTCGACCTCCACGCGCTGTCGCTGGCCCTCTGGCAGGAACTCGGCCCGGAGGAGACCAAGCGGTACTTCAACTGGACCGACACCGAACAGGACAACACCCACTTCAACCCGCCGGGCGCGATCGCCGTCGCCCGCCTCGTCGCCCAGCAGCTGGTGGCGCGGGGGGTGCTGCGCCCCTCCGACGTGAGGCGGCTGACGGACGAGGTCCCCGAGGAGTGGATCACCTGGCCGGCGGCCTGACAACGGTGGTGGACAACGGAAGTTGACGCCTCCGCCGGTAGGTGGTTCTGTGTGCGCCCCAGGCCCGCCAGGGCGCAGGAACGAATCGGGGGAAGCAGCGTCGTGAGTAGTCAGTTACCAGGTCCGCAGGGTCCGTACGGCGGGCCGCAGCAGCCGTACGGACCGGGCCAGCCGCCACCGCCGCACCAGCCACACCACCAGCCGCCGCCGGCACAGCCCTACGGACAGCCGCAGCCGCCCCCACCCGCGGGCCAGCCCGGCCACCCGGGCCACGCCCCCGCCTACCCCGGCCACCCGGGCCACGCGCCCGGGTGGCCGGCTCAGCCCGGTTACCCCGTTCAACCCGGCTATCCCGGGCACCCCGGCCCGCCCCCGAGCGCACCGGGCCAGCCGAGAAAGAAGCGAACGGGCCTGTACATCGCCCTCGCCATCGTCCTCGTGCTGGCGATCGCCGCCCCCGTCACCTACTTCTTCGTCCTGGGCGAGGACGGCATCCACGACGACGGCCTCGACTACACCCTCGAGCCCTCCGAGGGCGTCCAGCAGCTCACGATCGACCCGGAGGCCACGGAGGCGGCCCGCGAGGAGGGCGGCATCTCGGAGGAGGAGGCCGGCGACCTGAACGTCACGGTCGAGGGCCGCGCCGTCGCCGTCTACTCCAGCGTCCCGAACCCGCCGCCCAACGTGGGCTACGCCTACTACTCCGGCCTCTACGGCGACGTGGCGGACCCGGAGGCGACGCTCGCGCACTTCTTCGCCTCGGGCGGCGGCGAGTTCGTCGACGAGGACGAGACCAGGCTGCTCGGCGAGCCCGAGTCGTTCACCCCCACCGCGCCGGGCAACGCCGTGATGCAGTGCCAGATGCTGGAGCTGATCGAGCCGGAATCCGGCTACGCGAGCCAGGCCCCGCTGTGCGCGTGGGCGGACTACGACACCTTCGCCTACGTCATGGTCACCTCCAACACCGAGGGACTCGGCATCCCGAATCCCTCCCCGATCACGCTGGAACGCGCCGCCGAGTTCACCTCCGCCGCCCGCGGCCTGAGCCTGACGGAGACCGGCCCGGAGTGAGGGGCAGCGCCGGACGGGAAGCACGCTGGGCGGGTAAGGAGGCGGGGCAGTGCGCGAAGCGAAGTCAGTCGCCGTTCGCAAACTCACTCGATCAGGTGAAGAAGCTCAGGCCGAACGATTCGCCCCCGTTTTGTCGTCTTAGCGTCTGATCATGGTCACTTCCCGCCATGAGGCGGCACATCAGGTATTCCGGGATCACCCCGGTCTGTTAGAGCCCGCGTTCCAGATTCTCGGCCTTCCGTTTCCCGCGAGCCCCGTCGTCGAGGTCGCCCCGTCGGACGTCAACGACATGCGGCCGGTGGAACGGCGCGTGGACACCGTCCTGCGGGTCAGGTCGCCGGACGCGGGCGACCTCCTGCTCGCGATCGAGTCCCAGCTGCGTCGCGACGACAGCAAGGTCGAGAGCTGGGCGTACTACGTGTCGTACATGACGGCACGGTTCGGCACTCCGACGCTGCTGATCGTCGTGTGCCAGGACGGCGCGACGGCCGACTGGGCCGCCCGCCCGTTGAAGCTCCGGGCGGCAGGCTGGACGGTCCTCACGGTGAACCCGCTGGTCCTCGGGCCGCACAACGTTCCGAGGATCACCGACGCGGGCGAGGCCGCGGAGAAGCTTTCCCTCGCGACCCTGTCCGCGATCATTCATGGCCGGAGCACGGACTCCAGGCCCATACTGGAGGCGTTGGCGCACGCCTTGGCGAAGGTCCCGGAGGACATCGCGGAATCCTGTGTCGAAACCATCGAAGCGGCTCTGCTGAAGAGCCGGGCACTCGAACTCTGGAGGAGTCTGGTGAGCAGCTACGTACCCGTCGTGGGCGGTCTCGTCTGGAACTACCGGGAGACGATCAAGGCCGAGGCCCGCGAGGAAGGGCTGGAGGAAGGCCGAGCGGAGGGGCGCGAGGAAGGGCTGGAGGAAGGCCGAGCGGAAGGGCTCGCCCAGGGTAAGGCCCAGGGCAAAGCCCAGGATCTCCTCGAGGTGATGACGGTCCGGGGATTCCAGGTCTCCGACGACGACCGGCAGCGCATCCTCGCCTGTACCGACCTCCCCACCCTTGACCGCTGGTTCTCCCGGTCTCTCCGTGCGGCGAGCACCGCCGAGGTGTTCGACGACGATCCCTCGTGTTCGTGTGACTCCTGACAGAACAGACTGACAGAGCAGGCTGACAGAACGACCTCCGCGGAGAGGTGGTGGCCGGGCTGTCGGGAAGCGGGTGCGGCGGGCGCGCCAGATCGCCTTCCCCCGCGCAACCTTCCCGGCGCCCGGTGGTCTGACATCCGCTGGCCACACTTTCCTCACCTCCGCCACCCCTCTCCCAGGAGTACGCCGAAACGTGCAGACCAACCTGACGGGACGACACGCCCTCCGAGCCGCGATCGTCCTCGCCGCCGCCGCGGCCACAGCGACCGGGCTCCTGCCCGCCCTTCCGACGCCACCCGCACACGCGGCGCCCGCGCCCCACGCCGACGACTTCAACGGCGACGGCATCCGCGACTACGCCAGCTGGGTGAACTGGAGCGAGCAGGCCGGCTATGGGGGAGCGGTACGGATCACCTTCGGCACCCCCTCCGGCCCGGGCACCAGGACGCAACTCGTCCACCAGGGCAGCCGCGGCGTGCCAGGCAGGAACGAGGCGGACGACCAGTTCGGCCGGGTACGCGCCTCCGCCGACTTCAACGGCGACGGCTACGCCGACCTTGCCGTGGCCTCGCCGATGGAGAAGGTCGACGGCCGAGAGAACCAGGGCTGGGTGACCGTCCTGTGGGGAGGCCCCTCCGGCCTCTCGGGCGGCACCACCATCCCCAACAGGAACCCGAGGGCCTACGGCGGATTCGGCTCCGACCTGGCGACGGGCGATTTCAACGGCGACGGCAGGGCCGACCTCGCCGCGGTCAACAGCTTCGAGACCTACGTCTACCGCGGACGCATCGACCGCTCCGGGGTGGCGGGCAGCGTCACCATGCTCGACCGCGAGGACCAGGGCTTCTACTCCGAGAGCCTGATCGCCGGCCGGATCACGAAGGACAGGGCCACGGACCTGGTGATCCTCGGCACGACCGGGGTCGACGTCCGCTTCGTGACCGACGCCTGGTTCGTGCGCGGCGGCAGGCCGCTGCACGAGGGTCGGACGCTGCGGATCGACAGCAGACAGGAGGCGGAGGACGCGGCACCCGACGGTGTGATCGCCGACTTCGACCAGGACGGCTACGGCGACGTCGCCATCGGAGCCAGGGGCGAGGCCGACGGCCGTGGCGAGGTCACCGTCTGGTACGGCGGATCCGACGGCCCCGGCTCCTCCACCCGCCTCACGCAGGCGACAGCCGGCATCGCCGGCATCCGCGAGCCGGAAGACCTCTTCGGTTGCAGCCTCTCCGCCGGTGACGCCAACGGGGACGGCTATCCCGACCTGGCCGTCGGCTCCTACGGCGAGAAGATCAACGGCGAGGCGGGTGCGGGCATCGTGTACGTCCTCCGGGGTGGCTCCAACGGGCTGACCGGCCGCGGCTCACAGGCGTTTCATCGCGACACCCCCGGGGTGCCGGGAGACATCGGGCCGTTCGGCGACCACTTCGGCGAAGTCGTGCGGCTGCGTGCCGACCGGGACGCCTACGACGACCTGTACGTCTACGGCTACGACGACGCCTCGGTACGCCTGCGCGGCAGCCCCGGCGGGATCACCACCGACGGTGCCACCACGCCCGCCGACCCCGGCCTCGTGGACGGCATGCTCCAGTAGTCGGTCGTGGCCTCACGAACCGGGCCCGCGACCGGCACGCGACGGCCCGGGTTCGCCCGGGTCCGTCCGAGTCCACTCGGGTTCGGCCGTCAGCGTCGCGCGAACGGTCCGTCGCCGTCGAAGACGAGTCGCGCGAAGCGTTCCCCGATGCGCCGGTGGGTGGCGGCGTCGGGATGGAGCTCGTCCGGGAGCGGGAGCTCGGCGAGGTCCGCCTCGCCGTAGAGCTCGCGGCCGTCGAGGAGGTGCAGGTGCGCGTCCTCGGCGGCCCGCGTCGCCACGACGCGGGCGAGCTCCTCCCGCACGACGTTCAGCGTCAGCTTCCCGGCCGCCCGCTCCGCCGGGTCACCGGCCGCCCGGAACCGCAGCCTCCCGGCGCCGACCTCGCTGAAGTCCGGGAGGCTGGGGCCCGGAGTGTCCTCGTGGATGGGGCACAGGATCGGGGAGACGACCAGCAGCGGCGTGGTCGGGTGTCCCTCGCGGAGGGTGTCGAGGAAGCCGTGCACGGCCGGTCCGAAGGCGCGCAGCCGCATCAGGTCGGCGCCGACGACGTTGATCCCGATCTTGACGCTGATCAGGTCCGCCGGGGTGTCGCGCATCGCGCGGGCGGTGAACGGGTCGAGCAGCGCGCCGCCGCCGAAGCCCAGGTTGACCAGTTCGACTCCCCCCAGGGCGGCGGCCAGTGCCGGCCAGGTGGTGGACGGGCTCTCGGCGTTCGACCCCTGGCTGATCGAACTGCCGTGGTGCAGCCACACCCTCCCCGGTGCGGGCGCGGCCTCGACGGGCGCGTCGGTGCGGAGCGCGAGAAGGCGCGTGCTCTCGTTGTGCGGCAGCCAGACCTCGACGGTCTTCGCGCGCGCCGGCAGCCCGGGGAACCTGATGGTGCCGGCCGGACCCGGGCGGGTCTCGGCGGTGCCGGCGGCCATGTCGATGGTCAGGACGTCGCCGTCGGAGGCGCTCGCCCGGCCGGCCAGCTCGCCGTCCACGCGCAGGTCGTAGAGCCCGTCGGGCCGTGGCGGCGCGCCCACGTAGTCCATCTTCGTGGCGAGCGTGTCCAGTTCGACGACGGTCGCCCGGGTCCGGAACACCAGCCGCACGCCGGAGGGCTGCGCCTCGGCCATCGCCAACTGGCCGTCGGCCCCCTGGGCCCGTGCCCACGCGGGCAGGCGGTGCGGGAGCAGCCCCCGCTCGGTCGTCTCCAGTTCGAGCGCGCCGCGCAGCAGCTCCGCCGTGATCGGCGTCGTGACCGGAGTGGCGCGGTGCTGCCTGAGGTCGCGATCGTCGCGAGCGTCGTCGTGGGGGCGGGCCATGGGACCAGCCTGTCAGACCTCGCCCGCCTCGCGCGGCGGAGGTGTCGGCGCCGGCGTCGGCGCCCCGCTGAGGTCGTGGTCGTAACGGACGAAGCCGTTGAAGCGGGCCACCCTGTCGTAGAGGGCGCGGGCCGGGGCGTTGTCCTCCGCCGTCAGCCAGTACAGGCGGAAGGCGTCACGGCTCCGCGCCTCCCGCGCCACTCCCTCGATCAGCGCGCGTCCCACGCCCTGGCCCCGCACGGTGTCGGCGACGAACAGGTCCTGGAGGTAGCAGACCTCCGGCATCCACAGGGCGGTGTGGAAGAGGTAGTGCGCGATGCCGACCAGCCGCCCGTCGAGCCGCGCGCCCAGTCCGTGGACCTCGCCGCCGTTCACCAGCCGCCGCCAGGTCTCCTCGTACAGCTCGTCCGCCACCGGTGTCCGGTAGAACGCCTTGTAGCCGCGCGCCAGAACCTCCCAGCCGTCGCGGTCCTCGGGGCGCAGAGGCGATATGTCGATCATGGCGCCATCATCGCGCCCGCGTCCGCACCCGCACCCGCCCCACGGGCTCAGGGAGACGTGCTCACGGTGACGGGCGCGCGGCGGCAGACGGCGGGAGGCCCCGTAGGAAGTCGTCGAGCAGGGCGTTGAACGCGGCCGGGTCCTCCATCGGGGGATAGTGCGCGGTGTCCTCGACGAGCGCGACGCCGCCCCTGCGGACGGTCCGGGCGAGGCGTTCGGCGTTGCTGAGGTGGTCGGGGGAGTCGAGGGCGCCGTTGATCGCCAGGACCGGGACGTCGAGGGCCGCCGCCCGGCGCCAGGTGTCGGTGACCGGCAGGACGTGGTCGGGCGTGCCGGCCTCGTGCTTGGCGATGGTCCGGCCCGCCATCGCCCGCAGACGCAGCACCACCTCCTCGGGCACGTCCTCCAGGTCGCGGTGCGGGCCCGCCGCCAGCCTCAGGAACGCGTCGAGACAGCCCTCGACGTCGCCCTCGCGTAGGGCGCGCGCCTGGGTGTCGAGGATGTCGAGGGTCCACGGGTCCTCGAACGGGGACTCGCTCGTTCCCGCGCCGCTGACGACCAGCGCGCTGACGAGTTCGGGGTGTTCGAGGGCCGTGTCGACGGCGACGCAGCCGCCCATCGACAGGCCGACGAGGACGGCGGGCGCGGCGTCGAGGGCGCGCAGCAGCACGGCGAGGTCGTCGGCGGGCCGGTAGGGCAGGGTCGCGTTGGCGGACAGGCCGTGGCCCCGGGCGTCCGGCGCGATCACGCGGTGGCGCGGGGCGAAGGCGCTGATCTGGTCACGCCACATGCCGTGGTCGAGGAAGCCGCCGTGGAGCAGCACCAGCGGCGGGCCGGCGTCCGGCCCTCCGCCGGCGCCGCTCTCGCAGTACGCGAGCGCGCCGTCGACGGTCTCGACGTAGCGCGCCGCCGCGTGGGAGTGCCGTCCGGCTCGGGCTGCCATGCACGAACGATCCCACGCCGGCCGCACACCACCCGCCGCCGCGACGCCGGGCAGGGGGGTGAAGCGGACGGGACGCGGGCGGCTCGCTGGTCAGCTTCCGGCGTCAGCGGTCGTCCTCGTCGGTGTGGACGTTGGTGCGTTTCGGCGTCACCCGTCCGACGGCACGCAGGCTGTGCCAGATCGGGCGCCCGGCGACGTCAGACGAGCGCGCCCAGGATCAGCGGGGCGTCGCGGCGGCGGGTGGCGATGAGGACGCGCTCGCCGCCGTCGTGGCACTCGATGACGACGCCCCGGTACTGGTAGGCCCGCGTCCAGGCGTCGGGGTCCTCGGGCAGGAGCGGGCGGACGTCGAGCACGGTGAGGGTGGACGACAGGGACCTGCGGTCGAGGTCGCCCGTGGGGTCGGGTGTCGTCGCGGGGCAGCCGTCGCCCACGACCAGGTACGCGTGGCCTTCCACGCTGTACGGCACGTCTCCGCGCACGAACGCCCGCAGGCACCGCTTCCTCGTGGGACGCACCGGCACGATGCCCGAGGTGTCGGCGGCGGCCCGCCGCCAGCGTCGCCGCAGCCACCACGCGACCAGGAACCCGAGGCCCACGGCCGGGAGTGCCGCGAGCGCCGTGGTGACGAGCACGCCCGCGAGGCCGCCCGGGGCCGCCATGCACGCGACGAAGCCGACGCAGGCCAGGACGGCGGCGGCCGTGAGGACCACGGCGGGCGGCCAGGGGACCGGGTCCACCCTGGAGCGACGGTGGCGCCGGAAGCGGTACCACCAGGTGGTCCACAGCAGGGCGAACCCCGGCGGCATGAGGAGGAGGCCGTCGGCCATCGGCAGCCGCCAGTCGTTGGCGGGTGAGGCGTGTGTCTCCTGCGTGACGCCGACGCCGTCGAGGCTCACGGTGCGGATCTCGCCGCGCCAGTACGTCAGCGTCACGGTGTCGCCGGGGCGCGCCGCGTCGAACACGGGCCGCGGGTGCCGGTCGTCCATGCGGACCCGCCGCACGTCGTCCGCGCCCTGCTCCGTGCCCTGCTCCGTGCCCTGCTCCGTGCCGGGGCCCGCGCCCCGCTCAGTGCCGCGCCCCGCGGGCCGCTCCCCTCCCCGTTCCCTGACGTGGAGATAGATCTGCTGCCCCTGGCCGCGCGCTTCGCTCTCCGTCCTCACGACCGTGGCCGGCACCATCGTCGTACACGCGTCGGACGGCGTCCCGCCCGCCGGGCACACGGGCGCGTCGGTGTACTCGCGGCCGTGGTCCACCTTGGCCGCCACGAGGGCGAACAGCGCGACGGAGAGCAGCACCATGAGCAGGCCGACACCGGCCGCCGTGACCATCCGCCAGGAGGGTGGCGTCGCGCGTGTCCGCTCCGCCGTCGTCTCCACCGCCATGCCATCGTCCCCCTAGATGGTCGCCACCCGTCGGCCACGATGCGTCGCACACATTCTCCCCACGCGCCTCTCGACTTGGCCACACCGCGCCTCACCCGCCCGGCCGTGTCGGCGTGCCGGCGGCGGCTCGGCGGGGCAGGGTGGAGGACGTGACGGTGCTCGTCGGAACGTCGGGGTGGCAGTACAGGGACTGGCGGGGGGTGCTCTACCAGGGCGACGAGCCACAGCGGCGGTGGCTCACGGAGTACGCGCGCCACTTCGCGACGGTGGAGAACAACAACGCCTTCTACCGCCTGCCGGAGACCGACACCTTCGCCGCCTGGCGCGAACAGCTCCCCGACGACTTCGTCATGGCCGTGAAGGCCAGCCGCTACCTCACGCACATGAAGCGGCTGCACGACCCGGAGGAGCCCGTGCACCGGCTGATGGACCGGGCCGACGGGCTGCGGGACCGGCTGGGGCCGGTCCTGCTGCAACTCCCCGCCAACCACCGCGCCGACCCCGACGCGCTCGACGCCTGCCTGCGCTGCTTCCCCTCCTCCGTCCGCGTGGCGGTCGAGCTGCGGCACGCCTCCTGGTGGGAGGAGGCGGAGCACGAGACGCGCGGGGTGCTGGAACGGCGCGACGCCGCGCTGTGCTGGGCTGACCGCGGCTCACGCCCGGTCACGCCGCTGTGGCGCACGGCCGACTGGGGCTACGTCCGCTTCCACGGCGGCCGGGCACGGCCCGAGCCCCGCTACGGCCGCCAGGCGCTGCGCACCTGGGCCGAACGCGTCGCCGACACCTGGCCGGAGGAGAAGGCCGAGGTGTTCGCGTACTTCAACAACGACACGGGCGGCGCGGCCGTCGAGGACGCGGTCACCTTCGCCCGCGCGGCGGACGCCTTGGGTCGCACGGTCAGCCGCACGCCGCGACGGTGATCGGGGCCCGGCGAAGCCGCGTTCGGAACGGTCAGGGGGCGGGGAAGCGGTCGGTGACGACGCGCCGGGGCTGTCGGACCCCGGCCGGGGCGCCCGGGTCGCCCCTGTCCCTCGCCTCCCTCCCACGCCGCCGCAGCCCCCACGCGAACAGGCCACCCAGGCCCACGGCCGGCGGCGTCGCGACGGCCGCGACCAGGAGCACGGCCGTGAGGTCGGGGGCGATCACGCACGCCACGGCGCCGACACCCGCCACCACGGCGACCGCGACGACGACCACGGTGAGCACGGCGACCGGCCAGGAGACGACGCGGCGCGCGGCGGCGTGCCGCTGCCGCTGCCGCTGCCACCAGACGGACCACAGCAGGCAGAGACCGAGGGGCGCGAGGAGAAGACCGAGGGCCAGGGGCATCCGCCAGTCGTTCGCCGGGGAGGCGTGGGTCTCCTGGCGGAGGTCGCCGAAGCTCACCGCGCGGATCTCGCCGCGCCAGTACGTCAACGTCACCGCGTCGCCCGGCCGGGCGGTCTCGTACACCCGGTCCCCGCCCTGCCCGTCCATGGGGAGGCGCCGGACGGCCTCGGCGCCGTCCTCGGCGACGTCCTCGGCGACGAGGAGCACCTGGATCTGGCTCCGCCCGCTGGGCTCGGTGTCGGTGCCGACGACGGTCCCCGCGACCGCCGTCGTGCACGCGTCGGAGCGCGGCGCGCCGGGCGGGCAGGCGGGCGCGGCCTCGTACGCGCGGCTCTCCCGCACCTGACCGACGCCGAGCAGGAGCATCGCGGCGGCGACCAGCACCAGGACCGACCCGACGCCGACGGGCATCACCGTCCTCCACCCGCGAGGCCGCCCAGGGCCACGCCCCCTCCGTGACCGCCGCCCCCCTGCCCTCTCCGACACTCCCGACACCCCCGAAACCCCTCCCCCGTACGGAGCCTTCACCTTCTCACCTCCCGTGCGCGCACCAGAGGGGCGGACGGAGTATGGGGCGTGACGGCGTGACGGCGTGACGGCGGTCGCCGCAGCCGTCGTGGCGGCGGGGTGGGGGTGGCGGCACCGCCATGACCGTTGGCGTTCGCCCAGATACCGAAAACAGGACAGTTAGGGTAGCCTTCCCTAAGTTTGCCTGGGATTCGGGACACGCGGGCGGAGGCGTGGGTGACGTGAGGGGTGTCCTGTGGGGTGCCATGGTGCGGCAGCGGCGGGACCTGGCCGTCGGTGCCGTGCTCGCCGCCGGGCACCAGGGCGGTGAGGTGCTGGTCCCGGTGCTCATCGGCGTCGTCATCGACCGCGCCGTCGCCGGCGGCGACGCGGGCGGCATGGTGCGGTGGCTCGCCGTCCTCGCCCTCGTCTACGTGGCGCTCTCCCTCAGCTTCCGCTACGGCGCCCGCGCCGGCGAGCGCGCGGCGGAACAGGCCGCCCACGAGCTGCGCCTGACGGTCGTCGCCCGCGTCCTCCACCCCGGCGGCGGCGCCGAACGCGGCCGGCTCCCCGGCGCGTTGACCAACGTCGCCACCGAGGACGCGCGGCGCGTCGGCGCCGTGGCCATGGCGCTGACCCTCTGCCTGGGGTCGCTGGCTGGCCTGCTGGCCGGGGCCGTGGTGCTGCTGCGGATCTCGCTGCCGCTCGGCCTGCTGGTGCTGCTCGGCACCCCCGTGCTGCTGTGGCTGGGGCACCTGCTGAGCAGGCCGCTGGAGCGCCGCAGCGCCACCGAGCAGGAGCTCGCCGCCCACGCCTCGGGCGTCGCGGCCGACCTGGTGGCCGGGCTGCGAGTGTTGAAGGGCGTCGGCGCCGTGCCGGCGGCCGTGTCGCGCTACCGCCGCACCAGCCGCGCCGCGCTCTCCGCCACGCTGCGCGCGGCGCGCGCCGAGGCGTGGCAGAACGGCGTGACGACGGGTCTCACCGGGCTGTTCATCGCCGTCGTGGCGCTCGTCGGCGGTCGGCTCGCGCTCGACGGCGACGTCAGCCTCGGCGAGTTGGTGTCCGCGGTCGGGCTCGCGCTCTTCCTGCTGGGCCCGTTGGAGACCCTCGCCTGGGGCAACGCCGAGCTGGCGCAGGGCCGCGCGTCGGCCGCCCGCATCGCGGAGGTGCTGGCGGCGCCGCCCGCCGTGGGGGACGGGCCGGAGGCGACAGGCAACGGACCGGCGGCGACGGAGGAGGCTGCGGGCGCCCCCCGGCTGCGGCTGCGCGGCGTGGACGGCGACGGGCTGCGCGGCCTCGACCTGACCGTCGAGCCCGGCGAGCTCCTCGGCGTCGCCGTCACGGACCCGGCGCACGCCGCCGCGCTGCTGCGCCACCTCGCCCGCGAGGCCGAGCCGGACGCCGGCGCCATCGAGCTCGACGGCACCCCCGCCCGCGCGCTGACGCCCACCGCGTACCGCGCGTCGGTGCTGGTCGCCGCCCACGACGCGGACCTCTTCGCCGGCACCGTCACGGAGAACATCGCCGCCGCGGCCAGCACGCCCGAGGCCGTCGAGCGGGCGATGACCGCGGCCGGCGTCGCCGAGATGGTCAGGGCGCTGCCCGCCGGGGCCGACACCCCCGTCGGCGAACGCGGCCGTTCCCTCTCCGGCGGGCAGCGCCAACGCGTCGCCCTCGCCCGTGCCCTGGCCGCCGACCCACCCGTCCTCGTGCTGCACGACCCGACCACGGCCGTGGACGCCGTCACCGAGGCCCGTATCGCGGCCCGGCTGCGGGACGCCCGCCGCGGTCGCACCACCGTCCTGGTCACCACCTCGCCCGCGCTGCTCGCGGTCGCGGAGCGCGTCGTGCTCGTCGCCGACGGCCGCGCCCTCGACGCCGCCCCGCACGCCGAGCTCGTCGAACGTCACGCCAGCTACCGGGAGGCGGTCCTGTCATGAGCCACGTGTCCGCCACCACCGGCCACGACCTGCTGCCCGTCGCCTCGGGGGCGCGCGTGCGGCGGGCGGTCCGCGAACTGCTCGCCGGCCGGCGGTGGCTGGCGCTCGCGGCGTTCGGCACGCTGGCGGCGGCCACGGCCGTCGGGCTGCTGATCCAGCCGCTGCTGGGCCGCGTCGTCGACGTCGTCGCCGACGGCGCGGGCGGGGGCGACGGCGGCACGGCGGACGCCGGGGACCTGACCACGCCCGTGGCGCTGCTGGCCTGCGTCGCCGTCGCCCAGGCGCTGACCACCGCCGTCGGCCTCACCCTCGTCTCCCGACTCGGCGAGACGCTCCTGGCGGGCCTGCGCGAACGCTTCGTCGAACGCGCCCTGCGGCTGCCGCTGCGCCGCCTCGAACGCGCCGGCGCCGGCGACCTCACCTCCCGCGTCACCGGCGACGTCGTCGTGGTCGCGCAGGCCGTGCGGGGGGCCCTGCCCGAGCTGGCGCGCTCCCTGCTGGCGATCGTCCTGACGTTCGCCGCGCTCGCGGTGCTCGACTGGCGGTTCCTGCTCGCCGCGCTGCTGGCCGTGCCGTTCCAGGTCCACACCGCCCGCTGGTACCTGCGCCGCGCCGTGCCGCTCTACGCCGAGCAGCGCGTCACCACCGGCACCCAGCAGCAGCAGCTCCTCGACACGCTCAACGGCTCCGCCACGGTCCGCGCGTTCCGCCTCGAACGCGACCACCGCGAGCGTGTCGCCGCGCGCTCACGCTCCTACGTCGACGTCACCATGCGCGGCGTGCGGCTGGTGGTGCGCTTCTACTGCCGGCTGCACCTGGCCGAGTACGTGGGGCTCGCGGCCGTGCTGTTCGCCGGCTTCCTGCTGGTGCGCGAGGGCACCGTGAGCATCGGCACGGCGACGGCCGCGGCGCTGTACTTCCACAGCCTGTTCACGCCGGTCAACGCGGCGCTGGCGCTGCTGGACGACGCGCAGAAGGCCCGCGCGGGCCTGGCCCGGCTCGTCGGCGTCGCCGACATGCCGCCGCCTGAGGCCACGGCCTCCTCCGCCCGCGCGACGGGGCCCGTCAACGGGTCCGGGACCGGGTCCGGGACCGGCTCCGAGGCGGGCGAGGACAGCGGTGAGCACGGCGGTGCGGACAGCGGTGCGGACAGCCAGGAGGCCGGCGCTGCGGACGGCGCCCAGGTCAGCGTGGGCGGAACCGGTGCCGTGACCGTCACCGGTCTCAGCTACGCCTACGAGCCCGACGCCCCACCCGTCCTCCACGGCGTCGACCTCGCCCTCCTCCCCAAGGAACGGGTCGCCCTCGTCGGCGCCAGCGGCGCCGGCAAGACCACCCTCGCCAAGCTGATCTCCGGCATCCACACGCCCGACGCCGGCACCGTCGAGGTCGACGGCGCCGTCGCGCTGGTCACCCAGGAGGTGCACGTCTTCGCCGGCCCCCTCGTCGAGGACCTGCGGCTGGCCAGGCCCGACGCCGGCGAGGAGCGGCTGCGCGACGCCCTGGCCCGCGTCGACGCGCTGGCGTGGGCGGAGGCGCTGCCCGAAGGGCTGGACACCGTCGTCGGCGAGGGCGGCCACCGCCTGACCCCCACCCAGGCGCAGCAGCTCGCCCTCGCCCGCCTCGTGCTGGCCGACCCGCCGGTCGCCGTGCTCGACGAGGCGACGGCCGAGGCCGGCAGCACCGGCGCCCGGGTGCTGGAACGCGCCGCCGACCGGGCGCTGGAGGGCCGCACCGCGCTGATCGTCGCCCACCGCCTCACCCAGGCCCGCACCGCCGACCGGATCCTCGTCATGGACGGCGGCCGGGTCGTGGAGAGCGGCACCCACGACGAACTGACCGCCGCGGGCGGGGCGTACGCCGCCCTGTGGCGCACCTGGTCCCGCACCCGCGCACCGAGCGGCCCCATCGCGACCCGAGCACCGAGCCCCACCGCAAGCCCCGCAGGAACAGACAAGGAACCCAGCTGATGCTCCGTCACCGTCCCGCCCCCCGCTCGCGCGCCCGCGCCCGCGCCCGCTCCCGCGTGACCACCGCGGCCACCGTCGCGGTCTCGGCCGCGCTCCTCCTGGGAACCGTCGCCGGCTGCGGCAGACCCGACGACGGCGACTCCGACGGCGGGCAGGGCGCCGCCGGCGGCGGCAACGGCGGCGGCTCGACGTCCGTGGAGCCCGACGCGTTCCCCGTGACCATCGAGCACCGCTACGGCAGCACCACCATCGACGAGGAGCCCCAGCGGATCGTCACCGTCGGCCTCACCGACCAGGACGCGGTGCTGGCCCTCGGCAAGGTCCCCGTCGGCGTGACGGACTGGCTCGGCATGCACGACGGGGCCATCGGCCCGTGGGCGGAGGAGGCGCTCGGCGACGCCGAGCGGCCGACGCTGCTGACGGACACCGGCACCGGTCCGCAGCTGGAGGAGATCACCCTCCTCAACCCGGACCTGATCATCGCCCTCTACGACGACCTCACGCGGGAGGAGTACGACAACCTCAGCGAGATCGCCGACGTCGTCGCCGCGCCCGAGGAGTTCGACGCCTGGGCCATCCCGTGGCAGGACCAGACCCGCATCGTCGGCCAGGCCCTCGGCCGCAGCGAGGAGGCCGAGCAGCTGGTGACGGAGGTCGAGGAGGACTTCGCCGCGGTCCGTGCCGAGCACCCGGAGTTCGAGGAGTCCACGGCCGTCGTCGCCACCCCCTACGAGGGCTTCTTCGTCTACGGCAGCCGCGACCCCCGCTCCCGCCTCCTGACCGACCTCGGCTTCTCCCTGCCCGAGGAGCTGGACGCGGCGATCGGTGACGACTTCGGCGCGAGCATCAGCCGGGAGCGGACCGACCTGCTCGACCAGTCCGCCGCGCTGTGGATCGTCGCCGACCCGGAGGCCGACGCGGAGGCGCTGCACGACGACGGCATCTACGGCGACCTCGCCGTGGTCTCCGAGGGCCGCGAGGTCTTCGTCGACGAGACCTCGGGCTACGGTGCCGCGTTCTCGTTCGGCACGGTGCTGGCGCTGCCGTACGTGGTGGACCGTCTCGTGCCGCAGCTCGACACCGCCATCGACGGCGACCCGTCGACGGTCGTGGCGCCGCCCGCGGAGTAGCCGCGACAGCCCGCGCTCAGCGCGAGCGCAGGTCCGCCAGGAGCTGTTCGAACGGCACCACCTCGTCCACCGGCGCCCCGTGCGCCTCCACACCGTCCGCCGCCGGCTTCGAGCCGTTGGCGGCGGGGGAGGCGTGCGGGGCGCGCGTCGTGGCGGGCGTCGGCGTCGTGGCGGGCATCGGCGTCGTGGCGCGCGTCGGCGTCGTGGCGCGCGGGGAGCGACGCAGCTGCGCCGCGAACTCGGCGCCGGCCCGTTCGATCCTGGCGGGCAGCCCGCCGCCGTAGGTGTCGGCGCCCGTGCCCCAGTCGTCGGTGGCGGCGTAGACCCCGGTGGGCGCCACCTGCGCCCTGAGGTGGGAGAAGAGCGGGCGCATCGCGTGGTCGATGACCAGCGAGTGGCGCGGCGTGCCGCCGGTCGCGCCGAGCAGCACGGGCATGCCGGTCAACGCGTCGGGGTCGACGAGGTCGAAGAAGGACTTGAACAGCCCGCTGTAGGAGGCGGCGAAGACGGGCGTCACGACGACGAGGCCGTCGGCCCCGGTCACCTCGTCCAGCGCCTCGCGCAGCGCGGGCCCGGGGAAGCCGCTCACCAGGTGCTTGGCGATGTCCACGGCGAGGTCGCGCAGCTCGACGACCCGGACTCGCGCCGGCGCCGACGCCGGCGCCCGCTCGTCGGCGGGCGCCGGCGTCTCGTCCGCCGTGGCCAGCGCGCGGGTGGTGGCCTGGGTGAGGCGGTCGGCGAGCAGCCGCGTCGAGGACGGCTTGCCCAGCCCGGCGCTCACGGCCACGAGCGTCGGCCCGACGTTCTGCTCCGGCAGCTTCCCCACGGTCGTCACGGTGATCAAACCCCCACGGGTTTCGTAGTGGTGTCGCTCGGGTCGGTCGTCTCGCTGGTCACGGTCGTGCCGTCCGTCGTGCCGCTGGCCTCCGTCGTGCCGTCCGTCGCGCCGCGCGCGGCGGTGACGGCCGGGTGGAGCGGCGCGTCGGCCACGCCCGGGGCCCGCCTGGCCTCGAACTCCCTGCGCAGCACCGGCACGACCTCCTCACCCAGGATGTCCAACTGCTCCAGCACGGTCTTCAGCGGCAGTCCCGCGTGGTCCATCAGGAAGAGCTGTCGCTGATAGTCGCCGAAGGTCTCCCGGAAGGCCAGGGTCTTCTCGATGATCTGCTGTGGGCTCCCCACGGCGAGCGGCGTCTGGTCCATGAACTCCTCCAGCGAGGGACCGTGCCCGTACACCGGCGCGTTGTCGAAGTACGGCCGGAACTCGCGGATCGCGTCCTGGGAGTTGCGCCGCATGAACAGCTGCCCGCCGAGGCCGACGACGGCCTGTTCCGGGGTGCCGTGCCCGTAGTGGGCGAAGCGGGTGCGGTAGAGCTCGATGAGCCGCTGGAAGTGGCTGTTGGGCCAGAAGATGTTGTTGGCGAAGAAGCCGTCGCCGTAGTACGCGGCCTGCTCGGCGATCTCCGGGGAACGGATGGAGCCGTGCCACACGAACGGCGGGACGCCGTCGAGCGGGCGGGGCGTCGAGGTGAAGCCCTGGAGCGGCGTGCGGAACCTGCCCTCCCAGTCCACGACGTCGTCGCGCCACAGGCGGTGGAGCAGCGCGTAGTTCTCGATGGCGAGCGGGATGCCCTGGCGGATGTCCTGGCCGAACCAGGGGTAGACCGGTCCGGTGTTGCCGCGCCCCATCATCAGGTCCACCCGGCCGTCGGCCAGGTGCTGGAGCATGGCGTAGTCCTCGGCGATCTTCACCGGGTCGTTGGTGGTGATGAGGGTGGTGGCCGTGGAGAGGACCAGGCGCTTCGTCCTGGCGGCGACGTAGCCGAGCATGGTGGTCGGCGAGGAGGGGACGAACGGCGGGTTGTGGTGCTCGCCGGTGGCGAAGACGTCGAGGCCCACCTCCTCCGCCTTCAGGGCGATGGTCATCAGCGCCCTGATGCGCTCGTTCTCCGTCGGTGTGCGTCCTGTGGTGGGATCCGTCGTCACGTCGCCGACGGAGAAGATCCCGAACTGCATCGGTCCCATCGGGCACCTCTCACTCGTCGCGGTTGATGGTTGAACATTGAACTACTCGCGCGAACGCCCACCCCGCCGCCCTTATTCCCTCGCGATTCCCTCGCGCTCACTCCCTCGCGTCCCATCGGACCCCGGGTTCCCCGCCCGGCCGCCGGCACGCCGGCCCGCCTGCCCGCCTAGCCGCCCGTCCGCCTAGCCGCGTGGCCGCAGTCGCGCGTTCGGCAGCTCGGGCGCCGGCAGGGTCCCGGTCCGCCCCCACGCCTCGGGGAACGGGCCGAAGCGCCGTTCTCCCCCCGCCTCCTCCGCCTCCCCCTGCCCAGCACGTTGCGACTGCCACCACTCCCGGTAGGTGGCGATCTCCTCGTGGTCACGGCCGACGAAGTTCCACCACATCACGATCCGCTCCTCCAGCGGCGCACCGCCCAGCAGCAGCACCCGCGCCGCCTCCGCCCCCTCCTCGGCACGCAGCGTGATCCGGTCCGCACCCAGCGGCTGGTACACCAGCTCCCCGGGGCCGGCCACCACCCCGGCGACCGTCACGCGACCGGTGTCCACCAGCACCCCGTGCTCGAAGCCCCGCTCCACGGGGAACTCCACCGCCCGCCCCGCGGGGACCGTGACCTCCGCCCCGAGCAGCGGGCTGAACGTTCGCACCGGCGACGACTCCCCCGCGAGGCTCCCAAGGAAGAGCAGCACCCGCACCCCGTCCCCGTCGACACGCGACGGCGGCACGTAGTGCTCGAACGCCGGGGCCCTGAAACGGTGCGCGTCCGGCAGCGCCAGCCACAGCTGGGCGCCGTGCAGCACCGAGGTGTCGGGCGTGGAGAACTCCGAGTGCGCGATCCCCCGGCCCGCCGTCATGACGTTCAGCTCGCCGGGCCGCACCAGCGCGTGGGCGCCGGTCGTGTCGCGGTGCTCCACCTCGCCCCTGAACAGCCACGACACGGTCTGGAGACCGGTGTGCGGATGGCCGGGCACCCGCATCCCGCCGGTCGCGGACACGTCGTCCGGGCCGTAGTGGTCGGCGAAGCACCAGGCGCCGATCAACGAGCGCGCCCGCTGCGGCAACGTCCGCCGCACCGGCATCGCCCGCGGTCCACCGAGCGGGACGGCGCGCGGCGTGATCAGCTCCCCGGTCGGCGCCGGTCCCGGCGGGACGCGGTGGCCGGGCTCGTTGACGCAGGCCACCTCGGGCGGCGCGGTCTCCAGGTTGCTCACGCGAGGTGCCCCTTCCCGTTCCCCGGTCCCACGACCGACGACTACCCGTGCCGTGCCGTGCCAGCGTAACGCCGGACGGTGGCCGGCGCCCACCGCCGGTAGCACGTTCCAGCAGGTCAGACGGCCACCCGAGGCGGCCAGCCCCGCGACGGACCGGCGTGGCCCACCGGACTGTCAGTGGCCGGTGGCAGACTCCGTCAGCATGGACGACACCAGGGAAGCGGTACGGCTGCGAGACGTCGTGGAGTCCGACCTGGAGGTGTTCCTCGCGCAGGAGCACGACCCCGAGGCGGTGCGACGGTCGAGGTTCCGCCCCCGGGAGCGGGACGCCTTCATGGCCCACTGGCGGACGCGGATCCTCCCCGACCCCACGGTTCTCGTGCAGGCCGTCACGGTCGACGGGGAGACGGCGGGCAGCGTCGTGACGTGGTGGGCGGAGGAGGACCGCCGCTTCCTCGGGTACTGGCTCGGCCGCGCGTACTGGGGCCGCGGCATCGCCACCCGGGCCCTCACCCTCTTCCTGACCCGCGAGACCACCCGCCCCCTGTACGCCGACCCGTACACCGGGAACACCGCCTCGGTCCGCCTGCTGGAGAAGGTCGGCTTCCGCCGCGACGGCACCGTCTGGCACGACGAGGACGAACACGTCCTGCTGGTGCTCGACGACGACCGACCCGCGGCCCAGGTTCAGGACCGTCGCTGACGGGAGCGGCGCGGCACGAGGGCGGCGCTCACGCCCCCTCGGGACGGCGCCCTTCCAGCGCGGCCCGAACGGTCTCCCGCAGCCGGGCCGCACGCGCGTCATCGAACGGCTCCAGCGCGCGCAGCGCCTCCCGCCAGTGCTCCCGCGCCGCCTCCTCGCCCTCCCGTTCCTCCGAGGCCAGCAGCGCACGGGCGAGCCCGTCGAGCGCCAACGCCAGCTGCCACCGGTCGCCGAGCTCCCGTTGAGCCCTGGCCGCCGTCCGGTGGAAGTCGGCCGCCTCCTCGAAGCGCCCCATCGCCCGATACGTCTCGCCCACCCCCTGCCAGGCCCGCGCCTCCCGGGATCGGTCCCCCAGCCGGCGGTGGATCACCGCCGATCGCTGGTACGACACCAGGGCCTCGTCCGTCAGGCCGTTGGCGCGCTGCGCCGCCCCGAGATCCAGCAGCCAGTAGCCCTCGGCGACCGTGCTGCTCGCGATCGCGAGGGCGTTCTCGATCGTCCGCTGCGCCTCCCCGGCGTCGCCGCGCTCCCGCTGGACGGCGCTGAGGATCCGCAGCGGGTTTCCCCGCGGCTCGCCACCCGTCGCCGCGTGGCGCTCCACGGCCTCACGGACCCGCGACTCGGCCCGGTCGAGGTCGCCCTGCTCGTAGTGGACGGTGGCGAGGTTCTCCAGGGGAGTGATCACGCGCTCCGATCCCAGTTCCTCGAGCAGCGTCAGTGCCTGACCGAACATCTCCGTCGCCGCGTCGAAGCCGCGCTGCCGTGTGAGGACCAGCCCGAGGCCGTTGAGAGTCAGCGCCTCCCTCAACCGATCGCCCAACTCCCGACGGATCACCAGGCACGCCTCGAAGTGCTCCGCCGCCTCGTCGAGCCGGTGAGAACGGAGGTGGGCCAGGCCGAGGCTGTCCAGCAGCTCCGCCTCCCCGCCCCGGTCGCCCTCGCGACGGGCAGCGCGCAGCCCGATCTCTCCCATCGCCAGCCAGTCGTCGAAGGGGTTGAAGCGCATCAGCATCGCGCGCAGCACCGCTGGGAGCTGCCACGCCAGCCGGTCCCACCCGGCCTCCTCCGCCGCCCGCACGGCGGCCAGCAGGGCGGGCCGCTCCTCCTGGTACCACCGGGCGGCCTCGTCGCGGTTCTCGAACGACAACGGCGTGACGCCCTCGACAGGATCGTCCAGGGGGATCCGGGGAACCTGAGCGTTGATCCGCTCCTGCGCGGCGCGAGCGGTGTGCAGGTACCACTCCAGAACACGACGCAGAGCCGCCGCACGTTCCTCCCGCGTCATCTCCTGCTGCGCCTGATCGCCGGCGTACGCCCGCAGCAGGTCGTGGAACTCGTGCCGTTCCGGTCCTGTCTGGTCCAGCAGGTGCGCCCCCTCCAGCACGTCGAGCAGGTGGCGGGCGCGCTGGAGGGAGACACCCGCGAGGGCGGCCGCCGCACCCGTGTGGAACGCCGGCCCCGGGTGCAGCCCCAGGGCACGGAACAGCTCCGCCGCCTCCTGCGGCAGGGCCCGGTAGGACCACGCGAAGACAGTGGCCATCGCATCGGCTTCCTCGTCGTCGTCGGCGCTGAGGGCCGACCACAGCGCCGACTCGTCCCGCAGGGCGGCGATCAGGTCCTCCAGCCGCATGTGAGGGTGGCTCGCGGCCCGTTCGGCCGCGATCCGCAGCGCCAGCGGGAGCCGCGCGCACAGCCGGGCCAGCTCCTCCAACCTCTCCTGGTCGTCGTGTGCCCGGTATCCGGCGGTGACCACCCGCAGCAGCGCGACGGCCTCGGGCTCCGCCAACGTGCCCAGCGTGATGCGTCGCGCGCCGTCCCGCACGACCAGCCCCGACAGGCGGCTCCTGCTGGTGACGACCACCAGGCTGCCGACCGAGCCGGGCAGCAGCGGCCGCACCTGCGACGCGCTGTTCGCGTTGTCGAGCACCACCAGCATGCGCCGGTCGGCCAGGTAGGACCGGTAGAGCGCCGCACGCGCGTCGCGGTCCGCGGGGATGGCCTGGCTCGGGACGTGCAACGCGGACAGGAACTGGTACAACGCCTCGTCCGCGGTGACGGGCCTCCCCGGGTCGTAGCCGCGCAGGTTCACGTACAGCTGCCCGTCGGGAAACCGCTCCCTCACCTGGTGCGCCCAGCGAACGGCCAGCGACGTCTTCCCGACCCCGGCCGTCCCCGCTATCACACAGACCGACACCACCAGCGATCTGCCGTCCTCGGTGGTCAGGACGGCGTCGAGCTCGGCCAACTCCTCCTCACGGTTGACGAACCCCCTCACGTTCGCCGGCAGCTGCTGCGGTTTCGGCCGGGAATCAGGGGCCGAACCTCCCTGGTGGAAGTGAATGTTCCCTCTGATGTCCCGGGCCTGCACCACGTCCCCAGCGGTGCCCGACAGATCCGACCGCGAATCTCCGTGGCCCGTTGGCTCGTCACGCTCGCTGATCGCTCTACTCCTCGGGGATATCCTTCTTGGCCGACCGCAGAATCGCTCCCGGAATGATCACCAAGCGCTCGTCGGCAGCCAACCGCACATCGGCCGGCAGCCGGTGGGCATACGAATCCGTCCGGTCCCTTCCAATCACGGCGATGTCACCGTTGCTCAACTCCCAGAGGTCCGGACAGTCGTCGTCGTCATTGGTGAGCCCTAACTCGCTCGGCGATTTTCCTAAGCGACGCGCGAACTCGGCCGTGAGATCCGCGTCCCACGAGCTCCTCATCTTCTTCATCCCACTCTCTTCCTCGACTCCGCTCCACTAACCAGCCGGGGGTGGCGGCGGCAGATGAGCGACCTCCCGGTCGAAGAACGTCAGGAGGTCCTCCCCTGCCTCATACAACTCCCGCCACAGCTGGCGATAGCGCTCGACCAGCCCGGGGTCGGTGTATCGGATCGCACCGTCGGCGACGCCCTGTTCGTCGTAGCGGATCTCGTAGAGCGTGTCGCCACCGAGATTGATCAACTCCGGCAGAGGCCCACCGTGCTCCAGATCCCGAAGCTTCTCCGGACCCACGACCCGGATCTGGTCCCCACTCTCGACCCGCACGCGGAAGGCGTTCAGCTCCCACTGCACGTAGGGAGCGATCGGCAGCTCGACGACGCGGACGCGCCGGGAGTCGATGCGCCGGCGACGCTTGTCCTCCGTGAGGGCGGCCAGTTCGGCCCGGCGCCGTTCGTAGAGCCGCAGGGCTTCGCTCCAGTCGCCACGCACGAACGCTTCCCAACTGGGCACACCGGACTCACGAAAATGCTGCCTACGCTCCAGCTTCCACATGCCCTGTCCGTCGAGGGCCTGGAATCGCTGTCGGAAATCCCTTTTGTAGTCCGATTGCCCAAGCCGCTCGCCCGTGGAAGCGGCCAGCCCGAGCCTGTCGATACTAATCATCTGAAATGCCCCCTGGGCAGAGCATGGAAGATCGTCGAGGGGCATAACGATGTGGGAGGAGACTTCGCGTCGCAGCACGAAGTCCCGAGTCAACCATGGCCGCACAGTGCGGCCCCTGAGGGAACTCTGCCGATAAGCCGGCGTCCCGTAACCGCCGCACGTGCCCCTCCCCACACAGGAGTGTCACCGAACGTGACCTGCCGGATCCAGTCTACGGTTGACGTTGACGGGGCATCAATGTCCGCGCACCACATGCGAGATGTATTCGAGACAGCGGCGCGGGCACGCGCATCCGTCCCGTGCACGGGCTCACTCAGCGGGCCCCGTCCGCCGGGAGGCGCCGGTCCGGCCGCACCGCCCCTGGTTCCTCCCCCACCGCGGGAGGGCCCCGGTCGCATCCCCGGCCGTCCCGGGCGCAGGCCGTCCCGGCCGGGACGTTCTACCCTCGACGTCATGTGCCGGTACGCCACGGGCCCGAACAGCCACTACGTCTGCCTGCCCTGCCGGTCGGCGTTCAAGCGGTCGCCGCGGCCCGAGCGGGAGCATCCGTGCCCGCGCTGTGGGCGGCCGATGACCGACGCCGGGTTCGACCTGGCGATGCCGCGTCGGCGCGACGACGCGGGCTGGCGGACGCTGGCCGCCGTCCTGCGGTCCGGGCTCACGTTCCACTCCTGCGGCTGCGAGGGCCCCGGCTTCCGCCCCCGCTCCTGGGCCGAGGTGCGCGAACGGCAGCTGGCGGCGGAACAGCTCGGGGTGCCTGAGCGGGAGGCGTTGGCCAGGTGGGACCCGTGGCGGGAGGAACGCGAGCCGGGGGCGGCGGCGCGTCCCGGGCGGCCGACGGGGAGGCGCGGGTCGTAGCGGAGGGTGGCCCGACGCGGCGGGGGCGCGGAGGAAAGCGGGATGAAAGCGCCTTTCGCGAGGCTTCGGCATGGATCGGTGTGCCGTCGGAGCACGCACAGGAGCGAGTAGGCGAGAACGACCATGTCCAGCGACTACCAGCAGCCACAACACCCCCCGCCGCCCTACCAGCACCCGGGCCCGTACCCGGGCCACGGCCCACAGCCGTACCCGTATCCGGGCCCGCCGCAGCACGGTGCCCAGCAGCCCGGCATGGCGCCCCCTGCGGCCTACCCGGCGCCCGGCCACCCCGCGCCGCCACGGCCGGGGCACGGACACCCGGGCGGTCCCGGGCGCGGCAGGGGCAGGGGAGCCGCGATCGCGATCGTCGCCGTGGTCGCCGTGGCCGCGATCGGCGTGGCGGGTTTCCTGGTGTTCGGTGGCGGCGGGGGCGACGACGACCCGTTGGGCGGGGTGACGCTGGCGCGGAACGACTCGCTCGACCTGTCACGCGTCACCTTCCCCGACGCCCGCGCGCTCGGCTACGACGAGGGCCCGGAAGCGGCGTGCGCGGGCGTCGCCGAGGTCATGCTGGCGCGCGGCTACGAGTTCGAGAGCGCCGAGAACGACGACGGCGGCATCGACTGCTGGTACTCCACGCCCGCCGCGGCCTCGTTCGAGGAGGGCACGACCTACCTGCGCGCCAACGTCTTCATGGCGTCGGGCACGCAGGCCCAGGACGTCTACGCCAGCATGACCTCCGCAATCGCCTCCCACCAGGACGTGACCGAGGAGGAGAGGGCCGAGCGGGAGGAGATGGGCGTCGAGGAGATGAGGTGGTCGCCGCTGTACGAGTTCCCGGTCGGCGAGGAGGGGTGGATCGTCCACAACGAGAACGCCACCCGGGGCGACGGCACCTCCGCGTTCCGGAAGGGCGACACCACCTTCTACGTGACGGCCTTCGGCTGGACCGAGAAGGGTGACCAGGACGAGGCCCTCCCCGAGCAGGTCACGCTGCGGGAGATCACGGACATCGTGACGGCGCTCGGCGGCGGCGAGGCGGGCGATCCGCAGATCGGCGAGTCGGCGGCGCAGGAGTATCCGGGCGGGCTGCCGGACCTCGGCGAGCCGCTGCCGCCCGCCGAGGGCACGGGCGAGGAGCGCTGCGCCGGTCTGACGGCGCTGACGACCGAGGAGATGGTCCTCGCGCCGCAGGCGGAGGTCACCGACGTCACCGCCGGCATCACGTCGCTGGAGTGCGCCTACGAGCCGGACGAGAGCATCTACGCGATGGACAACGTGGCGATGCGTCACGTGCGGGTGTCCGTCGAGGACTACGCCATGTCGGAGGCGGACTACGCCTCGGGCGCGCTCGGGCGGCACCTGCGGTACCTCATGGAGGAGAGCTACACCGAGGAGGAGGGCGCGAGCCCGCTGTACGCGCTGCCGGCCGGCATCTCGGGTTACGTGGTCACCCGCGAGGACGAGTACGGCAGCAGCTTCCTCGACGCCGGCTACGTCGTGGGCACCAGCTACGTCAACGTCACCATCAGCGGCTCCTTCTCGGGAGAGGGCTTCGACACCCGGGCGCTGACGGAGGAGGAGCTGATCGAGGACCTGACGACGGTCCTCACCTCCATGAACGGCTAGACCGCCGCCCCATCGCCGGCCCCGGAGCCGGAACCGGAGCCGGCTCCGCCGTCGCCGTCGTCGCCCGCGTGGCGGCGACGGCGGGCGGCGGACCTGGCGCGGTCGAGCGCGGCGCGGCCACGGTCGGAGGACGCGACCTGCCGTCCGATCCGCCCCGCCTGCTGGCCCAGTTGCCGGCCCACCTGCTGCCCGGCCTGCCCCACGCGCTGCCCCGCCTGCTGGCTGGCCTGCCACGCGGCCCGGCCGCCGTCGGCCGTGACGCGGGCGGCGGCGCGCAGCAGGCCACCGCCGGTGACGGCGGTGCCGGCGAGGCGGTCGGCCAGCGACCGGCCGCGTCCGCCCGCCGCCGGCAGCGCGTTGGCCCAGAAGAGGGCGACGGCGACGGCCCAGCACAGCACGGAGAGCAGGAACTGCCCGTCGACCAGCAGGCAGCAGGCGACGGAGAAGGTGGCCACGTCCGCGACGGTCGTCACGGCGGCGCGCAGGGCCGCACGACGGCGCGGGACGCGCCCGCCCTGCGTCGCCCCGTCGGGTTCGGGGACGACCCGCAGGTCCGCCAGGGCCTTCCCGAGGGTGCGCCCGCCGAAGGCGACGCAGAGGAAGTGGTAGAGGAAGGCGAACGCGATCAGCGCGGCGAACGCCTGCTGCACGGCGAGCACGATCGAGCCCCACACCGAGACGCCGAGGCTCTCGGCGGCCTCCAGCACGTCGCCCCGCGAGGTGAGGAGCTGCCAGACGCCGCGCTCGCTGAGGGCGGGGACGTCGGTCACCAGGCCGGCGATGCGGTGGTAGGTGAGGAAGCCGAGGCCGACGGCGGCCGCCACGACGACCGAGAAGTCGACCAGCCAGGCGAGGAGGCGGCGACTCGCCGCCGGCCTGTCGGGACGTCCTCCCGTCGGCCCTTCCGGATCGCCGTTCGGCAAGTCTCCCGGCCCGCCGCCCGGCCCGCCGCCCGGCCGCCGTTCCGCCGGTTCCCAGCCCGCCGTGCCGCCCGTCGTCGCCGTCACCGTACCGCCCCCTTCGAACGCGTGTGGGGACAGAGCGTAGCGCCCGACACGCCCCGGAGGAGTAGCGTCCGATGCCATGCGTGCGATCACTGTTGCGAAGCCCGGCGGACCAGAAGTGCTGGAGTGGACCGAGGTGCCGGAGCCGGAGCCCGCGCCCGGCGAGGTGCTCATCGAGGTCGTGGCGGCCGGCGTGAACCGGGCGGACCTGTTGCAACGACAGGGCTTCTACGACCCGCCACCCGGGGCCTCGCCCTATCCGGGCCTGGAGTGTTCCGGCCGCGTCGCCGCCCTCGGGCAGGGCGTCGCCGACTGGGCGGTGGGCGACGAGGTGTGCGCGCTGCTCGCGGGCGGCGGCTACGCGGAGCGGGTGGTCGTCCCGGCCGGGCAGGTGCTGCCGCTTCCCCTGCCGTCCAACGGCCGCGCGCCGAACGGCCGCGCGCCGAACGGCCCCGCGTCCGCCGACGGGTCGGGCGGCGTGATCGACCTCGTCGAGGCCGCCGCGCTGCCGGAGGTGACGTGCACGGTGTGGGCCAACGTCGTCCTCGCCGCCGGCCTGCGCCCCGGCGAGACGCTGCTGGTGCACGGCGGCGGCAGCGGCATCGGCACGATGGCGGTGCAGCTGGGCCGCGCCATCGGCGCCCGCGTCGCCGTCACGGCGGGCAGCGCGGCGAAGCTGGCGCGCTGCCGCGAGCTGGGCGCCGACATCCTCGTCAACTACCGCGAGCAGGACTTCGCCGAGGAGATCGTGCGCGCCACCGGGGGGCGCGGCGCCGACGTCATCCTCGACATCATGGGCGGCAGCTACCTCGGCCCCAACGTGAAGGCGTTGGCGACCGGTGGGCGGATCGCGGTGATCGGCCTCCAGGGTGGGGCGAAGGGGGAGTTGAACCTGCGGGAGCTGCTGTCGCGCCGCGGCAGCGTCTCGGCCTCCTCGCTGCGGGCGCGGCCGGTCGAGGAGAAGTCGGCCGTGGTCGCGGCGGTGCGCGAGCACGTGTGGCCGCTGCTGGCGGATGGGCGGGTGCGGCCCGTGGTGGACAGGCTGCTGCCGCTGTCGGAGGCGCGCGAGGCCCACCGGGTGATGGAGGCGGGCGAGCACACCGGGAAGATCCTCCTGACGCGCTGAGCCGAACGGCTCGCGCTGGCCGTGTTCTGCCGCGACCACGCCGCGTCCCGGATGCCGTTTTACTCCGCTTATGTGACGCTTGTTACGTACATCGTGGGGCGGACGGGGCTGGCGCGACGGGAGACCGGGGAAACGTGAGGGCGTGGGCGGGCATCTCAGTGACGATGGCGGCGACGATCGCCATGGTGGCGCCCACCACGGCGGGCGGGGAGGACGGGCGACACCGGCCACCACCTCCCGCCGCCCAGGCGGAGGTGGGCCAGCCGGACCCCCCGCCGGAGCGGGCGGGCCAGGAGGAGGGCCAGGGCGAGGAGGGGCGCGACCGCGCCTCCCGCGCCCTCGTGGCACCCGGCCCACCGACACGGGACCGGGACGCCGCCCTGGACCGGACGCCGGACCCCGGCACGGACCCGGGTGCGAGCCAGGGCCGGTCGGGCGCCGCCCCGGGCCCGAACCCGGACCGAGGAACGGACCCGGGCCCGGACTCCGCCGTCGAGCCGGACCTGGCCGCGGACGCGGCCCCCGACCCGGTCCACGACCCCGCGCCCGTCTCCGCCCGGCCCGGCGGACCGGTGGTGCCGGTGCTGCCTCTGGGCGTCGGACTGACCTGCCTGGGCCTCGGCATGGGCATCATCGGCCTGCGGATGCGCGACGAGTCCGCCTGGCGACGGCTCTGAACGGGCCGGACGACCACGTCGGCACAGGCGCGTAGACCTGCCATACGCGGATACGCGGTATACACGAGGCATGTCCATTCGCTTCGGCCTCCTCGCCCTCCTGAACGACGGGCCACGCCACGGCTCGCGCCTGCGCGCCGAGTTCGAGGCCCGCACGGGCGCCACCTGGCCGCTGAACGTCGGGCAGGTCTACACGACGCTCGGCCGCCTGGAGCGGGACGGCCTGATCGAGCCGGCCGGCGGCGGCGACGACCCACGGCAGCGGCTCTACGCCATCACCGAGGCGGGCCGCCGCACGCTGACCGCCTGGTTCGCCGCCCCCGTCGACCGCGGGCAGCCCGCCCGCGACGAGCTCGCGATCAAGCTGGCCATGGCCCTCGGCACGCCCGGCGTCGACACCGGCGCGCTGATCGCCGCGCAGCGCGAGCACACCCGTCGCGCGCTCAGGGAGTACGCCCGCATGCGGGCCCGCGCCGGGGCCGCGCCGCCGGAGTCGGCCGACGACGTGGCGTGGCTGCTCGTACTGGAGCGGCTCATCGCCGCCGCGGAGGCGGAGAGCCGCTGGCTGGAGCGTTGCGAGGAGCTGCTGGGGGACGCGTGAGGGAGGACACGCCCATCCGGTCACGGTGGTCAACAGTCCCGACACGTTGGGCGGTGATGATCGTGGATCCCATCTCCTACCAAAACACTGGGGAATGCGATGACCGCCACCAGCCCGCAGCCCACGCCACCGCCCACACCGCAGTCCACACCGCAGCCCAGTCGGATCCCGCAGGCCGCGCCACGCCCGCACCCTGATCCCGACGCGAAACCGCCGGCGCTGTCCTTCGAGGGCGTGACGCGACCGCCCACGCTCTCCGCCCCGTTCGACCTGACCGTGCGGCCCGGAGAGTTCGTCGCCCTCCTCGGCGCGCCGGGATCGGGCAAGTCCGCGCTGCTCACCCTCGCCGCCGGGCTGGGAGCGCCGGCCACGGGCCGCGTCCGCGTCGACGGCGCCGACCTCGCCACCCTCCCCCGCTCCGAACTGGCCCAGCTCTGGCTGAGCGGCGTCGCGCGCGCCCCGCAGGACGCCGGCTCCGCCCTCGACCCCTCCCTCACGGCCGTGGAGAACATCGCGCTGCCACTGGAGCTCTCCGGCGTCACCACCCGTGCCGCCCGACGACGGGCTGTGACCGTCCTGCTGGAGATGGAGCTGAGCGAGGTCATCGAGGCGCGGCCCGACGCCATGTCGCCCGCGCAGCGGCGCGCGGTGACCGTCGCGCGCGCCCTGGCCGGGGAGCGGCGCGTGCTGCTGGCCGACGAGCCGACCGCCGGCCTCGACGGCGAGCTCGCCGAGACGCTGCTGGCGCTGCTGCGGCTGCGCAGGCCGGCCGGGGCGGCCGTGCTGATGGCGACGAGCGACCCGCGCGACGCGGCCTGGGCGGACCGGGTGGTCGTCCTGTCCCCGCAGCAGGCGGACGAGCCGGGGCGCGACGCGACCCCGCCGGGCACCGTGACCGCCGACGCCCCCGGGCACCCCGCCGCCCCCGGGCACGGCCCGGAGACCGTCCGGATCGCGCCGGGGGACCCCGCACCGCGGTGAGCGGCCAGGCCCGTTGTGAACCGCGGCACGCATCGGATGCATCATGGAAACATGACGCATCCGAGGAACGAACCACCGCAGGACAGCCCACAGGTGCTGGTCGTGGGACCGGACGGGATGGCGCTGGGCACCGCCAGCCCTCGGGGAAACGGCGATGTCGGCGCCGACGGCGAGCACGAGGGCCGCTCGGAGACCCCGCTCACCGAGATGGTGGAGCAGCCCGCGAAGGTGATGCGGATCGGCAGCATGATCAAGCAGCTTCTGGAGGAGGTGAAGGCCGCGCCGCTGGACGAGGCGAGCCGGGCGCGGCTGAAGGAGATCCACGCCAGCTCGGTGAAGGAGCTGGAGGAGGGTCTGGCCCCCGAGCTGGTCGAGGAGCTGGACCGGCTCTCGCTGCCGTTCACGGACGAGACGGTGCCGTCGGACGCGGAGCTGCGGATCGCCCAGGCGCAGCTCGTCGGCTGGCTGGAGGGCCTCTTCCACGGCATCCAGACGGCGCTCTTCGCGCAGCAGATGGCGGCCCGCGCCCAGCTGGAGCAGATGCGCCGCGCCCTGCCCCCCGGCGTGCTCGGCGGCGAGGGCGACGAGGACGACCAGCACGGCCCGCGCTCCTCAGGCCCGTACCTCTGACCGCCTCCGCCACCGCCCCCGGCCCCGGCCCCGCCGGCCCGTCCACCGGCACGGCCCCACCGGCCCAGCCCTCGCTCCCGTTCCGCTGTCTCCGCCCCGACGGTCTTCCGCCGACGGGCCCGCCGGCGGCGCCTCCGGCCGTCCGCCCGCGGCCCGGAGGCCACCACAGAACCGCGGGGCAACGAGCGATGAACACTCGTTGAAGCCTCCCTCCCACGGGCGCTGACACGGCGCCACATTCCTTCTTCACACCTATGTTTGCGCCGTGGAGAGCTTCCCGTGGGAAATCATCCTCGCCGTCCTCGGCGTCGCCGTACCCGTGGTGGCCGCACTGTGGGAGTTCGTCTTCTTCGGCCTGAAGCGGCTCGGCTACCGCGTCCAGATGGACACCACCGCCACCGACGAGGCCCACCCGCCGGGAACCGACGGCTGGGAGCAGCTCTGGCCCGGCCTGCACGACCCGTCGCTCGTGCTGCTGCGCGTCGAGAACAACGGCCTGGGCAACATCGACTCCTCCGACTACCAGGTCCTCGACCACGACAAGGTCGGCCTGCGCGTCCGGTTCCCCGGCCGCCGGGTGCACCGGATGGTCGTGACGGAGCCGAGCGACGAGTCACTCCTCCCCAACTTCGGCCCCGACTCGGGCCTGAGCTACCGCGACGACCTGATCGAACTGCCCCGCGTGCCCCTCAACCGCGGGCAGCACTACAAGGTCCTCGCCGTCCTCCACGGCGACCCCGACACCGCCGAGCCGCCCCAACGGAACGGCGGCCACGCGCTCCGCGTCATCGGCGGCATCAAGGGCGGCGTCAGCCGGGGCCGCGTGCGGCGGACCACGAGCCGCAGCACCGACCTGTCGTGGCGCTCCGCGCTCCTGATCGGCTTCCTGATGCTGCTGGTCGTCGGCCAGTTCGTGGTCTGGCTCACCGAGGACCAGACCAGCCGCCGCGTCGACTGCGCCGCCGAGGGCAGCGCCCTCACCGTCGTCGGCTCCACGGCGTTCAGGCCGGTGCTCGACGACGCCGCGCGGGCGTACGAGCGGACCTGCCCGGGGACCCGGATCGAGCTCGCCCTGGCGGGCAGCCAGGAGGGCCTGGCCCTGCTGGACCGCGAACGCGACCAGCACATGCTCGCCTTCTCGGACGGGCCGAAGCCCGACAGCTACGCCATGCTCGTCTCGCGGCCCGTCGCGTTCTCCCTCTTCACGTTGGTCGTCAACCCGGCCGCCGAGGTCGCCGACCTGCGGCGGGAGGACATCCAGCGGGTCTACGGCGGCGAGGTCGGCGCCTGGCGGGAGGTCGGCGGCGCCGACACGCCCGTCGTGCTCGTCAGCCGCAGGTCGGGCTCGGGCACGCGGGCCGTCTTCGAGCAGCGGGTGCTCGGGGGCCCGCCGCTGACGTACAACTCCGACGACTGCCTCACCCGCATACCCGACCGGCCCGGCCAGGTGCTGGCCTGCGAGGTCTCCGACACCGACGCCGTGATCGACACGGTCGCCGACGTCGAAGGCGCCATCGGCTACGCGGAGGTCAGCGCCGCCCGCGCGGCGGCCGAGCGCGGCGAGGTCAGGCTGCTGGACATCGACGGGCAGGCGGCCACCCTGGAGGCCGCCGACGAGGGGCTCTACCCGTTCTGGGAGACGGAGTACGCCTACACCTACGACCGGCCGGCGGGCACCTCCCTCGCCCTGAGCTTCCTGCGCTACCTCACCCGCGAGGTGGGCCAGGACATCATCCGGGACTACGGCCACCAGCCGTGCGCGGAGCTGCGGGACGCGATGCGCTGCCAGCCCGTGCCGACGGAACCCGCCGAGGCGTCCGAGGCGTCCGAGGCGAGCGGCCGGACCGACCCGAACGACCCGGCCGACCCGGCCGACCCGAGCGACCCGAGCGACCCGGCGGACGAGGACACCGGGCGGGGCGAGGGGGCCACGACGTGACGGTGGCCCGGACCCCCTGGGGGCCGGGCCATCCGTCGCCTCCTGCTGAGCCCTCGCGGCTCGGTAGGTGTCAGTAGGTGTTGGTGTACTCCTGCACCGTGCCGTCGTCCCACGAGACGACCAGGGTCGAGCCGCTGACCTCCAGCGTCGCCGACATCGCGCTCCACTCGACGTCGCCGTACATGCTGCAGCTGTCGAAGGTGAGCGCGCCGTCGGTGGCGGTGCCGTAGCAGATGTCGCCCTCCAGCTCGGTGTTCTCGATGAACATCACGTCGCCGGAGGTGAAGGTCAGCGTGGAGTCCGTGGACGCCGTGCCGTCACCGGTGAACCAGTACCCCTCCAGGCCGTCGACCGTGGCGCTGCCGCCGCCACCGGTGGCGCCGCCGCTGTCAGTACCGCCGCTGTCGTCAGGGGCGCCGTCGCCGCCGCTGTCACCGCCGATGCCGCCGCCGGTGGTCTCCAGCTCCGGCATCTCCATGTCCTCCATGTCCGGCATCGGAGGAGGCTCCTCACCGCCGCCGCCACCGATCGCACCAGGACCGGCGCCCTCGATGCCGAACGGCGCCTCGTCGTCGCTTCCGCAACCGGTCAGGGCCAGTGCCGCGACTGCCGCTACAGCGGGCAGTGCGAGCCGTATCGTCCCCTTACGCATGACTTCCCCTCGTGCAGAATGAACCCCTCGTCGGGCGCAGATTATCTGCTTAGTGGGCTGGGTAGGGAACTTTGTTACGCCACTGTGCCGTTTCACTCTGAACGGGCACGCATGTAATCACCGCGTGGACAGGCCACCGATTCGTTCGCGCCCGTTCAGTCCCAGACGGTCAGCCCCGACGGTCAGCCCCAGACCACCAGACGCCTCGGCCGCTCCAACACCGCCGCCACGTCGGCCAACACGCGGGAGCCGAGTTCGCCGTCGACGAGCCGGTGGTCGAAGGAGAGCGCGAGCGTCGTGACGTGCCGCGGCACCACCTTCCCCTTGTGGACCCAGGGCTGGAGCCTGATCGCGCCGAACGCGAGGATCGCGGACTCGCCCGGGTTGATGATCGGGGTGCCGGTGTCGATGCCGAAGACGCCGATGTTGGTGATGGTGACGGTGCCGCCCGTCATGTCCGCCGGGGTGGTCTTCCCCTCCCGCGCCGTGGTGACGAGCGAGCCCAGCGAGCGGGCCAGTTCGGTCAGGGACTGGGCGTGGGCGTTCTTGATGTTGGGAACGATCAGCCCGCGCGGGGTGGCGGCGGCGATGCCGAGGTTGACGTAGTCCTTGTAGACGATCTCCTGGTTCTCCTCGTCCCAGACGGCGTTGATGTCGGGGTTGCGGCGGATGGACAGGAGCAGCGCCCTGGCGACGAGGAGCAGCGGCGTGACGCGGACGTCCGCCATGTCCGGGTCGCTCTTCAGGCGCTCCACGAGGCGGACGGTGCGGGTGACGTCGACGGTGACGAACTCCGTGACGTGCGGCGCGGTGAAGGCACTGCCGGACACGGCCTGCGCCGTGGACTTCCGCACGCCCCTGATCGGCACCCGTCGCTCGCCGGTCCCGGCTGTCAGGGCGGGGGCCGGTGCGGCGGCGGGCGCCGGTGCGGCCGCCGGAGCCGGTGCCGGCGTCGGGGAGGGCGCGGGCGCGGCGGCGGCATGGACGTCCTCGCGCGTGATGATCCCGCCCTCGCCCGTCGGCGTCACGGCGGTGAGGTCCACGCCCAGGTCCCTCGCCAGCTTCCGCACGGGCGGCTTCGCCAACGGCCGCCCGGCGGCTCCCTCCCGCACCGCGACGGACGCGGTCGCGGGCGCCGGGGCGGGCGCCGGGGCGGCGACCGCGGCGGGCGCCGCTGCCGGCTCGGCCGCCGGGGCGGCGGCCTTGCGGGGCCGGCGCCTCGCGGTGCCGTTGGCCACGCCGTAGCCAACGAGCACCGGCTGGCGCTCCCCCGACCCGGAGTCCTCGGCGGACTCCCCGGACTTCCCCGACTCCCCCGTCTCCCCGGTCGCCCCCGTCTCGCCGGCCGCCGCGGGCGCCTGCCCCCGCCCCGCCGCCGGCGGGGCGCCCGGCTGCGTGTCGACGGTGATGATCGTGGCGCCCACGTCCACCGTCGCGCCCTCGGGCGCGTGCAGCTCCTCGACCGCGCCGTCGAACGGGATGGGCAGCTCGACCGCCGCCTTGGCGGTCTCGACCTCCACCACCATCTGTCCGTCGGTCACCGTGTCGCCCGGACGCACCAGCCACCTGAGGATCTCGGCCTCCGTCAGCCCCTCGCCCACGTCGGGCATGGTGAACTCGCGATAGCGCTCAGCCACTTTGTCTGTCTCCTCAGCCACTCGCCGTCAGCCGTCAGTACGCCATGGCGCGGTCGACGCCGTCCAGAATCCGGTCCAGGCCGGGCAGGTACTCCTCCTCCAGCCGGGCGGGCGGGTACGGGGCGTGGAAGCCGCCGACGCGCACCACCGGAGCCTCGAGGTGGTAGAAGCAGCGCTCCGTGATCCGGGCCGCGAGCTCGGCGCCGGTGCCGAAGAAGACGGGCGCCTCGTGCGCGACGACGAGCCGCCCGGTCTTCCGCACCGACTCCGCGAGGGTGTCGAAGTCGATCGGGGAGATCGATCGCAGGTCGATCACCTCGATCGACCGGCCCTCCTCCTCGGCGGCGGTGGCCACCTGGAGCGCGGTGCGCACCGTCGGCCCGTACGCGACGAGCGTCAGGTCCGTGCCGGGCCGCACGACGCGGGCCGCGTGGAGCGGCCCCGGGATGGCGGCGCGGTTCACCTCGCCCTTGTCCCAGTACCGGGACTTCGGCTCGAAGAAGATGACGGGGTCGTCGCACTCGATGGCCTGACGCAGCATCCAGTACGCGTCGGAGGAGGTGGCGGGCGTGACGATCTTCAGGCCCGCGACGTGGGCGAAGAGCGCCTCGGGGCACTCGCTGTGGTGCTCGACGGCGCCGATGCCGCCCGCGTAGGGGATGCGGATGACGACGGGCAGCCGCACCATGCCGAGGGCGCGGGCGTGCATCTTCGCGAGCTGGGTGACGATCTGGTCGTAGGCGGGGAAGACGAAGCCGTCGAACTGGATCTCGCAGACCGGGCGGTACCCGCGCAGCGCCAGGCCGATGGCGGTGCCGATGATGCCGGACTCGGCGAGCGGGGTGTCGATCACCCGCTCCTCCCCGAAGTCCTTCTGGAGGCCGTCGGTGACGCGGAAGACGCCGCCGAGCTTGCCGACGTCCTCGCCCATGACGAGGACCTTGGGGTCGTTGTCCAACGCCGCGCGCAGCGCGTGGTTGAGCGCCTTCGCGATCGGGAGCTTCTCGGTCGTCCCGTCCTGGGGCCCGTTCTGGGTCCCGTTCTGGCTCTCGGTGCGGGTCGGGGTGGTCATCTCAGCGAGCTCCCTCGGATTCGGCGTCGGCGAACGAGGCGAGGTACGTGGCGTACTGGGCCCGTTCCTCGTCGACCAGGGCGTGGCCGTCGACGTAGACGTGGTCGAACATCGCCATGGCGTCGGGGTCGGGCATCGTGCGGATGGCCTCCCTCACGCGCCGGGCCATCGCGTCGCTCTCCTCGTCCAGGCTGGCGAAGAACGCCTCGTCCACGGCGTTCTCACGCTCCAGGTGCCGACGCAGGCGCAGGATCGGGTCCTTCGCCTCCCACTCCTTGAGCTCCTCGTGCGGGCGGTACCGGGTGGGGTCGTCGGAGGTGGTGTGGGCGCCCATGCGGTAGGTGAACGCCTCGATCAGCATCGGGCCCTGGCCGGTGCGGACCTGTTCGGCGGCGGCGCGCGTCACGGCCAGGCAGGCGAGCACGTCGTTGCCGTCCACGCGGACGCCGGGGAAGCCGTAGCCGTGGGCGCGCTGGTAGAGGGGGACACGGGTCTGGCGCGTGATGGGCTCGGAGATCGCCCACTGGTTGTTCTGGCAGAAGAAGATGACCGGCGCGTTGTACACGGCGGCGAAGGTGAACGCCTCGGCGACGTCGCCCTCGCTGGAGGCGCCGTCGCCGAAGTACGCCAGCACCACGGACTCGGCGCCGTCCTTCGCCACGCCCATCGCGTACCCGGTGGCGTGGAGGGTCTGGGAGCCGATGACGATGGTGTACAGGTGGAAGTTGTGCTCGTTCGGGTCCCAGCCGCCGTGGTTGACGCCGCGGAACATGCCCAACAGGCTCGTGGGGTCCACGCCCCGACACCAGGCGACGCCGTGTTCGCGGTAGGTGGGGAAGACGTAGTCGCGCTCCTGAAGGGCGCGGCCCGAGCCGATCTGGGCGGCCTCCTGACCGAGGAGGGAGGGCCACAGGCCGAGCTCCCCCTGGCGTTGGAGCGCGGTGGCCTCCGCGTCGAACCGCCGGGTGAGGACCATGTCGCGGTAGAGGCCGCGGAGTTCCTCGTGGGTGAGGTCGATGGTGTAGTCCGGGTGGTCGACCCGCTCGCCCTCGGGGGTGAGCAGCTGCACCATCTCCGGGCGCTCGGTGTCCCCGCGCTTCGCCCGGCCGCCGCCCCTGCGGCTCGTGGTGGTCCTGCGGCCGGTGCCGCCGCTGCCGCCGCTGCCGCCGTCTCGGGTGGTGGCGGCGCTACGGGTGGTGCCTCGACGCGGCGCGCGCGCCTTCGCGTCGTTCGTGGTGCTGTCCACGGTCTCGTGCTCCTCCGTCGGTCCGGCCCCGGGATCCGCCGGGCGGCCAGTGCGGTCCCGTACGGGTCGCGTGGCGCACGGGGGTGGGTGCGCGACGGACGACCCGGACGGGCGATGCGTCCCGTTCGTGTCCCGTTCTACGGCCCCATGAGAGCACGGCATCAGCGAAGTCCACAACCCAAGAAAGCGCCCCTGACCTGCGGGTTTACCTGGAAATCAAAGTATCTGACGTCCAAGTATCCGGGCAGGTGCTCAAGGACTGATGGAACAACGCTGGTCCACGCCTCGTGGGGCACCAGGACACTTGCACCGTAACGCGACCAGGCAGGCACGGGAAGGCTGTGTGAGACTGACGGTGTGCGCGGAGAAGGAAAAATCACCGTTTTTCTCCTCGACGACCACGAGGTGGTGCGACGGGGCGTGCACGAGTTGCTGGCCATGGAGCCGGACATCGAGGTCGTCGGCGAGGCGGGCACCGCCGCCGACGCCACCACGCGCATCCCGGCGGTGCGGCCCGACGTGGCCGTGCTCGACGTGCGGCTGCCCGACGGCAGCGGCGTCGAGGTCTGCCGCGAGGTCCGTTCGCGTGACGAGTCGATCCGCTGCCTCATGCTGACCTCGTACGCGGACGACGAGGCCCTCTTCGACGCGATCATGGCGGGCGCCTCCGGGTACGTGCTGAAGGCGATCCGCGGCTCCGAGCTGCTGGCGGCGGTGCGCGACGTCGCGGCGGGGAAGTCCCTGCTCGACCCGGTCGCCACCCAGCGGGTGCTGGAGCGGCTGCGCGGCGGGGGCGGCGGCGCGGCGGGCGAGGGGGACGACCGGCTGGCGAGCCTCACCGACCAGGAGCGCAGGATCCTGGACCTGATCGGCGACGGGCTGACCAACCGCGCCATCGGCGAGGAGCTGCACCTGGCCGAGAAGACGATCAAGAACTACGTCTCCAGCCTGCTGGCGAAGCTCGGCATGGAGCGCCGCTCCCAGGCCGCGGCCTACGTGGCCCGCCGCCAGGCGGAACGCGACCGCGAACGGCCCTGAGCCGCCGAGCACCGGGCGCCACGGACGGCGGCCCTCAGTCGCAGAACGCGTCCCGCACGGCGTCGGCGTTCCGTGTCCACCACACGACCAGGGCCGACGCGGCGGGGAACTGCGGGTCCGCGCGGTGGTCGCCGCGCTCGTAGTGCCAGCGCAGCATCCAGAAGTCGTTCAGCCGCTCCCACCACACGCGGTGGACCGCCGCCGCCATCTCGGCCGCGTCGGTGCAGGTGCCGTGGCGGTAGGCGCGGGCGTAGGCGCGGGCCTTCGACAGGGCGAGGCCGCCGTCCGGCCGGAGGAAGAAGATCGCCGCGGCCCGCACCACCTCCTCGGCGCGGGGCTGGACGCCGAGGCGGTCCCAGTCGATGATCGCGGCCGGCTCGGCGGCGTCGGCGCGGTAGAGGAGGTTCAGGGGGTGGAAGTCGCCGTGGACCCAGCCGCGGGCGGGTGTCTGGGAACGGTCGGGGCGGCGGTCGGCGTGCTCGCGCAGCAGCGAGCAGCGTTCCAGCAGGCGGTGCTCGGCGAGCTCGTCGAAGCTGGTGCGGCGCGGGCCGCTGCCCCGGACGCGGCGCAGCAGCCGGTCGATGACGGCGTGCGTCTGGGCCGGCTCGGCGGGCGCGGCGGGGGCGGCGCGAGCCGCCCTGGCGGCGGGCGCCGCGGCGGCGGCCGGCCCGCTCGCGGCGGCGGGGGGCGGGGAGGCGGCCGTTCGGGTCAGGGCCACGGGCGCCGCCGCGGGCCTCACGGGCTCTAAGGAGGGCCGTCCGGGCGTCTGCCCCGCCCGCCCCGGCTGCCGCTCCACGAGACCCGTCTGGCCCAGGCCGCCGAGCGGGCCCATCACGTGCTCCAGCCCCCGGTGGACCCGCGCGAGCAGGGCGCCCAGGCGGCGGCAGTCGAGCCGGTTCAGCTCGCCGCCACCCCGGTGGCGGCCCTCGATCCACGGGTGGAGGGCGTAGCGCCGGCCCGCGTGCACCGCGATCGTCCGCCCGTCGCGGTCGGCCAGCGGCGGCGCCACGGGGAGCCCGAGGCCGGCCAGCGCGACGGTGGCCCGGTGCTGCTCGGCCAACGGGGGCACGGACTCGGGCGGGGGCACGGCGTCGGGGTCGTCCGCGAGGTGTTGCTTGAGAAAGAAACGACCCCGGGTGGTGGCCACCTGGTAGCCGCGGTTGAGCAGCCCTTGGGTGATCGGCTGGCAGGCGAGCGGTTCACCAGCCCCGTAGCGGCGGAGCAGAGCGGTCAGGGTCCGCTCGGAGGGCGGCATCAGGCGTCACGGGCAGCGTCAGCGTCGGTGGCCGCGTCGGCGGAGCGGGGGGTTTCGGCCATCACTCTGTCGCGTTCTCGTCGGTCGGCGGGGTGGTGGTCGGCTCCTCGGTCGGCTCCTCGGTGGGATCGCCCGTGGGCTCGGGGTCCGTCGGCTCCTCGGTCGGCTCGTCCGAGGGCTCGGGGTCCTCCGTCTCCGTCGCCGTCTCCTCCGGCTCCGTCTCCTCCTCCGTCGGGCTGGAGGTGGGCTCCGTCGGCTCCGTCTGGGTGGGCTCGGTGGGCTCGGTGGGGACGTACTCGTCCTCGTCGGAGTCGTCGTCCTCGGGGACGTCCTCGGTCGGGTCGGGGTCGTCGTCGTTCCGGCCGCCGCTGTCGCCCTCGGAGTCGTGGCCCGGTGTGGCGTTGTCCGTGGAGTCGACGGTGGTGCCGCCGTCGCGCTCGTTGTCGCCGCCGCCGAGGTTCGCGGCGACGAGCACGCCCGTGGCGATCGCCACGACGGCCAGCAGCGCCACGAGGATCATCCGGCCCCGCCCGCCGCCGCGTGCCGCGCCGCGGTGCCCGCCGCCGCCGTCGCCGCCGGCGTCGGGGTCGCCCAGCAGCATCGGGGCGGCGAACTGGCTGGTGGCGGCCACGCCCGCGCCGGCCGCCCTGCCGCCGGGGCGGGCGCCGGACCGGGTGCCGGCGTGGCCGGGCACGCGGTGGGCGGCGGTGGCCACGTCGTCGGGGCTGCCGCCCGTCGTCGGGCCCGTGCTCCACAGGCCGCCGCTGTGGCCGCCGTGCTCCTCCAGCATGCGCAGCGCGTACTGCACGACGCCGCGCATCTCCTCGGCCGTCTGGAAGCGGTCGTCCGGGTCCTTGGCCAGCGAGCGCATCACGAGGCCGTCGAGCTCGGGCGGCGCGTCCGGGTTGTGCTCGGAGGGCACCCGCGGCATGTCCTGGACGTGCTGGTAGACCACGGACAGGGGCGTCTCGCCGACGAAGGGCGGGCGCAGCGCGAGCAGCTCGTAGAGCATGCAGCCCACGGCGTACAGGTCGGAGCGGGTGTCGACGGTCTTGCCGAGGGCCTGCTCGGGGGAGAGGTACTGCGGGGTGCCCATGACCATGCCGGTGGCGGTCATGGTCTGCGCGACGCCGTGCAGGGCGCGGGCGATGCCGAAGTCCATCACCTTGACCGTGCCGGTCTCGGTGATGATGACGTTGGCCGGCTTGATGTCGCGGTGGACGATGCCCTGCTGGTGGCTGTAGGCGAGGGCCTCCAGGACGCCGGAGACGATGATCAGGGCCTGCTCGGGCGGCGGCGCGTCGGCGTTGACCAGCAGCTCACGGATGGTGCGGCCGTGCACCAGCTCCATCACGATGTACGGCACCATCGTGGTGCTGGCGGCGCCGGCGGGCCGCATGTACTCCTCGCCGGAGTCGTAGACCGCGACGACGGCGTGGTGGTTGAGGCCGGCGACGGACTGGGCCTCGCGGGTGAAGCGGGCCTTGGCGACGGCGTCCCCGGCGAGGTCCGCGCGCAGCAGCTTGATCGCGACGGGCCGGCCGAGCCGCAGGTCCTCGGCGGCGAAGACCTCCGCCATGCCGCCGCGGCCGAGGCGGTGGGTCAGGCGGTACCGTCCCTCACCGACCAGGCCGTTGTCGCCCCACTGCTCGGGCGAGTCGTTCGGGTCGTGGGCCCGGGCGCCCGTCGGGTCCTGTCCGTCGGCCGGCTCCTGGGCGGGGGGCGTCGGGCCGTCGGCCACCCGGGGCTCCTGGTCGCTGTCGCCGGAGTCCGGGGCGCCTTGCTCCTGTGCCATCAGTCCTCGCCGTGCTCGCCGTGCCGCTCATCGAGCGCGTCCGTGCGCGTTCGCCGCCCTCGCCATCAAACCGGTTCCGCGGGCGCGATGACAAGTTGGGACCCGAGCCTCCCCTCCCGTTACGGAACGGACAACGTGCTTGACGTGAAAGGGCGCTCAGGCAGACTTGCAACGCAACCGCACGACCGCCTACGGGTCAGAACATGAGCGGCGCGATAATCCTCATCATCACACCAACCCACATCAGCGATCGGACGCGGGCACCGCGCCGCCCTAGGGGGAACGAGAGCCATGAGTGACCACGCCGCACCGCCGCCCGCGGACTACACGGGCCGTTCCGTGGGAGGCGGCCGCTACCAGCTACAGGACCTGCTGGGTCAGGGCGGCATGGCCTCGGTCAACCTGGCCTGGGACACGGTGCTGGAGCGGCGGGTCGCGATCAAGACGATGCACGCCGAGCTCGGCCGCGAGGGCGCCTTCCGCGAGCGCTTCAAGCGGGAGGCGCAGGCCGTGGCGAAGCTCACGCACACCAACATCGTCTCCGTCTTCGACACCGGCGAGGACCTGATCGACGGCACGCCCGTGCCGTACATCGTGATGGAGTACGTCGAGGGGTATCCGCTCCGTGACGCGCTGGAGGCGGACAAGGCGCAGTTCGGCGCGATGCCGCCAGAGAAGGCGTTGACGATCACCGCCGACGTGCTCGCCGCGCTCGACATCAGCCACGAGATGGGCCTGGTCCACCGCGACATCAAGCCCGGCAACGTGATGATCACCCGGCGTGGCGTCGTCAAGGTGATGGACTTCGGCATCGCCCGCGCCATCCAGCAGTCCGGCGTGACCGCCATGACCCAGACCGGCATGGTCGTGGGCACCCCGCAGTACCTGTCCCCCGAGCAGGCGCTGGGCCGGCAGGTCGACGCCCGCGCCGACCTGTACTCGGTCGGCATCATGCTCTTCGAGCTGCTGACCGGGCGGCTGCCGTTCGACGCGGACTCGCCGCTGGCGATCGCCTACGCCCACGTGCAGGAGGAGCCGCCGCGGCCCTCGTCGCTCAACGCCTCGCTCTCGCCCGCCATCGACGCGCTGGTGGCGCGGATGCTGGCGAAGAACCCCAACGACCGCTTCCCGAGCGCCGAGGTGCTGCGGGCGGAGGTGCTGCGGCTCGCGGGCGCGACCAGCGGCGTGGCGCCGCAGATCGTGCCGGGCGCGCACACCGGAGGCAGCGGCGCGGGCGTGGCGCAGGCGGTCTTCCCCGAGTTCGGCACCCCGGGTCAGCCGGGCGCCCCCGGCGCCCCGACGCCCAACCCCTACGCGCAGACCGCGCCCCAGACGGCGCCGCAGGCCCCCGGCTCCTACGGGTACCCGGGCCCGAGCACCCCGCCGCCCACGCAGCCCCACGGCGCGCAGTCCACGCCGCCGCCTTACAACGTCACGCCGCAGGGCGCGGGCGGCGGCGGGCGGAGCGGCAACACGATGGTGATGATCGCCTCCGTGGCGGCCATGGCCGTCGTCGCGGTCGTCGCCGTCGTCGTGATCCTCAGCAGCGGCGGGGGCGGCGGCGAGGAGGAGGATCCGCAGGGGGGCGGGACCGGCCAGGAGCAGGCCGACGCGGGGACCGGCGGCGAGGAGGACCCCACCGAGGAGCCCACCGGCGAGGACGAGCCGCGGTACAACCCCGGCGACCCGGAGCAGACCATCGAGGCGTCCGCCTGCACCAACGCCGTCGAGTCCTACGACGAGGAGGGCTCGTACAACATGCCCGACTTCTACGGGTTCCACATCGACTCGGTGAAGGACTGCATCCGCGCGGCGGGCTGGACCTACGACGAGGAGATCATCTACGAGGACGAGGTCCTGAAGGGCGACGGCATGGTCATCGACCAGACCCCCGCGGAGTTCGACCCGTACGACCCGGAGGAGGACACGATCACGCTGACCGTCTCCACCGGCAACGAGCCCGCGAACGAGGACTGATCCCGTCGGCCGGCCGACGACGGGGGCGCGCGACGAGGGCGAACGGGGTGGGCGGGGCGGCCCGGGGCCGACCGGTCAGGGCGTGATGGCGAAGGAGGCGAGGATGCGGTCGGCGAGGTCCTGCTCGCCCTCCACCCTGAGCCGGTCGGCGACCTTCTTCGCCGTCGGCCGCACCCGCCCGCAGGCCAGCCGCGCGTAGGTCTCCCAGTCCGTCGTGAAGGTGACGAGCGGGCCGAGCGACGGGCTGCCGTCGACCGTGCCGCGCCCCTCGTCGTCCACGCGCACGGTGCGCAGGAACTCCACGGGCCCGCTCACGTCGAAGACCACCGCCGACCTGCGCGGGGCCTTCGCGTCCTTGGCGACCACCTTCGGCAGGCGCGCCAGCATCACGTCGCGGGCGATGTGCGCGGCGGGGCTGTCGAGGTTCCCCGGCTGGCCGACGGCCCGGCGTATGTCCTGCTCGTGGGTCCAGACGTCGAAGACCCGCAGCCGCAGGAAGTCGAGGACGGACAGCTTGCCGAAGATGGGGTGGGAGACGATGTCCTCCGGCTTGCGGCGCTCGTTGCGCAGCTGGCGGGAGCGCCGGATGATCGTGTACTCCAGCTCGCTCGTCATCTCCGGGCTGGTGTGGTGCCGGCGGACGTCGACCTGCACCTCCATGTACCGCTTGGCCTCGTTCGTGACGTGGAAGAGGTCGCGCGGCAGGGTGTGGATGGGGCGGGGGTCGCCCAGGGCCTCACACTCCACACCGATCACGTGCGAGACGACGTCGCGGACCGACCACCCCGGGCACTCGGTGGGGCGGTTCCACTCACCGTCCACCAGCGAGGAGACGAGCTCGGATATCGCCTCGACGGCCTGCGTCCAGGCGTCGATGGCTGGCTGAAGGCTCGGGTGCACGGTCACGGGACCCCTCGTGGCGTAGTGGTGCTGGCGTCTGCTCGGGTGGGTGTTCACAACTTACGCTGCGCGGAGGCAGCCGGTGAATGGTTTCCCGACTATCTCTCGCTTCTCACGCAGGCAAATCCTATGGGCGGACGCCAGCCCGTTCGAGTCACGGCCACGGCTTCGAGACCGCTTCGAAACGGCCTCCAACTCCCCTGCCGACGGCACCCGTCGGCCTCACCCGACGCGCGTCGGGCCGCCGTCGGACGTCCGACGGACCCCCGTCAGTCCAGGAACGCCGCCAGCGCGTTGGCCAACAGGTGGGGGTCGTCCGCGCCGCACAGCTCGCGCGCCGAGTGCATCGACAGGATCGCGACGCCGACGTCCACGGTGGCGATGCCGTGGCGGGCGGCGGTGATCGGGCCGATGGTGGTGCCGCAGGGCACGGTGTTGTTGGACACGAACGGCTGCCACGGCACGCCCGCGCGCTCGCAGGCGGCCAGGAAGGCGGAGCTGCCGGGGCCCGAGGTGGCGTAGCGCTGGTTGACGTTGGTCTTCAGCAGCGGCCCGCCGCCGGCCATCGGGTGGTGGCCGGGGTCGTGGCGCTCGGGGTAGTTCGGGTGGACGGCGTGCCCGGTGTCGGAGGAGAGGCAGATCGACCCCGCGTACGCGCGGGCCCGGTCCTCGTACGTGCCGCCCCTGGCGTAGACGGAACGCTTCAGCACCGTGCCGAGCAGCGGGCCCTGCGCACCGGTGTCGGACTGGCTGCCGTTCTCCTCGTGGTCGAACGCGGCCAGCACCGGGATGCAGGCGGGCTCCCTGTCGGGAGCGCCGCCCGAGCCCGACCCCGCGCCGGCGCCCGCCACGGCCGCCAGCGCCGCGACGCCCGCGTGGACCGACAGCAGGTTGTCCAGGCGGGGGCCGGCCACCAGCTCGCCGTCGCGCCCGAGGTACGCGGGCGGCTCGACGCTGTGACACATCAGGTCCCAGCCGGTGACGTCGGCGGGCGAGGCGACGCCGGCCTCCTCGGCGAGGAACTCGATCAGCTCCCCCTCGCGCGGCCGGCCGATGCCCCACACCGGCGTCATGTGCTGCTGCCGGTCCAGCGTGAGGCCGTCGTTGACGCCACGGTCGAGGTGGATCGCCAGCTGGGGCACGCGCAGCAACGGCCGGTCCACGGTGACCAGGACGCTGCGGCCGTCCTTCAGCGACAGCCGGCCGGACAGGCCGAGGTCCCGGTCGAGCCAGGTGTTCAGCAGCGTGCCGCCGTAGATCTCGACGGCGATCTGCTTCCAGCCCACGCGGCCGGTGTCCGGCACCGGCTTGACGCGGAGGTTCGGGGAGTCGGTGTGGGCCCCGATGATGCGGAACGGCGTGGCGGGGGTCGCCCCCCGCGGCACGTACCAGGCGACGAGCGCGCCGCCGCGCACGACGAACCGCCCCCCGGCGAGCCCGTCCCACGCCGCGGCCTCCTCGACCTGCCGGAACCCCGCCTTCTCCAGCCGCGCGGCGGCGTTCGCGACGGCGTGGTACGGCGAGGGGGACGCGGCGAGGAAGGACATCAGGTCGTCAGCGTGGGAACGGTCGAAGGGCGGCTCGAAGGGACGCTCTGCGGTGTCGCTCATGCCCCAAGCCTACGTAGGGCGCCCCGGTCAGCACCCGGATGTCCCACGAATGGCTCGGCCCAGCCACGGTCACCCCCAGCGAAGCCTTGGCCAGGTGTGGCAGACCTGCAACACTGCGGGGGTACCGTCCTTCCGTGATCAGCAAGGGACGCCATCAGAAGCAACCCGTGGCGGCGGCGCTGGAGCGAGCCGAGAAGGCCGGCTTCACGGTCACGCCGGACAAGAACGGTCACCGTTGGGGCTGGGTCGTCTGCTGCGCGTGTGGGCAGCGCCTCACCGTCAACGGGACGCCACGCAACGCCGATGCTGAGGCCAAGCGCATCGACAGGTTCACGAACCGTCACGCGCGACAGCACTGAGTGAGAGGTAGAAGGGATCATCATGCCTGAGTGGAGCTTCACCCTCGTGCTCAACCGGAACATGACGATCGAGCAGGCTGACCGCATCGACACCGCGGACGAACCGCTCTTCGCTGACGGCTCGGTCAGTTACACCCTGGGCGGACGCGGACCGAGCACCCTCCAGTGCGACGTTGAGGCCCCGTCACTCCTGGAGGCGGTCGCACGGGTGGCCGTCGCCATCCGTCGCGTCCCGGGCCTGCGCGCCGTCGCCGCCGAGCACGACGACCTGGTCACGCTGGGCGAGGCCGCCCAACGCCTCCGTGGGATCCGCACCCGGCAGTCACTCGTGCAACTCTCCAAGGGGCAGCGCGGCCCTGGCGGTTTCCCGGCTCCGGAGGGCGACACGACGGGGACCGCGTTCTACTCGTGGGCGAAGATCGCGGACTTCCTGCGCGGCCTCGGTGACGACGTCCCCGAGACGGACCGGGACATCGCCCTCGCCGACCGCGTCCTGCGCACCTCCTACGAACTGGACGTGGCCCAGGTCCCGCAGTCGCTACGGCGCGACTTCGGCCTGTGCGCGGCCTGACCGACGCGGGGTCGTGGGTCCGCGGCGGTCCGGACGGGCCACCGGCGGCCAGGCGGGGCAGCGGATGACGGGCTCCCTCGTCGGGATCCGCTCCGGCGACGGGGAGTGGTCTCCCACGCCTCGCGGGCCACGGCTCGTGCGGTGCGCCCACCCGTCTCCGGCTTCTCCGGTGAGCGGGAGCCGAGCACGACGGTCCAGCCGCGCGCCGCGAGCTGGCGGACGAGTTCGCGGCCGACGCCGCGGTTGGCGCCGGTCACCACCGCGGTCCGCGGTTCTGCGGGAGGCATGGCGTCATCGTAGGGCGGCCCGGCGAGCGGCCTCGGGACCGCGCGAGGCCCACGACGCGCGCCCGCCCCGGTCGCCGGGGCGGACGACCGGGGCGGGGGGCCTGGTGGGGCGACGGCCCGACGGCGCGGGGCCGGCGGGGCCGGGGCCGGGTGCGTCAGAACGCGGACTCGTCGAGCTCCATCAGCGACAGGTCCGTGGTGTCCGCGACCTGGCGGGCCACCGCGACGCCGGGCAGCACCGTGGCCGCGAAGTGGCGGGCCGCGGCGATCTTGCCGGCGTAGAACGCCTGGTCCTTCCCGCCGGCCGTGGCGAGCTTCCCGGCCGCCACCGCCGCGCCGCGCAGCAGCAGGTACCCGACGATCACGTCACCGGAGGCGAGCAGGAACGAGGTGGTGTTCAGGCCGACCTTGTACAGGGACTTCACGTCCCGCTCGGTGGCCGCGAGGTGGGTCAGCAGGGTGCCGGCCATGCCCTCCAGCTCGCCCACGGCCCTGCCGAGCGCGTCGCGGGCGCCGGCCAGCTCCTCACCGCCGGGGGCCTCGGCCAGGAACTTCTTGATCTCCTCGGCCAGTCCCGAGAGGGCGACGCCCTGGTTGCGGACGATCTTGCGGAAGAAGAAGTCCTGGCCCTGGATCGCGGTGGTGCCCTCGTAGAGGGTGTCGATCTTGGCGTCGCGGATGTACTGCTCCAGCGGGTACTCCTGGAGGTACCCGGAGCCGCCGAGGGTCTGGAGGGACTCGGCGAGCTGCTGGTAGGACCGCTCGGAGCCGTAGCCCTTGACGACCGGCAGCAGCAGGTCGTTGAGCGCCTCCTCCGCGCTGGCGTCCTCGCCCGCGGCCTGCTTGACCAGGATGGCGTCCTGGACGCTGGCGGCGTAGAGCACGAGGGAGCGCATGCCCTCGGCGTACGCCTTCTGCGTCATCAGCGAGCGCCGCACGTCGGGGTGGTGGGTGATGGTGACGCGCGGGGCGGTCTTGTCGGCGAACTGCGTGAGGTCGGGGCCCTGCACCCGCTCCCTCGCGTACGACAGGGCGTTGAGGTACCCGGTGGAGAGGGTGGCGATGGCCTTGGTGCCGACCATCATCCGGGCCATCTCGATGATCTTGAACATCTGGCGGATGCCGTCGTGCTTCTCGCCCAGCAGCCAGCCCTTGGCGGGGCGGCCGTCGCCGGCGGAGCCGAAGGTCATCTCGCAGGTGTTGGAGATCTTCAGGCCCATCTTGTGCTCGACGTTGGTGGCGTAGACGCCGTTGCGCTCGCCGAGCTCGCCGGTCTCCCAGTCGAAGTCGAACTTCGGGACGACGAAGAGGGACAGGCCCTTGGTGCCGGGGCCGTGGCCCTCGGGGCGGGCGAGGACGAAGTGGATGATGTTCTCGGTCAGGTCGTGCTCACCGGAGGTGATGAAGCGCTTGACGCCCTCGATGTGCCAGTGGCCGCCGTCCTGCGGGATCGCCTTCGTCCGGCCCGCGCCGACGTCGGAGCCGGCGTCGGCCTCGGTGAGGACCATCGTGGAGCCCCACTCGCGGTCGATCATCAGCTGGGCGATCTTCCGCTGCTCGGGCGTGGCCTCGTCCCACAGCACCTGGGCGAAGGAGGGGCCCGAGGCGTACATCCAGATCGCCGGGTTGGCGCCCAGGACGGCCTCGGCCGCGCCCCAGATCAGCGAGCGGGGGGAGGTGGTGCCGCCCAGCTCCTCGTTGAGCCCGAGGCGCCACCACTCGGCGTCCATGTACGCGCGGAAGCTGCGGCGGAAGGCGTCGGGTACGGGGGCGGTGTGGGTGGCGGGGTCGAACACCGGGGGGTTGCGGTCGCTCTCGGCATAGGAGGTCGACAGCTCGCTCTCGGCGAGACGGTGGATCTCGGCGAGCACGCCGCGCGCGGTCTCGACGTCCGTCTCGGCGAACGGGCCCGTGCCGTAGACGGCCTCGCGGCCCAGGACCTCGAACAGGTTGAACTCGATGTCGCGGAGGTTCGACTTGTAGTGCCCCATGGCGACGACTCCGTACTCCGTAGGTGGCGTGTGCGTGTGCGTGGCGTGCTTACCGGTAGGTAACGTCCATGATGCTACCCGGCGGTAATTTCAGGCAAGCGCGATCCGGTCAATGTGACGAAACTTGGGTAACGAAACCCTCCCCCGCGAGGGAGGGTTGGATATTCGTACCAGTCGGGAGACCCTTCGAGCACGTTTGACCCGCCAGCGGCCGAAGGTGACTACGCTTCCCCTCATGTACGGCTACGACCAGTCCGCCTACACCGGCCACGCCGGGCCCACCACCCAGCAGCCCTACGGCGTTCCGCAGCAGCCTCCACCCCCCGGCTACGGCCCGCACCCGGGCCAGCAGGGCTACCCCGAGCCACCGCCCCAGGTCCAGCCGCAGGCCTCGTCGCACCACGCCGCGCAGCCGCAGCCCACGGGCCCCTCCTCGCCTCCCGCGCCGCCGTCGCTCACCGACGCGCTGCGCGCGTACACCTCGGGCGCCACCTCGACCGAGGAGTTCCACGACGTCTTCCTCTCCTCCAAGATCTACTGCCCCCGCGGCGAGAACCCCGGCTTCCTCGCCCTCCACAACACCCAGCAGCCGGTCATCCCCCTGTTCACCTCGCTGAAGGAGCTGCGCAGGTACGCGGGCAAGGACTCGCGGTACTTCACGGTCACCGGTGGTGAGGTGCTGGACCTGCTGCCCTCGGGGTACGGCTTCGCACTCGACATGGAGGGCGAGCACCGCATCGTCCTCGACGCGCGCGCGGTGGAGGAGATGGTGGACTACACGATGCGACGCATGTACGGTTAGCCACGAGAACGTTTATTGTTCAACCAAATACCAGCCGCGCCGCACCGGAGGTGGCCGTCGTGCCCGCCGTCACCGTGGAGAACCCACTCGTCCTTCCCCGAGTCACCGCTCCCGCGGGCGCGCGGACGCGCCGCGTCCTGAGAGTGGCCACCGCGCCCGAGGGCTTCGAGGGCGAGGGCTTCCCCGTCCGCCGCGCCTTCGCCGGCATCGACCACCGCCACCTCGACCCCTTCATCCTCATGGACCAGATGGGCGAGGTCGACTACGAGGCCGGCGAGCCCAAGGGGACCCCCTGGCACCCGCACCGCGGCTTCGAGACCGTCACGTACATCATCGACGGAACGTTCATCCACCGGGACTCCCACGGCGGCGGCGGCACGATCACCAACGGCGACACGCAGTGGATGACGGCCGGCTCCGGCCTGCTGCACATCGAGACGCCGCCCGAGTCGCTCGTGATGTCCGGCGGCCTCTTCCACGGCCTCCAGCTGTGGGTGAACCTCCCCGCCAGCGACAAGATGACCGCCCCCCGGTACCAGGACATCCGCGGCGGCAACGTCCGGCTGCTGACCTCCGAGGACGGCGGCGCGCTGCTGCGCGTCATCGCGGGCGAGCTCGACGGCCACGAGGGCCCCGGCGTCACGTACACGCCGATCACCATGATCCACGCCTCGATCAGCCCCGACGCCGAGGTCACGCTGCCCTGGCGGGCCGACTTCAACGCCCTCGCCTACGGCCTCGCGGGGGAGGGCTTCGCGGGCGCGGAGCAGCGTCCCTTCGGCATGGGGCAGGCGGTCCTCTTCGGCGACGGCGAGTCGGTGACGATCCGGGCCGCCGCCACCCAGGACTCCCGCAGCACGCACTTCGAGGTGGTCCTCCTCGGCGGCCTGCCGATCCGCGAGCCGATCGCGCAGTACGGGCCGTTCGTCATGAACAGCCACGCCGAGCTGGCCCAGGCGTTCGACGACTTCAAGGCCGGCCGCCTCGGGACGATACCCGCCGACGCGAGCTGAGTCCTGACCGTGGGGCCGGCAGGCTCCAGCGACGCCGGGGTCAGGGGCGAAGGACCTGGCCCCGCGCGTCGCCCTCCACGGCCGTCACGTACGCCCGCGCCACCACGGCGGCCGGGGTGCCGTCGGCCCCGTCGGCGCCCATGCCCTCCAGGGTCTCCCTGACCCAGCCGGGGCTCACGAGGTTGACGCGCAGGCCCCTGGGCAGTTCGCTCGCCGCGTTGCGGACGAAGCCCTCCAGGCCGGCGTTGACGAGGGCTCCGAGCGAGCCCCCGGCCAGCGGGGCGGCGAAGGTCCCTCCGGTCAACGTGACGGAGCCGCCGTCCCGCAGGTGGCGCGCGGCGCGGCGCGCCAGCGCCACCTGACCGAGCAGCTTGCCCCGCAGGCCGGCGGCGAACGCGTCGTCCGACACCGACTCCAGGTCCACCAGCGGGCCGCTGGCGGCGCAGCACACCACCGCGTCGAGGTCCCGCACCTCGGCGAAGAGCCCGTCGAGGGAGAGCGGGTCCTCCAGGTCCACCCTCGTCGGCCCGCGACGTGACGCCCCGACCACCTCGTGAGTGCCCCTGAGCGCCTCGACGACCGCGCTGCCCACCGTTCCCGTCGCTCCCACGACCAGTACCTTCATGCGGCGATCATGTCACCGGGCCGGCCGGCTCCTGGTGGCGGCGGTGGCGGTGGCCGGTGTGGAGATGGCCCATCAGGCGCTGGAAGCCGTCCCAGCCCTCCGCGCCCGGCAGCGCGTAGTACAGCCCGGGACCGACGCGGGCCGGCGCGGGGTGGGGGTGCGGCGGGCGGCTCGCGTGGTCGCGGTCCACCTCGTCGACGCCCTCCCCGCCGAGGACGAACGCGAGTGGCGAGGGCGGCTCCTCCAGGTGGGCCGGGACCGTCAGGTCCGCGCGGGCCCGACGGCGTTGGACCAGGAGGGAGACCAGGCCGTGGTGGGCGGCGAGGTCGGCCGCCAGGGCGCGCAGCTCCGCCTCGGGCGGAGGGCGGAGCGGAACGGCGAGGGTCACGTCCTCCTCGACGCCGCCCGTGGTGCGCGCCACGCGCAGCGTCGCGAGGGCGTCGGGGCCGGCGGTGGTCTCGCCGACGGCGAGGAACCAGCTCGGGCGCGGGGCGCGGCGGCGGGCGAGGTCCGTCAGCTCCTCCCGGGACCAGCCGAGGGTCGCCGGCTCGGCCGTGCCCCAGGCGCGCGGGCCGTCCGTGCCCGTGAGGCGGCGCCAGGCCGCCTCCAGCGCGCCGCCGAGCAGCAGCCCGTCCTCGGCGGGGGCGCGCGTGACGAAGCCGAGGAGCAGCTGGTGGCCCGGGCCGTCGCCGGCCGCCGCCTCGGTGGCGGCGCGGCGCGTCGCCTCGACGTAGGCGGGCGAGACGACGCCGGCGTCGGGGGCGGGGGCGGCGTCCGGGGCCGGGCCGGGGGCGGCGGGGGCCGGACGCGGCGGCGCGGGCGCCGCCGCCGCCGCGAAGGCGCCGTCCTGCCACCGCAGCACCGCGCCCGACAGGCCGTCGAAGTACCCACCGGCGCCGTCGCGGACCACCCAGCGGTTCGGCAGGCCCGTGAGGGCCGCCCGCAGCGGCAGCGTCAACCGCGACGCGCGGGGCGTGACCAGCTGGAACGCCCGGCCGCTCTCCCCCGCCGCCCGCAGCGCGTCCGACAGCCACGCCGTCAGCGCCACCACCGGCCGGTCCTGGATGACCGCCGCCGCCCGCGCCGTCAGCACGTCGACCGCCGGCTGCGCCGCCGCCGGCACCGCCGTGGCCGTCACGCCCGCCACGGCGGCTCCGCCCCGGTCCCGCGCCGCCGCCCCGGGCGGCCAGACCGTGCCGCCGAGCAGCGTGACCAGGCGCGTCGCGATCGTGCCCGCCAGCTCCGCGCCGCGTTCGACGGCGGTCGCGGCCCGCACCTCCGTCCACCACACCGGGCCCGGCACGGTCACCCCGAGCAGCCGCCGCGCCTCGCCGGGCGCGTGGACCAGCTGGGGCGCCTCGACGGAGACCAGGGGGCGGCCCGCCGCGTCGTGGAGCTGGACCACCGCGCCACGGCCGCCGTCCGGCACCTCCACCCGGGCCGCGGGGCCGCCCGCCGCGAGGCCCGCGACCAGGGCCCACGCGTCGGGCATCCGCTCGGTCAACGCGATCACGTCCGTGGTCACGCGGCCCCACCCCCGTCCCCCGCGCCGCCGTCGCGGCCGGTGCGGCCCTCGCGATCGCCGCCGTCGCCGTCGTCGCCGTCGTCGTGTGTCACGTCGAGGGCCGTCTGGACCAGGCGCGCCGGCTCACCGCGCCGCACGAACGTGCCGCGCCCCGCCGGCCGCGCCGCCGCGTGGACCCCGGGCAGCAGCTGGCCCTCCGCGCGGTCCCCCGTCATCACCAGCGCCGTCGTGCCGCTCTCCCGCAGCGTCGCCAGGAACGGCTCGTACAGGGCCCGCGCCGCGCCCGCCACGCGCCGCGCCACCACCACGTGCAGCCCGATGTCCTCGGCCGACGGCAGGTACGGCACGAAGGGCTGCAACGGCTGCTGCCCGGCCGTGGTGAGGATGTCGTAGTCGTCGACGAGGACGACGATCCGCGGGCGCGGCACCGGAGCCCGGCCCGCCGCCAGCGCCTCCGGCGACACCGCGTCGTCCGGCATCCGCTTCTCCAGCTGGCCCGCCACGCCCGTGGCGAGCGCCGCCGCCAGGCGGGCGTTGTGCGCGTACCCGCCCCGGTACGGCTCGGGGACGACGCTGTGCAGGCCACGGCGCGGGTCCATGACGGCGAAGACGAGGTCGTCCTCCCCGTACCGCTCGATCAGGCCGCGGGCGACGAGCCGCAGCAGGTTCGTCTTCCCGCACTCGCTGTCGCCGAGGACCAGCAGGTGCTGGTCGCGGCCGAAGAGGTCGAGCAGCACGGGCCGCAGCGCCGTCTGGTCCAGCCCGATCGGCACCCGCTCCGGCTCCGCGGCCGAGCCGGGCAGCCGCCGGGCGGGCAGCCGCGTCGGCAGCACCCGCACGGGCGGCGCCGTCGGCCCCGACCAGGCCGACCGCACCACGCGCACCGCCTGCTCGACCGCGACCGCCAGGTCCGTCGCCTCGGCGCGGCCGTCGACGCGGGGCAGCGCCGTGTGCGCGAACAGCTTCGCCTGCGTCAACGCCCGGCCCGGCTCCTCCGCCCCGATCGTCTGCGACAGCTTCCGGTCGACGCCGCTGTCGGCCGGGTCGCCCAGCCGCAGCTCGACGCGGGTGCCGAACGCGGACTGGTTCGCGATGCGCACGTCGTTCCAGCGCAGCATCGCGGCCACCACGTGGACGCCGTACCCGCCGCCGCGCCGCAGCAGCTCGCTGACGCCGTCGTCGAGCTCCTCGAACTCCTCGCGCAGCGCGCCGAAGCCGTCGACGACCAGCACCACGTCGGCCGGGCCGAGGTCCGCCAGCCGCCCGGCCGCGCGCAGCCGCCGCAGGTGCTCGGGGGAGTCGACGCCGTGCTCGCGGAACGCCTCCTCGCGGGCGGCCAGCATCATGCGGACCTCCTCCACGGTGCGCGCGGCCCGCTCCCGGTCCCCGCGCCCCGCGACCCCGCCGACGTGCGGCAGGCCGGCCAGGGCGGCGAGGCCGCCGCCGGCCAGGTCCAGGCCGTAGACCGCGACCTCGTGCGGGGTGTGGCTGAGGGCCAGCGAGAGCACGAGGGTGCGCAGCAGCGTCGTCTTGCCGCTCTGCGGGCCCCCGACGACGGCGGCGTGGCCGCCGGCCCGCGTCAGGTCGAGCAGCCACTGGCCCTGCCACTGGCGGGCCGGGTCGTCCAGCAGCCCGAGCGGCACGCGCATCGGCCCGTCGGCCGCCAGCCGGGAGAACCGCACCCCGGCGCCGGCCGCCTTGCCGACGCCGGTCGTGAGGGGGCCCGCGACCGCGTCCAGCGGCAGCGCCTCGGGCAGCGGTGGCAGCCACAGGCGCAGCACCGGCTCGGCGGCGCCGGCCAGCTGCTCGACGACGGTCGACAGCAGCGTGGGCCCGACGGTCCGCCGCGCCGGGGCCGGAGCCTGAGCCTGAGCCGGGCCCGGTGTCGCGGCGCCGTCGACGGCCTCGTCGGTGGCGGCGTCGGTGGCGGCGTCGCCCAGCGTGTTGTACGCGGGGTACGGCAGCACCGGCGGCCGTTCGTCCGCCGCCGCGCGCGGCGGCGCCACCCCGAGGTACGGGCCGGAGACGTAGGACGCCTTGAAGCGCTCGTAGAGGCTGGTGTCGACCTTCAGGTACCCGAAGCCGGGGATCGGCGGCAGGTGGAACGCGTCGGCGGTGTCCAGCACCGTGCGCGACTCGTCGGCGGAGAAGGTGCGCAGGCCCAGCCGGTAGGAGAGGTACGTGTCCAGCCCCTTCAACCTGCCGCCCTCGATGCGCTGGCTGGACAGCAGCAGGTGCACCCCGATCGACCGCCCGATGCGCCCGATCGACAGGAACAGCTCGATGAACTCGGGCTTCGCGGTCAGCAGCTCCCCGAACTCGTCGATGACGACGAACAGGTGCGGCAGCGCGGCCAGCTCGGGCCGCCGCGCCCGCGCCTCCGCGTACGTCGCGATGTCGGGGACGTTCCCCGCGTCCCGCAGCACCCGTTGGCGGCGCCGGATCTCGCCCGCGAGGCTCGCGTGGACGCGCTCGACGAGGCCCGCGCGGTTCTCCAGGTTCGTGATGACGCCCGCGACGTGCGGCAGCGGCTCGAACGGCGCGAAGGTGGCGCCGCCCTTGTAGTCCACGAGCACCAGCGCCAGGTCCTCGGGCGGGTGCGTGGCGACGAGGGCGAGCACCAGGGTCCGCAGCAGCTCGCTCTTGCCCGAGCCGGTCGCGCCGACGCACAGACCGTGCGGCCCCATGCCGAGCTCCGCCGGCTCCTTCAGGTCCAGCAGCACCGGCTCGTGGTCGTCGCCGAGGCCGATCGGCACCCGCAGGAACGACTGGTCGCCGCGGCGTGGTGCCCAGAGCCTCGGCAGCGCCTCGGCCAGCGCGCCGGGGTCCTCGACGCCGAGCTGCTCGGCGAGGTCCACCGGGCCCGACAGGGGCGTGCCGGCCGCGGCCACCTCGGGCGTCAGCCGCAGCGGCGCCAGCATCCGCGCCAGTCCCTCCGCGCCGGCGGCCGTGACCTCGGCCAGACGGCCCCGCACCACCACGGGGCCGTCCGGGTCCCGCAGATCCTCCACGGTGACGGTCAGGCCCCTCCCGCCACGGCCCTCGCCGGCACCGTCGCGCGTGCCGTCCCCGGGGCCGTCGGGTGTGCCCTCCCCGAGGCCGCCGCATGCGCCGTCCCCGGGGCCGTCACCGTGGTCGTCCTCCTCCGCCTCGACGGTGACGCGGATCGCGACCCTGTCCGGCTCGTGGACCCGCTCGGCGAGCAGGTGCAGCACGGTGACGCCCATGTCGGCCAGCGGCACCGTCTCGTCGGGCCGGGGCAGCACCGTGGCCACCGCGCCGTGCCCGTCGCTGATCACCAGCAGCCGGCGCACCAGCCGTAACGCCTCCCGGCTCGCCAGCCCGCGCCGCAGCTCGGCCGCGTACCCGGCGCGTTCGCGCAGCTCCCCCGCGAGGCCACGGCCGAGCTGCCGCGTCGAGGGCGCGACGCGGCGCGCGTTGACCGGCCCGTCCCACGCCTGCGGGTCGAGGACGTGCGGCAGCCACTTCAGCCACTCCCAGTCGGCCGCCAGCCGCTCCTCGTCGGCGGCGAGCGCGAGGGCGAGGTCGTCCGGCGCGTGGGCGACCGCCGCCTGGACGGCGAGCGTCCGCGCGACCCGCAGCACCGCGGACCGCTCGCCGACGATGCTGACGTCCCCCGCCCGGTCCAGCGGCACGGTCAGCGGCATCTCGGGGGCGGTGGTGAAGCGCTCCACGAGCCCGGCGGCCTCGTTGAGCATGAACGGGTCGGGCGGCGTCAGCACCGTGGAGCCGCTGGCGCGCGTCAGGCTCAGGCGGCGCACCGGGACCTCGCCGGTGGCGAGCCGCACCCGCAGGAAGTCCTCGTCCTCGCGGCGCCGCTCCCAGCGGCGGGCGGGGTCGCGGACGACGTCGTAGAGCGCCTCGGGCAACGGGTCGAGGCGGCGGGCGGCGGCGCGGCGCGCGCGGTCCTCGGCGGCGAGCTCCTCGCGCAGCTCCTCCAGGTACTCCAGATACCGCTCGCGCTGCGCCCGCCGGGTGCGTTGGGCGCGGCCACGCTGCGAGAGGAAGAACACGGCGCCGCCCACCACGGCGATCACCAGGACGATCGCCCCGAGCGCCGCGAACTGGCTGCTGCGGACGACGGTCATCATCACGACCGAGCCCATCACGCCCATCATGGGGAGGAGGGAGGTGGCGGCCGAGCCGGCCCTGCCCTCCGGGAGGTTCGGCGGCGGCTCGACGTGCCGCTCCGCCGGGGCGGGCAGCGGGCGCGTGGCCCGCGCCGGCCGGTGCACCTGACGCGTACTCATCGGGGCCTCCTCATCGGGGCCTCCCCCTGCCCGCCGCCCGGCCGCATGCCGACAGCGCCCTCACCGTGGCCTCAACTCCCCTCGTCCCGCTCTCGCCACGTCCTCGCCGCACCCCTGCCGCGCGGCCCTCACCGTGCCCTCACGGCGCGGTCCATGGCCTCCGCCGCCAGCCGCGCCGCCGCCTGCCGCAGCCCCTGACCGAGCAACGACGTGCGGACCTCGCCGCCGGCCGCGAGCGACCGGTCGTAGGGCATCGGCACCACGCGCGCACCCCCGACCTCCAGCCGCTCCACCGCCCACCCCTCGTCGAGCACCATGTCGGGCGAGGCGTGGACCAGCGCGACGACGGTGGCGGCGAGCATGCCGGCGTCCAGGCCGCTGGCCCAGTCCAGCACCCAGCGGGTGGTGTCGACGCCCTCCACGGTGGCCGGGGCGACGAGGACGCGCGCCTGCGCGGTGGCCAGCGCCAGCCGCGCCACCTCGGCGGGCAGCGTCTCGCAGTCGATGACGGTCGTGCCGAAGAAGCGGCGCAGCGACGTCGTCACCGTCCAGTACGACTGCATGTCCAACGGGCCGTCCACCGCGCCGCGGCTGCCGGGCAGCAGCCAGCCGCCGGGGAACGGCACCAGGTAGCCGGTCACGTCGGTGATCCGCATCGACGGGTCGACGATGCGCGCCAGGTCGGCGCAGGACCAGCGGACCTCGCGGGCGCCGAGGCGGTGCGGCAGGGTGCCGAGGATCGCGTCCGCCTCGACGGCGAGGACGGGGTCGGAACGGTAGTGGCCGTAGGTGAGGCCGAGCAGCGCCGCGACCGTGGACTTGCCGGCGCCGCCCCGGATGCTGGTGACGGCGATCTGCCGTCCCGTGGTGACGGGCTGCTGGATGAGGCGGGCGGTCTCGGCGTGCAGCTCGGTGTCGCGGGCGGCGGAGGAGAGCAGGCGGCGGGTGGCGTTGAGGGCGCGCCGGGTGGCCGGATCGCCCTGCCTGACGCGGCCGAGTGCCCGCTCCCGGTCGGGCGCGACGGGGTGGGCGGTCAGGGGCGCGGGGGGCGCGGCGGGGGCCGGGCGAGGCGCGGGTGTCACCGGCGCGGGCGCGGGGCCCGGCGGCACCGTCGGCACCGTCGGCACCGACGGTGGAGCGGACGGCGGCGCCGGCGGCGCCGGCTGCGCCGGTGGCGGCGGGTGCGGCACGGCGGCGGAGGAGACCATCTCGCGCAGCACCTCCCCCTGCCAGTCCCCGGCCCGCTCCCGACGCCCCTGGTCGGCCCGTCCCGCCTGCCCTTCCCGTCCGTCGCCGTTGGTCCCGTTGGCCCTGTCGGCCCTGTCGGCCCTGTTGGCAGCGTTGGCCTCGTTGGCCCCGTTGGCCCCGTGCTCCTGACGGCCGGTCATCAGAACGTGTCCAGCAGGCGCCCGTAGACGCCGAACGCGCCGATCGCGACCGGGACCAGGACCACCACCGCGACCGCCTCCGCGAGGTTCACGATCCGGCGCAGCCGCACCCGCACGTGGTCCGCCGGGCGCACCACGTTCAACACCAGCGGCACCGCGGCCACCGCGCAGGCCACCACCAGCGGCCCGGCCGGCTCGCCCGTCTCCTCGGCCCAGACCACCACCAGCCGCACCACCAGCACCGCGCCCGCCGCGAGCAGCGCGGCCACCTCGACGGCCAGCGGGCAGGCCCGCGCCCGCGACAGCAGGACGACCGCGAGCAGCACCGTCACCCACACCGTCCACCCCGTGGGTCCGCCGTCGCCGCCCGGTCTGCCGGGCTCGCCCAACGCGAGCCACCCGCCCATCGCCGCCGACGCGGCCACCGTGACCGTCGCCAGCGCGAGGCCCCGGTGCGCGGCGGCCAGCGCCACGTCCACCCGGTGCCGGCTGACGGAGGCGCCGCCCGCACGCTCGTCGTCGAGCCGCGTCAGCCCGGCCGTCATCAGCGCGTACCGGGGCAGCAGGCCGAGCGCCAGCACCGACGCCGTGCCGAGCACCACGCCGCCGAGCGCCGCGTCCTGCCGGTCCGTCAGCGCCAACGCCGCCACCCAGCCGCCGAGCAGGACCAGGCCGATGCCCGCGCCGACGTACGCGCTGCGCCCGAGCGCCGTGAACACGCCGAGCAGCACCAGCAGGCCCACCCCCACGCCGCCGACCGCCGCCAGCCGCACCGCACCGTCCGCTCCGCCGCCCGTCGCCCCGCCCGCGCCGCCGTCCGTCAACGCCCAGGCGCCGAACGCGCCCAGCGCCCCCGCCAACAGCAGCAGGACCGCACCCGCCTCCCCGCGCGTCTGGCCCCCGCCCAGGCGCGTCGCGGCGACGCCGGCCACGGCGGCGGCCAACGCGACCGCCACCAGCCAGGGGCCGACCGCGTCCGTGCCGTACCAGTCCCGGGCGAGGACGGCCGCGACCAGGCCGAGCGTCAACGTGGCGGCCCCCGTGGCCCAGGCGCGGACGCGCTCGTCCCGCCACCGCCAGGCCCGTTGCTCCACGTCCTCGGCGGCGGCGTCCGCGACGTCGTGCACGACGGGCGCGGCCGGTGTCTCCTCCTGCCGCACCAGCCGCAGCACCGCGCCGTCCTCGACGCCCACGGCCGCCAGCGTCGCGTCCTGGGGCAGCACCGCGCCGTCGGCGGTGACCAGGCGGCGCGCGAGGGGCCCGCCGGCGGGCCGGGGCCGGTCGTCGAGCAGCCGTAACACGTCGGGCAGCAGCGCGCCCACCGGTTCGTCGGCCGGCACCACGAGGTCGACGCGGCGGTGTTCCCCGACGAGCGTCACGCGGCTCAGCCGCCGTCCGCCCCGCGCGGGCGCCTCGACCGCCCGCGTCACGGGGCGCCTCCGCCCCACGCCGCGTCACCGTCCGACCCGACCGCCGTGCGCCGCTCCCCGGCCATGCCGAACAGCCCACCCTCCTGGTCCATCTGATGGGAGAGGAACGACCAGCCCACACACCCCGCGCACACGACGGCGGCGAGCGCGATCCCCCCGAAGACCTTCCCCAGCCCCTCGTCGAGGGCACGCCGCACGCGGTCGGAGCCGAACAGCAGCGCGTCGCGCAGCCGTCTGCGCCGCACCGCGACCGATTCGAGCAGCTGGTCGTCGTAGTCCCGCGTCACGCGTACCCTCCCCGTCCTTCGCCGCCGTCCTTCGCCCGCGTCTCGTTCCCGCCACCCGGCACCCAGTATGCGCGTTCGTTCGACTACGGTGGGAACCGAACGGCTACGGTGAGCGTTCATTCCGATGGGCCATCACGCCGTACACAGCGCACCTTTCGTATCGAACCGTCTCGTGATCACAAGCCAGACAGCCCGTCGCAGCCACGTGGGGAGGCCGACGTGAAGTTCGACATGGGGACCCAGACACTGCAGTCGCTCTCGCGCCAGTCGCAGGGTTCGAGCACGGACCTGGGCACGCTGATCCAGCAGTTGGTCAGCGCGGCCGAGCCCCTGGAGGGCCGGTTCAATGGCCAGGGCAAGGCGGCCTTCGACGCGTTCAAGGCGCGGTCGGACGAGATAGCGCACGCGCTCAACAGCGCGCTCAGCGCGATCCTCGGCGGCCAGACCGGCATGGAGCAGGCGTTCGGCGCGGGCGACCAGGAGTCCACGGACAACGCCACGCAGGCCATGGGTTCGGCCAACTTCGACGCCGCGCGCTTCACGGCCCGCTGACGCCGACGCGGCCCGTCCAGGACAGCAGGCAGCAGGCAGCAGGCAAAGACGAAGCACGTCACGTACCAGGAGGGGGACCGTCCATGAGCACCCTGGACCGTCGCAGCTACGACACCGGCGCCTCCGCCGAGGCGCAGACGAACATCACCGGCGTGATGAACCTGCTGGAGGGCGTCATCACCGCCAGGGACCAGCAGGTCAAGGCCGCCATGGCCGACTTCCAGGCCGACGGCGTGTCCGACCAGTACCAGGCCGTCGAGCAGCGCTGGAACAGCTCCGCCCAGGAGGTCCGCGAGATCATCACCCTCCTGCGCACCACGCTGGAGAACAACGACGCCACCGCCCAGACCACCCTCAGCCGCGCGCGGGCGGCCGTGGACGGCATCGGCTGACAGGACGATCCCAGCACCGGCTGGAGAGGGGGAGACCGAGCATGCCCGACTGGGACATCAACCCGACCGGGGTCGAGGAGGTCATCGGCCGCACCGTCGACCGCGCCGACGACGTCGAGGGCTGGGGCAGCGGATACGGCACACACCTCCAGAACGCGGCCACGTACGCCGGCACCCTCGCCATGGCGGGCCAGGAGGTGCCAGCCATGGGGATCGTGGGCGCGGCGCTCGGCGAGTTCGCCGAGGCCACGCGGAGGGACATCGAGTACGTGGTGGTGCGCGCCTCGAACTCCCTGGCCGCCGCCCGCGAGGCCACGATCCACTACGTCAACGGCGACCTCGACATGGCCGCGGACTCCCAGCGCGAGGCGCAGCGCCCACCGGAGCTGCCGTCCCTCCAGGCGCCGGGGCCGCGCCAGGGCGCGCACCAGGAGCCCGTCTAGACCCACGGGGGGTGATCGCTGATGTCGATCGAGGACGAGTTCCACCGGGCGACGTTCGACGCCCCTCCGGCCTGTCGCCCCGAGGGGCCGGAGCGGGTGGACCCCGCCGGCATACCGACGTTCACCGGCGACCTGGCGCTGCTGGAGACGGCACACGGCGCACTGACGGACGACGCGGGCGCGTTCCGCGACATCGGCGCCGAGGTCCACTCCCGTTTCCAGGGGTTATCCGCGTACTACCAGGCGCCCGAGGCGGAGCAGCTGTTCGCCACCACCCAGCCCGTCCGTGACCGGGCGGACGACTTCGCGAGCGACCTCGAGTCCGTCGCCTCCGCGCTGTCCGCGTACGCCGACGAGATCCGCCCGCTCGTCGAGCGCCTGAACACCCTGCGCGCCGAGGCGCACGCCTTCGTCGACGAGATCGCGGACGACGACGACTGGCGGTACGACGGCGGCAAGACCGACCGCAACAACGAACTCCTCTCCCAGATCTCCACGACGGTCGCGGAGTTCTGGGCCGCCGAGCGCCGCTGCGCCAACGCGATCACCTCCCTCGTCGGCGGCACGCGGTGGACGGTCGACGACGGCTCGGGCGGCGAGCACATGTACGGCATGTCCGTGGAGGACATGTCCCAGGCGGCGGAGACGCCCTGGGGGCAGGCCGTCGAGGAGAAGCGCCACTGGTACGAGGTGCACCACCACCTGAAGTCGTTCGTGTGGGACGGCATCATCGTCGACGGCATCTGGGGCACCCTCACGGGCCTGGGCACCCTGCTCAACCCGTGGAGCGACAACTTCGGCGCCGCGTGGCAGGGCCTGGGCCAGCTCGCCACCGGCCTGGCGATCCTCGCCATGCCGATCGCCGGCCCGCTGGCCTACGGCGCGTCCCGGCTCCTGCCCGAGGACAACGCGGTCCGCGGCTGGATCGACGACAGCATGCGGACGACGGTCGACGTCGGGAAGTCCCTCGTCGCCTGGGACGAGTGGAGCGAGAACCCGGCCCGCGCGGCCGGCCTGGTGACGTTCAACGTCGTCACCACCGTCGCCACCCTCGGCACGGGCACGGCCGTGCGCGGCACGGGCGCGGCGGCCACCGCCACCACCCGCGCGCTGAACGCGGCGGCCCGCGTCGGCACCGTCCTCGACCCGATGACGTACGTCGGCCGCGGCGTCTCGGCCACCTTCCAGGCCCTGAACATCGGCGACATCACGGCCAACCTCGCGGGGCTCAACGCGCTGGACGCCACCCACCTGCCCGACGGCGGCTTCCGCCTGCCCGACGGCACGGTCATCCCGGAGAACTTCGCCCTCGACGACCTCCCCCCGGGCGCCGCCACCCTCCGCCTCGACGACGGCACCATCGCCTTCCCCCGCGACCCCGACCTCCCGGGCCACACGGGCGCCCTCCTCGACCCGGAGACGGGCAACCTCCTCCTCCCGGACGGCACCCTCATCGACGAACACGGCACCGTCCTCCAAACCCCCGACCAGGCCCCGACAAGCCCTGCCGACGAGGCCGCCAGCCGGCCCGCCGTACGCGACCCAGAACTCGCCACGATCGGAGCACACGGCCCCCCGGACCACCTCACGGCCCACGCGGGCGACGGCCTCCCGGGCGGGATCGCCCCGAACGGGCCCACCGCCCAGCTCGGCGACAACGGCGTCCCGCCAAGGGGCGGAGGAGGTGGGGGGAGCCTAGACCCTCGCACAGGTCCTGCGCCGAGCGGTGGTGAGCCTTCCGGCCCGATCGCTGAACGGCCGGCGGCTGGCACGGGCACCGACGGCCCAATCCGTGGCGGGTCAACAGGCGACGGCGTGCTTCGTGGTGGAGGATCGGGATCAACCACAGGCGACACGCCTGGTGGGGCCAGTTGGGACCTACTCGAACCGCGACAGTCATCGAGTCCCGGGCCGATGGCTCGGGGTAGCGAGGTTGAGCAGGCGATTCGCAGCATGGACACCGTTCGCAGCCGTGTTGATCCAGGCGATCTCGAACGTGCTCTCAGCCGGCTGTCAAATGATCCCGCTGGCCAGCAGATTGCCGAGATTCTGGCATCGGGCAGGCTCAACGAAGTAAGCGGCATCGACCAGGTCATTTCGAGTATGGGCGCCCATTCTGAGAGGATGTATCCCGGTGCGGCCGAACAGATTCGCTTGGCAGACCGACTGATCAGCAACGGAGTTGATGTCACTCATTTCGAGTTCAAGGGAGTAAGCAGTGACGGAACAAGCTACGACCTCGATGTGCGAGCGCATAGCGCGGACGGCTCCGTATATGGATATCAGCTCAAGGAAGTAAGCAACCCAAACAAGTTGTTCCAGAAGATTCAGGCAAGTCTGCGACAACTGACGGCGTCACCTGCGGATCATCGCATCTTCGTCATCGATACCAACGGTAGCCTCGCTGACTTGGTCGCCCGTAACATGCCAGAGAGACTCCTAGACCACTATGGTCAGCATCGCGTGATGTTCGCCATCCGGGTCGACGATGGCATCCTCTATGTGCCACCTGACGGCCAGTTCTACCCTTTGGGAGCATCGTGATCACCACCACCCCGATCGCCCGATGGACGTGGCACAGGGAGGGACCGTCGAGCGACCCGGTGTCCGACTGCCTTGGCGCTGTCCTCGCTGCCCGTCAGGCCCTTCTTGAACGTGCTCTCATCACGAGTGCACCGAGCCTGTTCGTGTCCGTGTGGAAGCAAGGGACCGCACAGACCCGTCTCTTCAAGGACCGCCTACCGGTACCGTCGGGCGATCACGCAAGTGCGAGTCAACGACTGGCAGGGGTGATTGAGAACCACGCCTCGCAGGGTTCGGTCGGCCTCGTCGACGCGAACATCGAGTGCGCCGGAGACTGGCTGGGGCCCGAAGGGGCAGTTCACGAACCACGTATGTTCGTACTGGGTTGCATCGTGATGATCGATGCCCTGGTCCTACAACTAGAGACGGTCTCCGATGCATGGATGTCGCATGATCTGCGAGGAAACAGGCAACCAGAGATCTTCGAGTTGAATCAGCCACGCCTGGCCATGGCTCTGAGAACCCTCTCGACCGTCATGGACACCGAGACCGTGCCGGGCGACCCCACTGACTTCGGCATTCCCAACGACACCGGAGTCGCCCCACATGCCCGCAGCGACGGCACGGTGCCGGACACGTGGAGGATCTTCGAACTCCCACTCCGCGAACGCCGCCCTTGAATCTGCTCATACTCGGGAGAAAGGGCTTTGGAACTGGCTGGCTGCCTGGCCGTTTTGGCAGATGCGATTCAGTCGACCCGCTGTATGAACTCGCTCCACGCCGTGACGGATATGAGGAGCACCGGCCCGTCCGGGCGCTTGCTGTCGCGGACGGGGACGGCTTCGGCAAGGCCGTGCGCGACCTCGACGCATTCGTTCTGGGCTCCGCTGTAGCTCGATGTGTACCACCGCAGGGGTGGGCCAGCCATCGTCGTGGGTCGCGGGTGTTCGGTCATCGGCGAAACTCCTGTCGTGCCTCGGACAGCAGGGTCTGGGAGGTCCTGGCGCTGGCGGCCTGGGAGCGTAGGTAGTCGAACGCCAACCTATAGGCGGTCACGTCCTCCTCGTCATCGAGATACAGGCCACGTCTGCGCATCTCGACGAAGACCACGCCCATCTGACCGTCGTCGCGACCCAGGATGAGGAAGTGACCGTTGCCTGCAGCCGTGGCGCCCGCGTCGAACGGCATCACCTGGATGTCGACGTTGGGGCGCTGGGCGAGTTCCAGTAGCCGGTCCATCTGCTCAGCCATCACCTCGGCGCCGCCCACGACTCGTCGTAGGACCGCCTCGTCCAGGACGGCCCAAAGGTGGAAGGTTGGTTGTCGGTCGAGGATCTGCTGCCGACGCAGGCGTTGGTCGACCCACACGTCGAGTTCCTCACCATGGGAGCGAAGCTCCGTCGCCTGCTGGGTCGCACGGGCATAGGCCGGCGTCTGGAGCAGCCCGGGGACCAGGGAGTTCGCGTACACGTGCTCGTGGTCCGCCCAGTCCTCGAAGCTCACGAGAGGGTCCATCCACGCCGGCACGGCCACGTGGCCGACCCACCACCCTTCCTCGCCCGGCGCCTTGGCGAGACGGACGACCGCGTCACGTTCGTCGGGTGCGGCGTCGCAGGCCTGGGCCAGGTCCCTGACCATCTTCCAGTTGATCCCTGCTCGGTCGCGCCATGTTTCGTAGCGGCTCACCGTCTGCTTGCTGACCTCGGCTCTGCTGGCCAGCTCCGCCTGGGTGAGCCCCGCGCGCTCGCGGAGCCGAACGAGGGCTCGCGCCAACTGCAGACGCCTGGCCGGCCCGGACTTGGCCGTCATCGTCCCCTCCATCCGCTGGTGCTGAGCAACCACGCGAGAGTAAGCGGGTGTTGCCATCTCGGGTCGCACTCCTCGGCGATTTCACTCGATCGTTGGAACCCCTGCCATTAGTAACCTAATGATGTTGGTCCCAATGCCATGCTTCCGGCACCGCTACCAAGGGAGTCCGCATGGCTACACACGACGAACGCCTCCCCTCACCGCCCGACTGGACCGGCGCCGTCGCGTGGGCCGTCGCGGCCGGGGCCCGTGCGGAGGACGTGGTCGGCGCCTGGCGCCTTGACCGGGCCGCCGTCGTGCCCGTGGGTGGGTTGTGGGACGTCGTCCGGGTGGCGCGGGCGGCCGGCTTCGACGCGTTGGATCGGCTGTGGCGACGGGGTGAGGCCGTCGGGCCGGTGCTCGACGCGCGGCCGCGTGACGCCGTCGAGTACATCGTTCCGCGCGGTGACGCGGATGGCTGGCCGGCGTTGCCGTGCACCGTCGCCGTCGGCGCGGGCGTCATCCGGTGTCCGTCGCCGCGGCTCACGCGGGCCCACGGGCGGCGCGCCCTCTGCGGACGGCGGTGGCTCGTCCCGCCGCCGGTGACGGTGAGCGGGCCGGCGACGACGGACTCCGACGTGCTCTGCGAGTGCGTCGCGGCGGCGCTGGTCAGGAGGGCGTTGTCGCGATGAGTCGGTTCGGCGGAGGGCCGGGCGGAAGCCTGAGCTGTGCGCGGCGTCTCGCACGGGAGCCGCGATCGGTCGGCGCGGCGCGGGAGTTCGTCGCGCGGACGCTCACGGTGTGGGGGTTCGGGGACGGGCCGGACGGGCTGGACGTGTGCGTGTCGGAGGTGGTGACGAACGCGGTCGTTCACGGAGGCGAGGAGGACGGGGAGGACGGGGAGGTGATCATGGTGCGGGTCGTCGTCGCGGGGGCGGGGGTGCGGGTGGAGGTGTGGGACGCGGACACGGGCCTCCCGGTGGGGCGGGAGGCGGGGCCGTGTGAGGAGTCGGGGCGCGGGCTGGCGCTGGTGGGCGCGCTCGCCGAGGAGTGGGGCGTCGTGCGGGAGGCCGTGGGCAAGACCGTGTGGCTCGCGTGGGGCACTACGACGCGTCGCGTTCCGTGAGGAGCAAGGCGGGGACGGGGGCGGGGGTCTCGCGGGAACGCCTCGAGGCATGGGGGTGGGGGCCACCACGTCGCCGTTGCGCCGTTCGTCGGGGATTGACCGGTCTCCCCGGTTCGTCGACGCTCACGGCATGGGCTATCGCGGTGTTCTCTTCGACTTCGGTGGCGTGCTCACCACTCCCATGCGCGGCATCGGTGCCGCGTTCGAGCGCGCCGAAGGGCTGGTCGCGGGCGCGTACGGCGCGGCGCTCACGCAGCACCCCGAGGGGGTGCGGATCTACGCGGAGTTGGAGCTGGGGAGGGCCACGCAGGAGGAGTGGAACCGGGTCGTCGGCGGCATCCTCGGCATCGATCCGACGGATCTGATGCGGCGGGCCCTGGCCCATCTGCGGCCGGAGCGCCGGATCGTCGAGTTCGCGGCGGCGGCGCGCGCCGCCGGCCTGAGGGTGGGGGTGCTGTCGAACTCCTTCGGGTTGGACCCGTTCGACGTCTACAGGGAGTTCGGCGTCTACGAGTCCTTCGACGCCGTTCTGCTGTCGGAGGTGGAGGGGGTACGCAAGCCCGATCCCGAGATCTACCGCCGGGCGCTGGCGGCGCTCGGCGTCCGGGGTGAGGAGTGCGTCTTCGTCGACGACCACGCGGGCAACCTGCCTCCCGCCCAGGCTCTCGGCATGGCCACCGTTCACGCCACCGACGTGGGGGCGACGGTCCGGCGGCTCGCCGCCCTGCTGGGCGTGGTCCCGTGAGCCGACGGTGGCGCCATCCCAGCTGAGGGGGATCTCAGCTCGGCACTACGGGCTCGCTCTCGCCCTCCTCCAGCCTGACGACGCCCTCGCCGAAGCGTTCCTCGACGGCCGCCCGCAGCTCGGGGGTGAGCTCGGGGGTCATGGCGCGGACGACGTTCTCCGGCTCGTCCACGACGGGGTTGTCGATGTCCGGGAACTCGTCCGTCAGCGCGTCGCGCACCTCGTTCAGTTCCTCGTAGGTGTGTTCGGCCCCGACCAGGCACAGGCCGCCGCCCCACAGTTCGCGCAGCTCCGCCTCGTGGGCGGCGGGGTCGCCGGTGTAGGCGGCGACGACGATCGCGTTCGTGGGGTCGGTCGACGGGTGGTTCTCCCCCGCCAGCTCCTCCTGGTCGATGTACTCGGACCACGCGCCGGCGTAGGTGTCGAGCTCCTTGGCTCGCCTCATCACGGCGGCGAAGTCCGACTCGTCGGTCTTCGCCGGGTCGGCGATCCAGCCGTCCTCGGGCCGCGCGCAGGGCCGCGCCTCCGCCTGCCCGTTCTCCGCCTGCCCGTCCTGGCCCCGCTCGCGGTCCTCCGCCGCCGGGGGAGCCTGCCCTCCCGCGTCGTCACGCGTGCCCTCCGCGTCCGAGCCACCGCACGCGGCGGCTCCCAGCAGACAGGCCCCGACTCCGATCGACGCGAAGGTGGCTCGGACGCGCGTCGGCCGGCTCGTCGCCTTCGTGTGTCGCTTCATGCGCCTGTGACGGTCCGGAGCCGGCCATGGTTCCGGCGGGGGACGAACAGACCGCCGTCGCCGTGGCGTTCGTCCGGGTCTTCCGGTACTTCCCCACCAAGGAGGACATCGTCCTCTTCGACGAGGGCAACGCCGTCAAGGAGGCGGCCCCGCGGGCCCGCCGCCGCTCCCGGGGGGAGGTCAGGCGTCCGCCTCCGTGAGGACGAAGACCGGTATCTCGCGGGCGGTGCGCTTCTCGTACGTCGCGTACAGCGGGAAGGCCGCGACCGCGCGGGCCCACCACGTGGCGCGTTCCTCGCCCGTGACCAGGCGGGTGACGTAGTCCTTGCGGACCGGGCCGTCCTGCAACGTGACCCGGGGGTGGGCCGTCAGGTTGTGGTACCAGTCGGGGTGGGCCGGGTCGCCGCCCTTGGAGGCGACGACGGCGTACTCGCCCTCGTGCTCGACGCGCATCAGGGGCGTCTTGCGGAGCTTCCCGCTCCGGGCGCCGAGGGAGGTGAGCAGCACCACGGACATGCCGTTCATCGACGTGCCCTTGGTGCCGCCCGAGCTCTCGATCAGCTCGGCCTGCTTGTTCGACATGTCCCAGGTGCCGGGTTCGTGTTCTCCACGCAGAGGCATGGTCGGTGAACGGCCGGCGGCGGGCCGTTGTTCCGGCCCGTTCCCCGCCGCCCGCCGGAACACCCGAAGGAGGGAGACTGCGCGGCGGACACAACCCGATGGCGGTCACCCGGAGTCAGGTGAGTGAAGGGGGTGCGTCAGACCATGCACACGGGGACCAGCGGCACGAGCGCGCCGACGTTCGAGGAGTACGCCGGCGTCATCTGGCCGTCGCTGTACCGCAGCGCGTATCTGCTCGCCGGCAACCACGCGGACGCCGAGGACATCGCTCAGCAGACGTTGTTCAAGGCGTATCGCTCCTGGTCGCGGGTGGTCCGGTCGGACTCGCCGGACGCGTACGTGCGGCGCGTGCTCACCAACGTGTTCCTGTCGGCCCGCCGCCCGAGGAAGCGGCGGCTGGAGCTGTTGACCGACGCCCCGCCCGAGCGTGAGGCCGCGCAGGCGCCGCACGGGCCCGAGGAACGGTTGATGCTCTGGTCGCACGTGACGTCACTGCCGCCGCGCCAGCGCGCGGTGATCGTGCTGCGCTACTACGAGGGCCTGAGCGAGCAGGAGATCGCCGACGTCCTCGGCTGCTCGTGCGGCAACGTGAAGTCCACCGCGCACCACGCCCTCAAGGCGTTGCGGGCCGCCTTCGGCTCGGAGCGCACCGACGGGAGGGAGAGCTGACATGAACGTCGACGTCGAGGAGGTCCTCAGGCGTGAGCTTCACGAGGTGGCCTCCGGGCTGCGGGTCCCGGCGCGGCCGCCCACGCCGCGCGAGCCGGTTCGCGGCCGGTGGGTCCGCGGCCAGCGCGTCCTGCGGCTCGCGCTGGTCGCCGTCGTGACGCTCGTCGTCGTGGGCGCGGTCGCCGTGGTGTCGTCGTTCGGGGACGGCGGAAGTCCGACGCCGCCGGCGACGCCGCCCACGGAGCCGCCCACGGAGAGGCCCTCGGTCCGTTCCCTCACCGCCGACACGCCGACGGTGCCCCACGTGTTCGACGGCCGTCTGTACGTCGGGAGGGAGGGGTTGCCCGGGTCCTGGTGGACCGTGAGCCAGGCAGCCGGCGCCTGGGTCGCGCAGCGCGACGACGACACCTGGTGGTGGGGCACCGGCAGCGGCACCGAGAGACACCCCCTGTCCGGCACGGTGGTACTGCAGCCTCAGCTCTCTCCCGACGGCACACTGCTGGCGGTCGCCACCGCCACGGGCGACGGCGGGCAGGTGGTGCTCGTCGACACGCGGTCCGGTGAGACGGTCAACACCTTGCCGTTCGACGCGGCCGGGCCGAGCGACCCGGGAGCGCTCGGCGTCGTCGCGGTCACCGAGGACGCCGAGGTCTTCCTCCAGAGCGACAGCCAGCGTCTGATGTGGCTCGCGGCCGAGGGCGACGAGACGGTCGACCTCGACGCCACCGCGCCCGACCAGTGGGTGCGGGGCAGCACCGCCGCCGGTCTGCTCGTGTTCGACGGCACCCGGGACGGCGAGCCCGACGCGTCGTACCTGGCGGAGGTCTCCGACGCGGGTGAGCTGCGTCGGCTGGGGACGCTGCCGGGCGAGGACGTCAAGGTCAACCCGTCCGGCACGTGGCTCGGGCACGGGGGCTCCTGGGGCGGTGAGTCCCAGACGATCTCCGAGATCACGGCGCAGACGGTCGACGGCAGCCGGGAGCTCACCCTGCGGTCGCCCGACGACCGGCAGCTCCTCCTCCTGACGTGGGAGGACGATGACCTGCTCCTCGCCGAGCTGCACACCGACGGGATCCCGACGGGGCTGGCGCGGTGCAGCATACGGGCGGAGGAGTGCCTGGTGGTCGACGCCCCGTGACGGGTGCCGTGGGACCTGCGGAGTCCGCGCCGGTCCCGCGGCATCAGGCGACGACGGGGCGGGCGGAGGTGCCACCGGGGACGGCCGGTGCCGCGGCCGAACGTCTCAGGCGCGCGGGCCGGCGCCGTGCAGCAGGGTGTCGATGATGCGGGCGGCGAGGGCGTCCGGGTCGGCGTCGTCGTCCGTGGCGCCGTGCAGGGACTCCCCGAGCAGCGCGTAGTAGACGCGGCGCACCCAGTCGAGGTCGGCCGCCTCGTCGATGAGCCTGTCGGCCTGGGCCCGCCTCAGCACGGCGACGCAGCGGCGGGCGATGTCCTCGTGCAGGGCGGCGGCCTCGCTGTCCGGGTCTGCCGGCAGCCCCAGGGCGAACGCCCAGGCGCCCTTGACCTGGAGCACGTTGGCGGTGATCCGGTGCATGGCCACCAGCGGCGGCGCGGTGTCCGGCCTGCCGTCGTCCACCGCCTGGGCGAGCTGGCGGGCCGCGGAGGTGGCCAGCGCGTCGACCAGCGCCTGTCGGTTGGCGAACCGCCGGTGGATCGTCGTGCGGGCGACCCCCGCGGCCGCGGCGATCTGCTCCATGGAGGCGCCGGGCTCCTCGGCGAGCACCCGCTCGGCCGCCTCCAGGATCGCGCGCACGCTGCGCTCCGCGTCGGCCCGCAACGATCGTGCCGCCGTCTCACCCATCACGCCTCCTGACCAGTCCACTCACCAGTGCACCTGTCACGTGTCCACCTGTCCAGACAAACAGTACATCCCTGAGGCAGTGCTGGGCATTGTTGCGACAACGATGTTGCAGCTTTGAGGATTACTGGTACCTTCTCATCTCAGTTACCGCCGACTGAAGGAGGAACCCATGCGCAGCACCGCCCTGGTCACCGGAGCGTCGTCCGGCCTCGGCGCGGAGTTCGCCGAGCAGCTGGCCGCCCGTGGACACGACGTGGTCCTGGTGGCGCGCTCCGTCGATCGGCTGGCGGCTCTCGCCGAGCGCCTGACCGCCGCGCACGGCGTCCGCGCCCACGTCCTGGCGCAGGACCTCGCCGAGCCGGACGCGGCCCGCGACATCGCCGAGCAGCTGGCCGCCCGCGGCCTGACCGTCGACCTGCTGGTCAACAACGCGGGCTTCGGCACCTGCGGCCGCTTCGAGGAGATACCTGGGGCCCGCGACCACGACCAGCTGATGGTCAACGTCGTCGCGCTCGTCGACCTCACCCACGAGCTGCTGCCCGGCATGCTGGAGCGTGGCCACGGCTCGGTCGTCAACGTCGCCTCCAACGCGGCCTTCCAGCCCTCCCCGTACTTCGCCGTCTACGGCGCCGCCAAGGCCTTCGTGCTGAACTTCGGTCTCGCGCTGCGCCAGGAGTACCGTCGGCGCGGCATCCGCGTGCTCACCCTGTGCCCCGGCCCGGTCGAGACCGCCTTCTTCGACGTCATCGGCACCCGCCGCGCGGCCGTCACCGGCCGCATGACCACCCCGGAGCCCGTCGTCCGCGCCGCGCTGCGCGCGCTGGAACGCGACCGCGGCTACGTCGCCCCCGGCCTCGGCAACGCCCTGGCCGCCCACCTCACGCCTCGCCGCCCCCGGACCCTGGTCGCCGCCCTCGCGGAACGCGTCACCCGCAAGGTCCTGGCCACACCGGCCGCCGCCACGACGACACCGGAGCACGCCCCGTGAGATCCCTCACCGCCCCCGTCGGCGCGGCCTCGGCGATGCTGCTCGTCGGCACCTCGACCGCCGTCTCCGCCACCATCGCCGACTACCCGGTCTTCACCGGACAGGCCCTTCGCTACGGTCTCGCCGCGGCGATCCTGCTCGCCGTCGTACGCCACCGGCGTCTGCCCCGCGCCGGCCTGACCGCACGTGACGTTCTGCTTCTGGTCGCGCTGGCCGCCACCGGACTGGCCGGGTTCAACCTCTTCCTCGTCGAGGCCACCCGGCACGCCGGCCCCGCCATGATCGGCACCGTCGTCGGAGCCGTCCCCCTCGTGCTCGCGCTGGTCGGGCCGTTGATGGAACGTCGGCGCCCCGCCCCCCGCACCGTCGGCGCCGCGCTCGTGGTGGCGCTCGGCGCGGCCGTCGCCGCCGGCCTCGGCTCGGGCAGCCTGACGGGCCTCCTCCTGTCCCTGGGCGCACTCGTCGGCGAGGTGGCCTTCTCCCTGCTCGCCGTCCCCCTTCTGCCCAAGCTCGGCCCCCTGCGGGTCGCCGCCTATCCCGCCGTCCTGTCCGTGCCCATGCTGCTGGCCACGGGCCTCGCCCTGGACGGTACGGCCTCCCTGCGGCTGCCCACCCCGAGCCAGGCCGCCGCCTTCGGCTACCTCGGCGCGATCGTCACCGCCGCCGCCTTCTTCCTCTGGTACGACGCGCTGCGCCGCCTCGGAGCCGACCGCGCGGGCCTCTTCGCCGGCCTCGTACCGGTGGGCGCGCTCCTCACCTCCGTCGCACTCGGCCTCGGCCAGGCGGGCCCCGCCGACGTCGCGGGCGCCCTGATCGTCGCCGCGGGCGTCGTCGCCGGCCTGCGCCGGACCGGCGGCGACGGCTCCCCACCACCACGCCGCCCCGGAGGGACTCCGGGAGCAGCGCCGGGAACAGCGCCGGGAACAGTTCCAGGAGCAGCCCCGCGAGCGGCTGTCCACGAGGCGACCTGATCGGTGCTCAGCGGCACCCGCCCCACGCCTCCGCGCCGCGTTGAGCGGCGCGGACGCCGGCCAGGGACGGCCTACGGGCCGTCGGCGATCCTCTCCGCGACGCGGCCGAGCGCCGCGAGTTCCTCGGGGTCCAGCCGGTCGACGAAGTGCCGTCGTACGGAGGCGACATGGGTGGGGGCGGCTTCCCTGAGCGTGTCCCACCCCGTCTCGGTGAGCACCAGGAAACAGCCCCTTCCGTCGGCGGGGTCCGGTGCGCGCCGGATGAGTCCGCGCGCCTCCATGCGGGTGGCGTGGCGGGACAGACGGCTGCGCGACCACCCCATCTTGGCGGCCTGCTCGCGCAGCGTGCTCGTTCCCTCGGCGCGCTCGGACAGCGTGCTGAGCACCTCGTAGTCCGGCTCGGACAGGCCGTGTGCGGCCAGGTCCTGCACGGTGCGGGTCTGCACCGCGATCACCATGCGACGGTACGCCCGCCAGGCGCGCTCCTCGTCGGCCGTGAGCCAGCGGACCGGAGGATCGACCTCGTTCGTTGACATGGAACCAATCTACCGGCTAATTTCATTTCCATGACAACGAAATGCCGTCTCCGCATCCTCGTCCTGGTCTGCAGCACCCGCCCCGGCGCGCTCGGCCCCGCCGTCGGCGCGTGGCTGGCGAGGACGCTCTCGCCGAGCGCCGACACGCTCGACGCGGACCTCGTGCCCCTGGCCCTCGGTGATCTGCACCTGCCCTTCCTGGACGAGGAGGAGGAACCGGCGAGCGGCGTCCACCACCACGAGCACACCCGCCGGTGGAGCCGGATCGTCGACGAGGCGGACGGCTTCGTCTTCGTGACGCCGGAGTACAACTACGGCATGCCGGCGACCCTGAAGAACGCGCTCGACTACCTCGGCCGCGAATGGGCGTGGAAGCCGGTCGGCTTCGTCAGTTACGGCCACACCTCGGCCGGCACCCGCGCGGTCCAGCACGCCAAGCAGGTGGTAACCACCCTGCGCCTGGTGCCGCTCGGCTCGACCGTCGCACTACGCATCGCGGACGCGACGCGGGAGGGCCGTTTCGCCCCCGCGCCGCGCCACGCCGAGGCGGCCGAGGGACTGCTCGACGAGCTGGTGCGGGTCTCACGGGCCCTGGCCCCACTGCGCGAGCGCGGACACGCGGGCGCCGAGGCGGGCCCGCTCCCCGGCTCCTACACGCGACGTCTCGGCCCGGACGACGCCCCGGAGGTGACGGTGCTCCAGCGCTGCTGCTGGATGGAGGAGGCGTTGGCCAACGACACCCTCGCGATCCCGGCGCTCCACGAGTCGCTGGAGGAGGTGCGCTCCTGGCTGGCCGACTGGCACACGACCGGGCTGTGGCGGGACGGGCGGCTGCTCGGGATGGTCCGCACGCGTCGCGTCGGCGCCGACCTGCACGTCGGGCGGCTCGCCGTCGCCCCCGACCTGCGAGGACTCGGCGTCGGGCGGTGGCTGCTGCGCCGGGCCGAGGCCGACGGGGAGGGGTGCCGACGCGTCGTCCTGTCCACCGGCGCCGCCAGCCACCGCAACCTCACGCTCTACCGGAAGCAGGGCTACGTCGCGCTTCCCGACGCGCCCGAGGACGGCGTGGTGGACCTGGCCAAGGCCGTCCCCTGCCCGGCGGGTGGGTGACGCCGGCCGCCGGGCCGGGGCGACGGCGCGTCGGCGGGCGGACGGCGGGTCAGGCCGTGCTCGCGGGGGCGCTGACCGTCGCGGTGATGACGGTCACGGACTGGGTGAGGCGGCTGCGGTCGAGGGCGTCGCGCAGCGCCTCGGACGCGCCGTCGACCGCGATCTCCGTGGTCGGCGGGAGGTGTTGCTGCGTGAACGCGAGACAGCGCAGGCCGGCCGGGACCATCGCGCCGAGGTCATGCACGTCGACGACGAGGCGCCGCGCGCCCACGCGGGCGGCCTCCGCGACGGCCCGGTCGACGAGGGTGCGCAACGTCGGCACCTCGGCGTCGGTGAGGTCGCCGGACAGGCGCAGGACGGTGGTGGTGCCGGCCGTGCCGACGGAGGCGTCGAAGGACGTGCGGTTCGGGGGCATGGGTGAGGTCCTTTCGAGGGCGGGGCGGTCAGGCGCGGCGATCAGGAACGGCGATCAGGCGCGGGCGATCAGGCGCGGGCGATCAGGCGCGGGCGATCAGGAGGGTGGTGGAGTGGGGCGGAAGGGTGAGCGCGTCCGGGGTGGGACACGGCGGTTCGGTCCCGGGCGCGTGGGCGTCCCGACCGGGCGGCGCCGCGGTGTCGGCGGCGACGTGCCAGCGGGTGCCGGGCAGCGGCGGGTCGGGGACGCGGACCGTGCGGGGTTCGCCGCCGGTGTTGGCGGCCAGGTAGACCGCGTCCCGCGCCTCCTCGTCGTGGAGGAGCGCGGCGAGGAGCGTTGAACCCGGCGACCAGTCGGGCGCGTTCGGGCGCTCGCCGTGCCAGCTCAGGGCGGCGCCGTCCGGATGGTCGAGCCGGCGCAGCACGGGGTGGGCGCGGCGGAGGGCCAGGCAACACCGCACGAAGCGCAACAGCGCGGCGCCGTCGGGGGTGTCCGGGAGGGTCCAGTCGAACCAGCTGGTCGCGTTGTCCTGGCTGTAGGCGTTGTTGTTGCCGTGCTGGGTGCGACCACACTCGTCGCCCGCGAGCAGCATGGGCACGCCACGGCTCGCCAGGAGGAGGAGCAGGGCGTTGCGGGCCTGGCGCTCGCGCAGGGCGAGCACGGCCTGGTCGTCGGTCGGGCCCTCGTGGCCGCAGTTCCAGCTGTCCTCGCCGGGAATGCCGTCGCCGCCGCCCTCCCCGTTGGCCTCGTTGTGGCGGTGGTCGTAGGAGGTGAGGTCGGCGAGGGTGAAGCCGTCGTGGCAGGTGACGTAGTTGATGGACGGGGCGGCGCCGCGCCCGGGGTAGAGGTCGGGCGAGCCGGCCAGGCGGGGCGCGAAGGCGGCGGTGCTGCCGGGGCGGCCCAGCAGGAAGCGGCGGATGTCGTCGCGGTAGCGCATGTTCCACTCGCTCCAGCGCCCGTGGTGGGGGAAGGCGCCCACCTGTTCCGTGCCGGTGGCGTCGCTGGCCTCGGCGATGAGGTGGAGGTCGGCGAGGACCGGGTCGGTGGCGATGGCGCGGACGAGCGGCGGGTCGGCGAGGACCTCGCCGTCGGTGCCGCGCGTCAGTATGGAGGCCATGTCGAAGCGGAAGCCGTCGACGCGGTACTCGGCGGCCCAGTAGCGCAGGCAGTCGAGGATGAAGGCGCGCGCCACGGGGTGGTTGGCGTTGACGGTGTTGCCGGTCGCCGTGAGGTTGCGGTGGTGGCCGTCGGCGTCGAGGAGGTAGTACCCGGCCTCGTCCAGGGCGCGGAAGGACAGGACCGGGCCGCGGTGGTCGCCCTCGGCGGTGTGGTTGAAGACGACGTCGAGGATCACCTCGATGCCGGCGGCGTGGCAGGCCCGCACCAGCTCCTTCAGCTCGCGCGAAGGGCCTCCCGGCCGCTGGTCGGCGGCGTAGGCGGCCTTCGGCGCGAAGAAGCCGACCGTGTTGTAGCCCCAGTAGTTCGGCAGCGGCTCGCCGGTCTCGGGCGAGGCGTAGGTGTTGTCGGTCTCGTCGAACTCGAAGACCGGGAGGAGTTCGACGGCGGTGACGCCGAGGGAGCTGAGGTGGGGGATCTTCTCCCGCAGGCCGGCGAACGTGCCGGGGTGGGCGACGCCGGAGGACGGGTCGCGGGTGAAGCCGCGGACGTGGAGCTCGTAGAGGACGAGCTCGTCGGTCGGGTGGCGGGGCCGGCGGTCGTCGCCCCAGTCGAACGGGGCGGCGGAGGGGTCGGGGAGGACGACGGAGCGGTAGGCCGGGCGCGTGCCCCACGGGCCGGCGCCGGCGAGCTCGCGGGCGTACGGGTCGAGGACGACGACGCCGCCCGTGGACCGGCCGCCCCCACCGGCCTGTTCGACGCGGTAGCCGTAGTGGAACTCCGCCGGGTGCGGGCCCTGGAGGGTCATGGTGTGGACGGTGCGGCCGTGGGGGGCGGTCACGCGGCCCTCGGGCGGGAACGGCAGCTCGGTCAGGACCGTGCCGTCGTCGGGGCGCAGGAGGACGAGGCGGACGCGGCGGCCGGGCGCGGTCGCGACCGCGAAGTTCACGGCGACGGCCGCGCCGGCGGGGTCCGCGCCGACCGCACCGGCCTCGCCAGCGGGGTCGGCGGGGTCCGCGTCGGGTGCCGCCGGCGCCGGGCCGGCAGCCCCCGCGGAGGGGCTGCCGGCCGGCGCGGCCAGGACGGTGGCGCCCAGCGGCTGCGGACTGCCGGGGCTGACGCGCCACGTCCCCACGCGGTGGGGCGTTGCGTACGTGACGGACATCGTCAGCCGTTCCCCCTGCCGCCGCGCTGCTCGGCGGGCCGCACGCGCGCCCTCACCATCAGCGGGTGGGCGGTCTCCGGCAGGCGGACCGTCATCTCGACCGGGTCGATCGCTCCGGCGTCGCCGTCCGCGTCGTAGGGGACCCCGTCGATCGTGACGCTGTCGAGCAGCACCGCGCCGCGCGGCAGGACGTCCGGCGCGACGCGCAGCAGCCGGTCGGGGTAGGCGGCGTCGGGCCGCGGCCTGAAGTACAGGTCCAGCGGCTCGCGGTGGACCAGCAGCCGCGTGTACACCTCGGCGAGGTAGCACAGCTCGGCCTTGTGGTACATGGCCATGGCGTGGCTGCCCTTCAGCCGCTCGTCGCCCACCAGGTACGGGATGCCGGAGGCGAGGACGGTGAAGAAGACGCCGCCCTCGTCGTGGTCCAGGAAGAAGGCGTTGTAGAACGCGGCGGACTCGCGGGCGTGGCGCAGGAAGTCGCGGTCGCCGGTGTAGCCGGCCAGGACGAGGTAGGCGAGGATCGCCTGCTCCTGCTGCCACCACGCCTTGCGGTCGTGCCAGACGAACGGGTGGTGGCCGCGTTCGGCGACGCGTTCCACCAGGTCGTACCAGCCGCCGCGGCGCAGGTCCATGCCGACGCCCGGCATGGTGGTGCCGATGGCCTCGGCCAGCGCCCGGTACTCGCGCTTGGGCAGGGTCGCCTGCATGCGCATGAGGTTCCAGGCGATCTTGAGGTTGTGGCCGACGACGGCGCGGTTCTGCTGCCAGCCCCACGTGTGGTCCGGGGTCCAGTCGGCGTGGAAGCGTTCCCGGACGAACGGGCTGCCGTCCGGGGCGCGGTCCGGCATGTGGGTGACGATCATGTCGAAGGTGTGCTCCAGCATCCTGCGGTACCGCTCCTCGCCGGTGGCGAGGTAGAGGTTGAACAGGTACGCCGGGGCGTGGTCGCCGACGGAGTTCCAGTTCTTGCGGGAGCGGTTGGGGCCCAGGTGGTCGTCGTGCGGGCTGAACGTCACCGGGTCGATGTGGGAGTAGTAGCCGCCCTGGCGCGGGTCGTGGAAGAACTTCTCGAAGAGGCGGACCGTGCCCTCGACGTCGCCCAGGATCTCGGGCGAGCCGGCGACGCGGAAGGTCTGGACGAGGCCGACGAGGGCGTAGATCTGCTCGTAGGCCGGGATCGCGCGGTAGTCGTCGCCGAACTCCGAGGCGAACAGCTTGCGTTCGCGCCCGCCCGTCACGTCGGTGCCGTGGTACCAGTACACGACGTCCTCGTCGGGGTCGACGAAGCGCATGTGGTCGTGGAGGTACCGCGAGCCGCGCTCGGCGACGGCCAGGGCGCGTTCGTCGCCGGTGAGCATGAACGCGCTGGCCATGCCGTAGACCATGCGGGAGATGGTGTCGGTCTCCTGCACCTGCCGGACGGCGCCCCCGTCGCCGCCGTGCGGCTCGGTGCCGCGCAGCTCGGTGCGGTAGCGGCCGAAGTCGACCTCACCGCCGCCGAACTGGGCGCGGTCGTAGAACGCGGCCAGCTGCCGCAGCTGCTCGGTCCACCAGCCGGGGCGCTCGAACGGCCAGGCGCTGCCGCCGTCGGGGGTCGCGGGCACCCAGGGGACGCCCGAGGTGCCCGGCTCGCTGACGAGGAGGAGCTGCGCGGCCTGGAGGTGGGGGCCGTCGGGCTCGGGATAGATCGGGCCGTAGCAGAAGAGGAACGTGCCGGGGGTGAGCTCGTCGTGGAGGGAGCCGGTGGCGTCGGCGTAGGGCTGGCCGAGGTTGCGCAGCCGCTGGCCCGAGGTGGCGGCGGTCAGGTGCACGGTGACGAGGCCGCCGTCGAGGGTGCGGAGGGTGACGGCGTTTCCCTGGCGCTCGACGACGTAGCCGGCGGTGGTGTCGGAGTACGGGTGCGACAGGGAGGAGCCGGCGGGCGGGGAGGTGGGCTGGGTGGTCACGCGGGGCCTCCGGCGGCGGCCGTGTCGGCACCGGATCCAGCACCAGCACCGGTCCCCGCTCCGGCGGGGGCGGTGGTCGGGTCGAGCAGCTCGATGACGGAGCGGGCCAGCAGGTGGCACTCGTTGACGGTGCGGGTGGTCACGAGGTCGTTGTCGATGACCACGTCCTGGTTGGTGTAGGTGGCGCCCATGTTGCGGACGTCGCCGACGAGGTTGTTGTGGCAGGTGACCTCACGCCCGCGGATCAGCTCGGGGGCGGCGGAGACCAGCGCCAGGCCGTGGCAGGAGAACGCCTTGACGAGGTTGGGCAGCCGGAACGCGCGACGCATCAGCTCGACGGCGGGCGCCGGCCGTTCCACGTCCTCGCTGTAGCGCAGCCGGTCGGAGACCTGGCCGGAGGGCACGACGAGGGCGGAGAAGCGGGAGAGCTGGGTGTAGTCGAGGGCTTCGAGGTCCTCGCCCACGGTGACGGTGACCGGGGCGCGGTACTCGGTGCCGGTGAAGCTCATGGAACGCTGCCCCCACAGGCGGGTCAGCAGCACGACCTCGGCGCCCTCCTCGGTGAAACGGCGCTGGTAGTAGGAGACCTCGTGCTCGACGAAGTCGTTCTCCATCAGGATGCCGATGCGCCGGCCGGGGATGCGGCCCGGCGACGGGACGGAGCTGGTGCTCATCGCGGTCAGTCCTTTCTGCGGGGGCGAGGGAGGGTGTGGGGGGGAGGGCGTGCGGGTGCGGGTGCGGTGACGCCGTGGTGCGGTGGCGCGTGGCGCGTGGCGGGGGGAGGGCCGGGGCCGGCCCGGCCCGGGGCGGAGGGGGGAGGTGGCCGGGCCGGCCCCGGGTGTCAGGCGGCGTGGGCCAGCGCCGCCTGGGGGGAGGTGGTCTCGGGGGAGAGCGGCTCGACGCTGACGGTGCGGACGAGCAGGTGCCCGTTCTGGAGCACCACCAGCCAGGTCTGCTCGCTCCCGGGCCCGCCTCGTGCCGAGCCCTGAGCGGAGGCCCGCGCGGAGTCCCGCACGGCGGTCACCGTCGCCCGGACCTCGGCGTGGACGGGCGACAGCAGCCGCACCTCGACGTCGGTGAGGGCCAGGTCCGCGCCGGTCAGGGGCCGGTGGCGGCCGGACGCGTACCAGCGGCGGAAGTCGGCCAGGCCGCGGACGACGCGGCCCGGCAGGTCCAGGCGCAGGCCGTTGGCCAGGTGGGGCGTCAACCGCCCGACGGGGACGCGGTCGGTGACCTCACGGTGCAGACGCCGCACCAGCGCCTCGGCGGCGTCGGCCGTCAGCCGGCCGGAGGAGGGGCTGCCCGAGGAAGGGCTGCCGGAGGAGGGGGTCGTGGCCATGGTCGGGGGTCCTTTCTCGTCGTCTCGTGACCGTGACGCGCGGTCCTGATGGCACGTCAGATCGCGAGATCGATCAGGTACGGGCCGTCGTGGGCCCACAGGGCGTCGATGGCGGGGGCGACCTCGTCGATCCGGGTCACCCGCCGGCCGGGAACGCCCAGCGCCGAGGCCAGCTCGACGAAGCCGATCTCCGGGCGCGTGAGGTCGAACGCGTCGGGGAAGGCGTGCGGCGTGATGCCCTGCTCCCGCCAGTACTCCTGGATGTTGAGGTCCAGCAGCCGGTAGCGGCCGTTGTTGCAGATGACGAACTTCGCGCCGACGTTCTCCCGCGCGGCCGTCCACAGGGCCTGGAAGGTGTACATGCTGCCCCCGTCGCCGGTGAAGCCGATCACCGGCAGCTCGGGGCGGGCCATCCGGACGCCGATGGCGCCGGGGATGCCCACGCCCAGGGAGCCGCCGCGGGTCTGGAAGAACCGGCCGGGGACGCGGGGCGGCAGGTGGCGGGCGAGCGGCCCGCCGGCCGTCAGCGCCTCGTCGAAGACGACCAGGTCCGCCGGTGAGCGTTCGGCCAGGGCGCGCGCGAAGTGGTCCATCAGGGACTCCTCGGCGCTCGGGGCGGACGCGGGCGGCACGTTGGCGGCGGCGGGCCGCTCGACCATCGGGGTGCGGGGGCCGAGCGCCTCGGCGAGGCCGGCGAGCGCCAGCTTCGGGTCGGCGACGATGCCGAGGTCCACGGGGAAGTTCTTCGCGATCTCGTAGGCGTCCAGGTCGATGTGGACGATCCGGACGTCGGGCCGGAAGGGGCTTTCCAGGGAGGGGAAGACCTCGGGGAAGACGTACGTGCCGACGATCAGCACGCCGTCGGCCTCGCCGACGACCCGGGCGCTGTCCCGGCCGAACATGTGGCCCAACGCCCCGCCGTAGAGCGGGTGGAGGGTGTCCATGTTCACCTCGGAGGAGTTGACGCCCCAGACGGCGGCGCCGAGGCGCTCGGCGACCTGGGTCAGCTCCCGTTGGGCTCCGCTGGCGGCGACGCCGTCGCCCATGAGGATCAGGGGTCGGCGGGCGGAGGACAGCATCCGGGCCGCCTGCCGCAGCGTGTCGGCGGGCGGGGCCACGCGGGTGTCGGGGATGCTGGTCGGCACCGCCAGCTCCGCCGTCGTCGCGTCGAGCACGTCGGCGGGGAGGACCACCATCACGGGGCCGCGGGGCGGGGTCATCGCCGTCTTCACGGCGCGGCGCAGCACGCGGAGCGTGGAGGCCGGGTCGACGACGCGGGTGGCGTACTTGACGACCGGCCTGGCCATGGCGACGAGGTCGGCCGCCATCTGGGCGTCCATCGCGTCGTAGCGGACGCCGGCCTCGCCGACGACGACCACCAGGGGGGAGCCGCCACGCTTGGCCTGGTACAGCATGCCGATGCCGTTGCCGAGGCCGACGCCGCTGTGGAGTTGGACGAGGGCGGGGCGCTGCGCCGCGCGGGCATAGCCGTCGGCCATGCCCACGGCGGCGCCTTCGTGGAGCGCCATCACGTAGGAGAGATCGGAGTTCCTCGCCTCGTCGAGGAAACCCTGCTCGACCGTTCCCGGATTACCGAACATGTGGGTGATGCCGTCGGCCGCGAACTGCTCGAAAATCGCGGCCCTGCCTGGCCTGGCGCGCATTCGGGATTATTCCTTCCTCGACGAGTGGCTGAGAAATCCGCCCGAGCGGAACGACCAGCCGTACTACCAGCCGTAACGGCGGAGTCCGTTCTCCAGCACCTGGACCAGGAGTTCACCGGACAGGATCGAGTCCGGCGTGGAACGGGCCGTCACGAACGGGTAGTCCACGAGGGCGGACGTCTCCTTTCCGACGTTCCCGTGGAATCCGCCCTCGGGCCCGGTGGCGTCGCGCAGGATGTACTCCAGCGGGTACGGCGGCGGGCCCATGTTGAAGTCGACGCCGAGGAATCCGGTGCCGTCCTTGTAGTCGTACTCCTTGGGGTGGCCGGTGACGTGCTTGCCCCACAGCAGGCTGGTGCGGTCCTCCCACTCGCGGGCGAAGGCGAGCACGGCCACGCCGTAGCACTCGGCGAGGATCGGCTTGTCGGCCTTCACGAAGGCCAGCGCCACCTCGTGCAGCCGCTCGTTGTTGGCCAGGTCGACGATCGGGCCGCTGCCGCCGACGATCACCAGCGCGTCGAAGCCCGAGACCAGGTCGGCGGTGGCGGTGTCCAGCTGGCGGTGGTACTCCTCGATCTCCCGCAGGTGGTTCAGGGCGCTGTAGTAGGGCCGCTCGGGGATGAGCGCCTGGAGGCTGACGGGGTTGTCCAGCCGGCTGGACTCGTCGAGCTCGGTGGCGCGGCGCGCCATGTCGCGGGTGGTGACCGACCGGCCCAGCGGCGGGTCGATGTAGTCGGCGTCGAGGCTCGGCGGCAGCGCGTGGGGCCGCTTCCCGGTGGGGGTCATGAACGTGATCTGGTACCCCTGCCGGTCGAACGCCTCGACCGGGCCGACGAGCTCCTCGCCCCAGTATCCGTATTCGGAGAGGACGACGAGTATCCGCTTGGACATCTGTTTCTCCTCACTGCCCGCCGTGTGGCGGGGCGTGCTCTGTGGTGCGGACACCTGAAGTACATCCCGGGCCCGTCGGGAGCGACAAGGAATTCCCCGGCGGCGCCCGCCACTCGTCGAACTTGACGTAGTCGTGTCGGCGGTGACTTCGGGGAGTTGACGCAGTACGGGGCAGCGCTCCCGAGTCCGGCATTAATACCCCCGGGATTCGCACTATCTCTGCGAAGCCCTTGAAAGGGGGTAGCACCATGAATGGTCGCCTGGTCATAACAGATCTGGCTCCCGTCATCAGCGGCGGATCGCATGCCGCGAAAGCAGTTGTCGGGGAACACGTCCCCGTTTCCGCGACGATCTGGCGCGAGGGTCACGACGCCCTCGCCGCCCACGTTCTGGTGGGACCGGTGACGAGCGAGAACGTCCCGGACCGCACTCGGGACCACGCTCAGGAACGCACCCGGGACCACGCTCAGGACCGCGTCGCCGTCCCGATGAGGCTCGTCAACGCCGGCCTGGACCGCTGGCAGGCCGACGTCGTGCCCGACCGCGAGGGCCTGTGGTCCTTCCAGGTGGTGGCCTGGGGCGATCCGTGGGCCACGTGGCGCCACGCCGTCGACGCCAAGACCGCCGCCCGCGTCCCGCTCGACCTCCTCGCCAACGACCTGGAGAAGGGCGCCCTGCTCCTGGACCGCCTCGCGGCCCAGACGGGCGAGAGCCGCCCGGCCAGGGCCGCGCGCCGCCTGCGCGACGCCGAACTGCCGCTCGCCGAGCGGCTCCGTGAGGCCACCGGGGAGGCCATGGCCGCGCTCGTCGCACGCCACCCGCTGCGGGACCTGGTGACCGAGGGCCCCGTCCACCACCTCTACGTCGACCGCGAGCGGGCCCTGTTCGGCTCCTGGTACGAGATGTTCCCCCGCTCCACCGGCGGCACCGACGCCGACGGCGGGCCCGTCCACGGCACCTTCGCCACGGCCGCCGCCGACCTGCCGCGCATCGCGGCCATGGGGTTCGACGTCGTCTACCTGCCGCCCATCCACCCCATCGGCCACACCGGCCGCAAGGGGAGGAACAACACCCTCGTCGCCGGCCCCGACGACGTCGGCTCGCCCTGGGCGATCGGCTCCGCCGACGGCGGCCACGACGCCGTCCACCCACGCCTCGGCACCCTCGCCGACTTCGACGCCTTCGTCGCCGCCGCCCGCGACCTCGGCCTGGAGATCGCGCTCGACCTGGCGTTGCAGGCGTCACCCGACCACCCGTGGACCCGCGAGCACCCGGAGTGGTTCACCCGCCAGCCCGACGGCACCATCGCGTACGCCGAGAACCCACCCAAGCGGTACGAGGACATCTACCCGCTGAACTTCGACAACGACCCGGAGGGCCTGTACGCCGAGATCCTGCGGATCGTCCGCCTCTGGGCGGCGCACGGCGTTCGGATCTTCCGCGTCGACAACCCCCACACCAAGCCGCCGGCCTTCTGGCACCGGCTGATCTGGGAGGTGAAGTCCACCGACCCGGACGTCCTCTTCCTCGCCGAGGCGTTCACCCGCCCCGCCGTGCTCCAGGGCCTGGCGAAGGCCGGCTTCACCCAGTCGTACACCTACTTCACCTGGCGCACCGGGAAGGAGGAGCTGACCGAGTACGCCACGGAGCTGGCCGCCGGCGCCGACTTCCTGCGGCCGAACCTCTTCGTCAACACCCCGGACATCCTCCACGCGTCGCTCCAGCAGGGCGGCCCGGCGATGTTCGCGCTGCGCGCCGCGCTCGCCGCGACGCTCTCCCCGACGTGGGGCGTGTACTCGGGCTACGAGCTGTACGAGCACCGCCCGCTGCGCCAGGGCAGCGAGGAGTACCTCAACTCCGAGAAGTACGAGCTCAGGCCGCGCGACCACGCCTCCGCCGTGGCGCACGGCCGCTCGCTGGCGCCGTGGCTGACGCGGCTGAACGCGCTCCGCCGCGCCCACCCCGCGCTGCGGCAGCTGCGCCGCATCACGTTCCTGGACGTCGACCACGACGCGCTGCTCGCGTACGTGAAGACGGACCCGGCGACGGGCGAGGCGGTGCTCTGCCTCGTCACCCTCGACCCGCACGAGCCCGTGGAGGCGACCGTGCGGGGCATCCCGGCCGCGATGGGCGCGGCCGTCGACGACCGGCTGCTGCTCCGCGACGAGCTCGGAGGCGGGGTGGTGGCCCTCTTCGGCGACACCGCGCACGTGCGGCTCGACCCGCGCCAGGCGGTGGCCCAGATCCTGGTGAGGGCCTCATGAGTACCCGCGACAACAGCACACGGACCGACGCCAACGCCGCCACCGCCGCCGGGACCGCCGCGACCGCCGGCCCCACGGCAGCCGTGAGGCGCCCGGTCGACCACGCCCGCCGCCGCCCCCTCGTCGGCTCCGAGCCGGACTGGTTCAAGCGGGCCGTCTTCTACGAGGTGCTCGTCCGCTCCTACAACGACAGCGACGGCGACGGCGTCGGCGACCTCCCCGGCCTGACCGAACGCCTCGACTACCTCGCCTGGCTGGGCGTCGACTGCCTGTGGCTGCCCCCGTTCTACGCCTCCCCGCTGCGCGACGGCGGCTACGACGTCAGCGACTACCGCGCCGTGCTCCCGGAGTTCGGCACCATCGACGACTTCGTCGCCCTGCTGGACGCCGCCCACGCCCGTGGCATCCGGGTCATCACCGACATGGTCATGAACCACACCTCCGACGCCCACCCGTGGTTCCAGGCCTCCCGCCGCGACCCCGAGGGCCCGTACGGCGACTTCTACGTCTGGGCCGACGACGACTCCGGCTACGCCGACGCGCGGATCATCTTCGTCGACACCGAGACCTCCAACTGGACCCTCGACCCCGAGCGCGGCCAGTACTACTGGCACCGGTTCTTCTCCCACCAGCCCGACCTGAACTACGAGAACCCCCGCGTGCACGACGCGATGCTCGACGCCCTCCGGTTCTGGCTGGACCTCGGCATCGACGGGTTCCGCCTCGACGCCGTGCCGTACCTCTTCGAGGAGGAGGGCACCGACTGCGAGAACCTGCCGCAGACCCACGGCTTCCTGAGGACGGTCCGCAAGATCGTCGACGACGAGTACCCCGGCCGCGTGCTGCTCGCGGAGGCCAACCAGTGGCCCGAGGACGCCGTCGCGTACTTCGGCGGCGAGCCGGGCCTGCCGGAGCTGCCGGGCGACGAGTGCCACATGGCGTTCCACTTCCCGCTCATGCCGCGCGTCTTCATGGCACTGCGCCAGGAGACCGCCGCGCCCATCGCCGAGGCGCTCGCCGCCACGCCGGCCATCCCCGAGAACGCCCAGTGGGGGATCTTCCTGCGCAACCACGACGAGCTGAGCCTGGAGATGGTCACCGACGAGGAGCGGGCGTACATGTACCAGCAGTACGCGCCGCACCCGCGGATGCGGGCCAACATCGGCATCCGCCGCCGGCTCGCCCCGCTGCTGGGCAACGAGCGGGGGCGGCTGGAGCTCGCCACCGCGCTGCTGCTGTCGATGCCGGGCTCGCCGGTCCTGTACTACGGCGACGAGATCGGCATGGGTGACAACATCTGGCTGCCGGACCGCGACGCGGTCCGCACGCCGATGCAGTGGCGGGCCGAGCCGGGCGCCGGCTTCTCCACCGCCGACCCCGAGCTGCTGCCGCTGCCGGTGGTCAGCAGCCCCGGGTACGAGCCGGCGTCGGTCAACGTCGCGGCGCAGATGACGGATCCCGGATCGTTGCTGCACTTCACGCGGCGGGTCCTGGGGATCCGGCGGCGTCACCCGGCGTTCGGCGAGGGCTCGTTCGAGGCGCTGGCGGCCTCGGACGACGCCGTGCTGGCGTACGCCCGCGACCACGTGGCGGCCGACGGCCGGCGCGACCGGGTGGTGTGCGTGAACAACCTCGCCGCCACCGCCAGGTCCGTCACCGTGACGCTGCCCGAAAGCCTGGGCCGGGGCCCGGGCCTGGGTGGATGCCTGCTGGTGGACGAGCTGACCGGCGAGGAGCGCGAGGCGCGCGCCGAGCTGCGGTTGGAACTGCCGGGGCACGCGGTGCGCTGGTTCACCGTCGTCCCCGCGGAGGAGGTCCCGTGAGCCGGCCGCGACTCCCCTCGATCCCACCGGCGCTGCTGGGCGACTGGCTGGCGCGGCAACGGTGGTACGCCGGCCCGACCGGCACGGCGGCCACGACGGCGACCACGGCCACAACGGCCACAACGGCCACAACGGCCACCGTGGTGGCGGCCGAGCCGTTCACCGACCGCGGCGACGGGTTCCTCGCCACGGTCAGGGTCGGCCCGAACGGCGGCGACACGTATCTCCTGCCGTTGGGCGTCAGCGACCGGCCGGTGCCGCCCGAGGCGGTGATCGCCGCCGCCGGCACCCTGCCCGAGCTGGGCGACGGCAACGCCACCCTCCACGACGCCCTGGCCGATCCGCCGCTCGTCGCCGCCCTCGTCGCGCGCGCCGCGCCGGGCCTGGCGCTCGCGGCCGGCGACCGGCTCGCGGTCCGGCCGCTGGGCGTGGAGCAGAGCAACAGCTCCGTCGTGGTCGACGAGCGGTACCTGTTGAAGGTCTTCCGCAGGCTGCTGCCGGGCGCGGGCCGCGACCTCGCGCTCCACCGCGCGCTGGCCGAGGCCGGCAGCCCGCACGTGCCGCCGCTGCTCGGCGCGATCGAGGACGAGGCGGGGGCCACCCTTGCCACGCTTCAGCGCTACCTGCCCGACGCGGTCGACGGCTGGGCGCTCGCGCTCGACCACGCCCGGGAGGACCGCGACATGCGGCGGGAGGCCCGAGCCCTGGGCGCCGCCGTCGCGGCCGTCCACCGCGAGCTGGCTGCGGCCGGCGGGCGGACGCGGCTGTGGCCGCCGGACCTGCGGCGGCTGTCCCGAGGACTCGTGGCCCGGCTGGACCGGGCGCTCACGTCGGCGCCGCAGCTGGCGCCGTACGCGCCGCGGCTGCGGGCGGTGTTCGAGGCCGTGGGCCGCGCGACGCCGCGGCACGCCCGGCCGACGGCGCAGCTGATCCACGGCGACCTGCACCTGGGGCAGACGCTGCGGACGGCCGAGGGCTGGCTGGTCATCGACTTCGAGGGGGAGCCGCTGGCCACCCCCGAGGAGCGCGACCGGCCGGACTCGCCGCTGCGCGACCTGGCCGGCATGCTCCGCTCGTTCGACTACGCGGCCCACCACCACCGCTCCGCCGACGGACGTGACCGCGAGGGAGACGAGACCGGCGTGGGCGACGATGCCCGTGAGGCCGACGATGCCGAACGGGCCACCCGGTGGGCGGCCCGCCACCAGCGGGCGTTCCTCGCCGGCTACGCGTCGGGCGCGTCGGGTTCCCCGGGCGCGACGCGCGGCGGCGAGGACACCCGGCTGCTCACGGCGTACGTGCTGGACAAGGCCGTCTACGAGGTGGCCTACGAGGTGCGGCACCGGCCCGGCTGGGCGTGGCTGCCGCTGCGGGCTCTCGACCGCCTGCTGGCGGCGGTGCCCTCGGCCCCCACCCGGCCTGACCGGTCGGACCCGCACGACGGGCCTGACCGGCCGGACCCACACGAGGTGACCGCCGCCTAGGAACGGCCCAGCGCCGTTCCCTTCGCTCCGGACCTCAGCCGCGGAACCCGCGGCTCACGCCCGCCGCGGCCTCCTCGTCGCGCCCGCTCCCCTGGAGCGCGGCGAGGAGGTCGCCGCTGCCGTGGGGGTTGAGGCGCGGCAACACCTGCTCCCTGGCGATGGCGGGGAGCAGCGCCCGCCACAGGATCGCCAGGCGGCTGACGAGGTCGGCGCCCTCGCAGAGCACCTGGGAGAGCAGGTGGATCCCGGTGAAGCAGCCGACGACCAGGTGCGCGCAGTCGCCGGGCTCGGTGTCGGGGGTCAGCTCGCCGGCCTGGGCCGCCTGCACGAGGTGGGTGCGGCAGACCTCGTGCCACCACAGGTAGAGGCTGGGGTCGGCCCCTCCCATGGCGCGCTGTTCCGCGGTCAGACGGAAGCTGGCCCTCAGCACGGGGTCGGTGCCGAGCTGCCGGGCGACGCCCTGGGTCACGTCGATGACCGTCTGGGTGTGGAGACCGGTGTTGGTCAACACCAGCGAACGCTTCTGTTCCTCCATGACGCCCCTGGCCAATGCCTCCTTCGACTCGAAGTGGAAATACAGAGCCCCCTTGGTGACCCGGGCGGCCTTCAGAATGTCGGCGATGCTGGCCGACGAGAAGCCCTCCCGGTCGAAGACGGTCGCGGCGGCCCTCAGTACGCGGCGCCTCGTACGCAGCGCGCGTTCTTGCATGGTCAACCTAACCTTCCCCCTAGCATTCCCGTGCCGAAATCGGCACCCAAATACGTCAGCGATCCTAGAGGTTCGCGACACCGACGCAGAATGACGAAGCCCCGTTTCCCCGCGGTTGTTCAGGGAAACGGGGCTTCGCATGCGCGACTTCGCGTGGTCAATCCGCGTTGACGTGGCGCCGCCGCGGCAGTCCCACCACCGCGACGACCAGCCCGACGGCGGCCATCAGCGCCGCGCCGAGGAACGCGTTCTGGTAGGCGTCCAGCATGTGGGCAGGCTTGCCCCCCTCGCCGGCCGAGGCGGTGATGACGCCCGCCAGCACGGCCGTTCCGAGCCCGGCGCCGATGGCGTACGCGGCCGAGCACAGGCCGGCGGCCACGCCCTGGTGGCGGTCGGCGACGCCGCTGACACCGCCGATGTTCGCGGCGTTGAGGACCGTGCCGCACGCCACGCCGTGCGCCACCAGACACGGCAGCAGCAGCGTCAGGTACCGGTCCTCCTGTCCCACCAGCACGAACATGCCGAGCGAGGCGACCTGGAGGACGAGGCCGACCACGGCGACGACCCGCACGCCGAAGGCGTTGACCAGGCGGGGGGTGAGGAAGCGGGCGGTGAGGAAGACCGTGAGGCCGAGCGGCAGGATGCCGAGCGCGATCCGCATCGCGGAGTAGTCCAGCACCTCCTGGAGGTAGAGCACGACGGTGAACTGCCAGCCCAGCGCGGCGGCGGCGTGGGTGAGCGCGACCAGGTAGGAGGCGGAGCGGACCCGGGAGCCGAAGATCGCCAGGGGCAGCATCGGGGAGCGGTGGCGCCTCTCGATGACGACGAAGACGAGGAGCAGTACGGGGGCCAGCACGAGGGGGAGCATCGTTGCCCCGGCTGCCCAGCCGATCTCGGGGGCCTGGATGACGCCGAGGACGAGGAGGAAGAGCGCGGCGGTGACGACGAACGCGCCGCCCGGGTCGTAGGAACGGCGGGCGCCGGAGCCAGGGGCCTTGGCCGCGTCAGCGTCGACGGCGGCCGGCACCAGGGCCAGCAGGGCGAGGCCCAGCAGCCCGGGGATGAAGAAGACCAGGCGCCAGTTCACCTCGGTCAGCAGCCCGGAGGCGACCAGTCCGGTGCTCCACCCGAGGCCGCCGGTGGCGCCGTAGATCGACAACGCCCGGTTCCGCTCCCGTCCCTCGGCGAACTGGGTGGTGATGATGGAGAACGCGGCGGGTGCCGTGAACGCCGCGGCCGCGCCCTTGAGGAAACGGGAGACGATGAGCGGCTCGGGCGCGGTCATCAGACCGCCGAGCAGGCTGGCCAGGATGAAGACGGCGAGGCCGACCACGAGCACCCGGCGCCGGCCGAGGACGTCGGCCGCCTTGCCGCCCAGCAGCAGGAAGCCGCCGAAGGCGAGCGTGTAGCCGGAGACCAGCCACTGTAAGGCGCCGGTCTCCATCGACAGGTCGTCCTGGATGCTGGGCAGGGCGACACCGACCGTGGAGTTGTCCAACGCGTCGAGGAAGAACACCGCGCACGTGACCAGGAGGGTCAGGCCCTGGCGGCGGCGCCGCGTGGCGCCCGGGCTCGGGGATGGACCCGGGCGTGGGCTCGGGCTCGCGCTCGCGCTCGCGCTCGCCGGGAGGTCTTTGCTGAGGGTCATCGATCCTCATTTCTCTTCCGGTCTTTCCCGGCCGTTTCGGGGCAGGGAGAATTCATGGGAGGCATGCGAGGAAACGGGCCGCCGATCGGTGCGGTCCGTCACAGTCACTGACGAGTATTACGCCGAGCGCTCCCGTTCCCACGGCGCCGCCGGGTTCTCGCGACCACTTCGTGCAGTTAACGCTGAGGCGCCCGTGCACGCCCCCCGGGAACAGAAACGGAAGGCCAGGGAAGGCCAGGGAAGGCCGCAGAAGAGCGCACCGGTCCGCACCAGTCCGCAGAATCGCTCGGAACCGCGCGGTACCGCGCGGAACCAGCTCAGGCCACGATTCCGGCGATTTCTCTGACGGTGCGGGAGAACTCCCTGATGGTCGCCGTCTCGCCGTCCTTCAGCCAGGCCAGCGCCACGCGCATCGGCTCGGCGTCGGCGAGCGCGACCCAGCAGATGTCGGGGCGGACGTAGTACCGGGACATGCTGGCGGGGGCGAAGCAGATCGCCTCGCCGGCCGCGACGAGTTCGAGCATCTCCTCGACGTTGTCGTTGGTCGGGCCCCAGCGCGGCGACGAGCCGTCGGGGCGCGGGTTGACCGCCCACCAGTCGACCCAGGCGCGCGGGGCCTTCTCCGTCCAGGTCAGCGGCTCGTCGCGGACGTCGTCGAGGGTGACGTGGTCGCGCGTGGCGAGCGGGTGGCCCACGGGGAAGCCGGCCACGCGCGGCTCGACGCGGACGATGCTGGTCCGCAGGTCGGTGAGGTCGGCCGGCAGCCAGATGAACGCCACGTCGGCGCGCCCGTCGTGGAGAGCGGCCACCTCCGCCCCCCAGTCGAAACGGCGCGGCTCGACGCGGACCTCGGGGTGGCGGCGGGCGAACTCGGCGCGCGCACGGGTGGTCAACTCCCCCGCGCCGCTCGCCTCGAAGCCGATCCGCAGCAGCCGCCCGCCAAGCCCCTGGCGGTGCCGGTCGGCGGCCTCCCTGACCCGGTCCGCCTGGGCCACGGCGCGGCGCGCCGCCGCGACGACGTCGGTCCCGGCGTCCGTGGCGGTCACGCCGCCGGGGTGACGGTCGAAGAGCCGGACCTTGAGCTCGGACTCCAGGGACTTCAGCGCGTAGGACAGCGTCGGCTGGCTCACGTGGAGTGCCTCGGCGGCCCGGCCCAGGTTCCCCGTCTCCGCGATCGCGACGAGATAGCGCAGCTGACGCAGCTCCATACCAGCGATCATAAGTGTCGTCTATGACACGAGTGAATCTCTCACTTGGACAGCCGTCCCGCCCGGGTGCGACAACTGGCAGGGCGCGCACGGGAGTCAGCCCTCGGCCCGACACCCCGGCCGCGCCCCGACCCACATCCCGACCCGGCATCCGCGACCCGCGTCCCGTCCGACGTGTTCGCGTTCACTCATGGAGGCACGACCGTGACCGCCACCCCACCCACCCCCGACTCCGAGACCGGCTCCCTCGCCCCCTCCCGGCCCGCGTCCGGCAAGGTCTGGTTGATCACCGGGGCCTCCTCCGGCTTCGGTCGGGCCCTCGCCGAGGCGGCCCTGGCCGCCGGCGACACGGTGGTGGCGACCGCCCGCCGCCCCGAGGCCGTCCACGACCTGGTCGTCGCCCATCCGGACCGCGTCGCCGCCGTCCAACTCGACGTCACCGACCACGCCCGCCTCGCCGACGTCGTCGCCGAGGTCGTCCTCTGGTACGGCCGCATCGACGTGCTGGTGAACAACGCCGGTCACGGCCAGGTCGGCGCCGTCGAGGAGACCACCGAGCGCGAGCTGCGCGAGATCATGGACCTGCACTTCTTCGGCCCCGCCGCGCTGGTCCGCGCCGTGCTGCCGCACATGCGGGCGCAGAAGTCCGGCGCGATCGTGCAGATGAGCAGCTTCGGCGGCCAGGTGGCCTATCCCGGCTTCTCCGCGTACTGCGCGTCGAAGTTCGCGCTGGAGGGCCTGTCGGAGTCGCTGCGGCAGGAGGTGGAGCCGCACGGCGTCAAGGTGATGATCGTCGAGCCGGGCGCGTTCAGGACCAGCTTCTCCGGCGCGGGCCTGCACCAGTCGGCGGCGATGGACGCCTACGCCGAGACGGTCGGGCCGATCCGCGAGTTCATCACGGGCATCGACGGCACCCAGCCGGGCGACCCGGCGAAGGCCGCGGCGGCGATCATCGCCGCGCTGGAGAGCGACAGGACCCCGCTGCGGCTGGCGCTCGGCAACGACGCCTTCGACGGCCTGGTCGAGCACCTCGACGCGGTGCGCGAGGAGCTTCTGGCCTGGGAGTCCGTCGCCCGCGACGTCAACTTCCCCGACGAGGGGAACACCGACGACGGGAACACCGACGAAGGGAAGTGACGCCCTGACAGGCCGTCGGGCCCGTCCTCCACCGGCGGAGAGGACGGGCCCGACGGGCCCGACGGGCACGGCACCGCAGGAACCGGAGCCGTTGTGTGGGGGGACCTCGCGAGGTGCGGGACTACGCGGGGAGCGCCCGCAGGATCTCCGAGGGGTCGGTGTACGACTTCCACCGCACGATCCTGCCGTCGCGCACCGTCAGCCACTGGATGAACTCGATCTCGAAGACGCGTCCCGTCTCCTTGACGGTCGACCTCTCGTAGATCACGCCCATCGCGTTCTCGCCGTCCACCACGAGCGTGACGAGCTCCTCGTGGTTGACGTCCACGATGCTGGAGAAGATCCGGAAGGTCTCCATCACCTCGTCGACACCCTGGTAGGTGCCGATCCACGGCATGGCGTCGTTGTAGCCGGGCACCACCGCGTAGTTGATCCACTCGACGTCGTCGGCCAGGCAGCCGAGCGCCCGGTCGATGTCGCCGGTGGTCAGGCCCTCGAACCAGTTCTCGGCGACCTCGCGGGTCGTCGGGACCGGCGGGCGGGACGGGGTTGCGAAACGGGTCATGCGGGTGTCTCCTTCTCGTTCTTCCGGTCCGTCACCGGCCCTGCGGGCCGATGATCCAGTTCTGGCGCACCGTGAGGCTGTGCAGGTACCGCTCGTTGACGAAGGTCCGCAGGTCGGCGTCGACGAGGGCCTGCTGCGGCGTCTGCCGGGCCGCGCGGAGCGCGGCCGCGTTGTCGAACCACAGGTGGTGGGCGGCGTCGAACGGCGGCTCGCTCAGCGCGTACCAGGAGTCCCGCGTGAAGGACTGGTGGTAGCGGCGCAGGCCGGGCAGCTCGGTGACGAGCGGCGCGTGGGCGCGCCGGCTGTGCTGACGGAACTCCTTGACGGTCATGCCCTCGCGCCGCTTGGCCAGCATCACGAGCTTCACGCCGGGCTGGACGGCGGTGTCCGCCACCCCGGGGACGACGACCTCGGTGTCGGTGTCCAGCACGACGGTCCGCCAGAACGCGGCCCAGCGCGGCTCGTCGAGGCGGGCGCCCTCAAGGAACTCCGGGGTCTGGAGCGAGGCGAGCTGCTCCTCCTCGTTGGCGAGCCAGATCTCGGCGATGCCGCTCCACAGCGGTGCCTCCCGCTCGGTGTCCTCGCCCGGTTCGGGAATGCGGGTGTCGACGGCGTAGCGCCTGATCTGCGGGATCTTCGCGGCGTAACGGACGGCGTGCACGTCGACCCAGTACCGCTGGAACTCCTCCTCCGTCATTCCCGGCCTGGGCGCGGCGAATATGAGCTGGTGGATCACGGCCGTTCTTCCCTTCTCCTCGTGTCCTCGTGGACCGGCTCAGACGCGGTAGCGGGCCTTCACGTCCTCGGCGAATCCGAGGTAGTCGCGCAGGGGCCAGACCTCCTCGAACTCGAGGTACTCGCGCATCGGGAGGCGGCCGAGCGCCTCACGGTCCAGTTCCTCGGCGCTGGGCGAGTCGACGATGGCGATGACGCGCTTCTGTGCCGCGACCTTCCACAGGCCGATGCAGTATTCGGAGTCGAGGGTTTCCTGGGCGTGCTTCGCCTCCTCCTCCTCGACCTCCCACAGTTCGTCGAGCGAGATCCGGCCCTCGTGGTTCCAGCGCATCTGGACGTAGAACAGCATGGCGGTGCTTCCTTTCGCTTGCGTGGGATTCGGCGGCGCGGGACGTCCCGTTCGGATGTCCCGGCAGGCGTTGTCGTCTGTTCGCGGACTCGTCGCGGGTCGGCGTTCCTCCCGCTCGGCGGAGCCCGGGTGAGTGACGCGTGGGGGAGGGCGTTCACGCGCCAGTGGCCGGCGTCGCGCCCGTCGTCGGCGTCTCCGTCGCCGCGGCCAGGTCGCGGACCATCGGGTGGTCGGGGCCGAAGGTCTCCTCGGCGATCTCCAGGGCGGTCCTGCCGTCGTGGCCCAGCAACTCGGTGCGGGCCCCCGCGGCCAGCAGCACCCGGCCGCACTCCTCGAAGCCGTGCCACATGGCGTCGTGGAGCGGCGTGTACCCGTTGGTCGCGCCCTGGAAGTCGATGTCGACCCCGGGGGTCTCGACGAGGATCCGGGTGATGTCGGCGTGGCCGTTGTAGACGGCCTTGTGCAGGGGGACGGCGCCGAAGGTCGGCTCGGTGGCGTTGACGTCGGCGCCCGCGTCGATCAGCAGCCGCACGATCTCGGTGTGGCCGTCGCGGGCGGCCACCAGCAGGGGCGTGTGCAGGTCGTTGAAGCCGTTGAGGACCGGGAAGCGCTCGTCGACGTCGACGCCGCTGGCCAGCAGCGTGCGCACGACCTCGGCGCGGCCCTCGGTCACGGCGGTCATGAGCCGCTGCCGCCGGCCGCGCTCCTCGTCGGCGGCGGTACGCGCCTTCAGCAGCTGCTCGGCGGCCAGCAGCCGGTCCTTGCCGTGGACGTTCACGTTGAGCGCGTACTCGAAGTGCTCGCGCAGCGAGAAGCCGTAGTGGGTGGCGAGGTTCAGGCCGGCGTTCCGGTCCAGCAGGTAGGCCACGATGTCGGGCCACTTGTACCAGAGCGCGTCGATCAGCGGCGTGTGGCCGGTGGTGGGCGCGACGGCGTCGACGAAGGCCCCGGCCGTGACCAGCAGCCTGACGGTGTCGAGGTCGCCGCGCTGCACCGCCTTGTGGAGCGCCGTGCCGCCGGCGCGGCTGTCGGTGGAGTGGATGTCGGCACCAGCCTCCACCAGGGCCGCGACGACGGGGGCGTCGCCCGTGCCGGCGGCGGTCTGGAGGACGGTCAGGCCGGTCTCCTCGTCGCGGTGGTTGGGGTCGGCGCCGTGGCGCAGCAGCAGCGTGACCTGGTGGACGTCGCCCTCGCGCACCGCCGCCAGCAGGCGCGCCGGCAGCTCGGAGCGGAAGACGGCCACCTCGTCGGCGCTGTCGGAGAGCACCCGCCAGCGGCGGATGAGGCCGTCGTCGTCCAGCGTCAGCAGGGCCGAGTACTCGAAGCCTGCCTCGGCGCCGGTCGTCCGGTGCCGAATCCGCTGGGGGACGGTGGCGAGGACACGTCGGTTCTCGACCAGCACCTCGCGCGGCTCGTCGGTGGCGACGTCGACGCAGTCGGCGCGCCGCCGGAAGGCGCTGGCGACGGCGTCCTTTCCGCGCCACACCCCCACGTCGGGAAGTATCGCGTTCTGTTCGGTGACGGGAAACTCGACGACGATCTCCGGCGAGAGCGCGTCCAGCACACCCGGCAGGTTCTCGGACGCGATGTCGGCGAAGAGCGTGTAGATGACGGCACGGGTGTGGTCCGCTGTGTTCATGGAAACTCCGAGGGGAATTCTGGGGCGATGCCGGGAGGGTTCCGGACGGATGCCGGGAGGCGATGCCGGAATGACGGAACGCCGGGTGTCCGAATGCCGGGTTGCCGGGCCGACATCACCGAGTAAAGCCGGGCGGCCCGTCCGCGGAACAGCGAAGCGCGGAATCCCACGGAGTTCTGTGCAACTTGACGAAGTCGCGCCGACGACGTCGTGGCGTTGACGAAGTCGTCGCGCGCGGCGCGGCGTGGCCGGGTGTCCGGGATGGCCGGCCGGCGGCCCGCGAGCCACCGAAAGAGGCACTGCCAGTACCAGTAATAGCCGTACTCGTACGGGAGCGCCGCACATGGTCCGGTCTGTCAGCCCTCCCTGCGACACTCGAACACCATGAGCACCACGCGAAACGAACTGGCCGGATTCCTCCGTTCACGACGCCACAGGACCCGGCCCGAGGACCACGGCCTGGCCGTGGGTCGTCGCCGTTCGGCCGGGCTGCGCCGCGCCGAGGTCGCCCATCTGGCCGGCATCAGCGTCGACTACTACATCCGCCTGGAGCAGGGCAAGGTCGGTCGGCCCTCCTCCACGGTGCTCGACGCCCTGGCGCGTGCCCTGCGCATGAGCGCCGACGAGCGGGAGCATCTCTACCTGCTGGCCCGCGCCGAGAGCCCGCGGCGACGGATCACGGCGGAGCGGGTTCGCCCCAGCGTCCACCGCCTGCTGGAGGTGCTTCATCCCGCGCCCGCCTACGTCGTCGGACGCCGCATGGACCTGCTGGCGTGGAACGAGACGGGCGCGGCGCTGCTGGCCGAGGACCTCCCCGGCCCGTCGTGGAAGCAGTCGAACCTGCTGTGGCACCTCTTATGCTCCCCGCACGCCCGGACGCTCCACGTCGACTGGGAGACGGCGGCGCGCCAGGGCGTCGCCCACCTCCGGGCCGCGGCCGGGCGGTACCCCGACGACCCGGGCATCGCCTCGCTGGTCGGCGAGCTGTCCCTCCGGAGCGGCGAGTTCCGCACCTGGTGGGCGCGGCACGACGTGCAGGACCACGGCAGCGGGCGGAAGGAGTTCGACCATCCGCTGGTGGGCAGGCTCAGCCTCGACTACGAGTCGCTGCGGCTGGCCGACGGGCCCGACCAGCACCTGGTGACGTACACCGCGCCGTCGGGGAGCCCCTCGCTGCGAGCGCTCGAACGCCTCGCGGCCCTGGCCCGGGAGCGATCGGGATCGACGGCCCGCGTGTGAACTCCAGGAAAACTACTGGACCGTCATGCGGTTTTATTTCTTCCCAACAAAGGACAGCGTGCGCTGCGATCGGCAATGTAGTAGACCGGTGGTCAGAATGTTGAATGTCCGTGTCCTGTCATTCGCGGGGCGAACTCCCGCAACTACGTTAGGTCCCGCTTGCCCGTTACCCCAGGGGGTGATGAAACATGAGGCGAGTACCCCGACCAGCGAGCCCCCCGGGGGTGTGAGAGACAATGCTTGCGAATGACGTTGTTCCCATCATGGCCCGCGATTCTCTGGCCTCGTACGCCAACGAGGTCTTCCGAGCCATCCCCCGCGTCGATCAACGGAGGTGGGCGGAGGTCTATCTGAGGGGCCTCCTGTCAGTGGAGGGTAAGAAATCGGTGAGGAAGATAGCCGAGAACATACTCTCCGCCCCGGCGCACCAGTCGCTCCAACAGTTCATCAACCAGAGCCCGTGGCGCTGGGCGCCCGTGCGGGCAGGGCTCGCCCGGTACCTCCAGGGCGTGGAACCGCCGCGTGCGTGGCTGGTCAACCGCGTCGTCATCCCGAAGCGCGGCGACCGCTCGGTCGGCGTGGAGCGGCAGTTCCTTCCGGAGGCGGGACGGACGGTGAACTGCCAGCTCGGGCTCGCGGTCTCGCTGGTCGGCGCCACCTCCAACGTCCCCGTGAACTGGCGGATCCTCCTGCCACGCACGTGGGACAGCCCGGCGACGCGGAAGGCCGCCCACATCCCCGACCACGTGGAGATCAGGCCGGAGTGGCGGGAGACGGCCGCGATGGTGCGGGAGATGTCGGAGCGGTGGGGGCTGCGGCAGGTGCCGGTGGTGGCGAACGCGCGGCACCTGGGCCGGGCCAACGAGCTGGTCGCGGAGCTGTCCTCCTGCGGCGTCCCGTTCGTCCTGGAGGTCGGCGAGTCCCTGGGGATGTCGGGGGCGGCCCACCTGCTGCCGCGGCGGCCCCCGCACTCCAGCCTGCCGCGTCGCTCCCTGGAGCGGGTCCTCACCGCCCGTGCCTCCTTACACCCCCTCACCGGCCAGCCGCGGGAGCAGCAGTGCCAGGAGCGTCAGCGGCAGAAGCAGGCCCTGACCCAGCGGAACCACACGCTGGCCCCCGTCGCGCCCGCTCCACGGCGTTCGTTCGTCCGTTCCTCCATGACCCGGATTCCCGCGACCAACGGCTCGCCACCCCGCGTCGCACGACTCCTCACGGAAATCAGCTCCAGCGGTGAGGCCACACGCTTCTGGATCACCAGTCTGATGGACCACCGAATTGACGACATCATGTCACTGGCTCGGTTGGATTCCAGAACCCGTGAGGACATGCAGAACCTGGAACAGCACTTCGGCCTGCGTGACTTCGAGGGCCGCTCGTTCCGGGGTTGGCACCACCACATGACGATGGTCTCGGCGGCTTACATCTTCGCGAACGTCGGATGGCGAGCACCGGCGATGTGCGCGAGCTGACCCGGCTCCCTCTCTTCCTCCTCGTCCCTCCGGTCGAGAAATCCCCGGCCGAGGGACGGATCCGAGGCTGCCGGCCCCGTGAGGACCAATCCACTCACCCACCGGGGCCGGTTCCGCCAGACGACGGCACGCGGAACACCAGCCTCCAACCCCAGCCGTGCGCGCCGGCACCGCCGGCACGGCCAGCACCGCCAGCACCGCCGGCGCCGTCAGTGCAGGAACTTCAGGCCCACCACGCCGGCCACGATGAGCGCGAGACACAGCAGCCGCGCGGCGGTGGCGGGCTCGTTCTGGACGACCATGCCGTACAGGGCGGTGACGACGGCCCCGATGCCCACCCAGATCGCGTACCCCGTCCCGATGGGGATGGAGCGCATCGCGTAGGCCAGCCCCGCCATGCTCGCCGCCAGCGCGACGAGGAACAGGGTGCTGGGCCAGAGGCGGGAGAAGCCGCGGGACGCGTCGAGGGCGGCTGCCCAGACGGCTTCGAGGACTCCTGAGACGACGAGGACGACCCACGCCATGACGACGAACCTCCCAGACGAGAAGGGGCGACTGCTGTCCTACGTCGTCTTGTCCTGCCGGGTACGACGTACTCGTCCGGGACGGCCCGCGCGGCGGGGCGTCGCTTTCGAACGTAGCACGCGGCCGACTGTGGGTGGCCCCTGTTAGGTTCGCCACGTGGCGACAGAACAGGTGACCGAGCGCGATCTCACGGTAGACGACGGGCGAACCTTGCACGTGTACGACACGGGCGCGGCAGACGGCGGCGGCCGGCTCGCCGTGGTCTGGCACCACGGCACGCCCAACATCGGCGCGCCACCCCGGCCGCTCTTCGCCGCCGCCGCCCGGCTGGGCCTGCGGTGGGTGTCGTACGACCGCCCCGGGTACGGCGGCTCCACGCCGCTCCCCGGGCGGGACGTCGCGTCGGCCGCCGCCGACGTCGCGCACGTCGCCGACGCGCTCGGCCTCGACCGCTTCGCGGTGGTGGGGCACTCGGGCGGCGGCCCGCACGCCCTGGCGTGCGCCGCGCTGCTGCCCGACCGCGTGGCCGCCGCCGTCAGCGTGGCCGGCCTCGCGCCGTACCCGACCGCTGCGACCGGTGACGCGGAAGGGTTCGACTGGTTCGCGGGCATGTACGACGGCGGCGTCGCGTCGCTGCGGGCCGCCGTGGCCGGGCGGGAGGCGAAGGAGCGGCACGAGGCGACGGCCGTGTACGACCCGGAGATGTTCACCCCGGACGACCACGAGGCGCTGGCGGGGCGGTGGGCCTGGCTGACGAGGGTCGTCGTGCCGGCCGTCGAGGCGGGGCCGGCGGCGTTGGTCGACGACGACCTCGCGTACGTCTCCCCCTGGGGCTTCGACCCCGCGCGGATCACCGTTCCCACGCTGCTTCTCCACGGCGAACGGGACCGCGTCGTGCCCAGCTCACACGGGCGGTGGCTGGCCGACCGCTGCCCGACGGCGGAGCTGCGCCTGAGCGCGGAGGACGGGCACCTCTCCGTTCTCGACGGGACCGAGGCGGCGCTGGAGTGGCTGCGGAAGGTGGCGGGACGAGGATGACCGGGGACGACACACCTTTCGACACGCCTTTCGACACGCCCCTGACAGCGAGCCTGCGGCGGGCCGTCGCCGCCGCGCCCGACGACGTGCCGCTGCGGCTGCACCTGGCGCGGCTGCTGCTGGACGCCGGGCGGGGCCCGGAGGCGGTGGTGGAGGTGGCCGCCGCGCTGCAACGGGCGCCGGAGGACCGTGAGGCGCGGGCGTTGATGACGGAGGCGGTCGGCGGCGGCCCGGCCACGCGGGACGCACCGGAGGACCAGCGGCGTTCTCCCAGGCCCGGGCCGGGTCCCGGTCCCGGGCCGGCGGGCTTCGACTGGGCGCGGGCCGAGAGCGAGGTGAGGGACGTCTCGCCGCCGCCCCCCTTCGTCACCGGCCCCGAGCCCACCAGCCCGCCCGCCGTCCCGCCCGCCGACCCACCACCCCACCAACGGCCGCGCGCGCCCCTCGCCGCGGACGGCTCGGGCGACGCCGGCGACGTCCCCGCCTGGGACGTCGAGCCCGCCGGTGAGCTGCGGCTGGCGGACGTCGGCGGCATGCGGGCGGTCAAGGAACGGCTGGAGGCCGCGTTCCTCGCCCCGCTGCGCAACCCCGAGCTGCGCCGCCTGTTCCACAAGAGCCTCCGTGGCGGCCTGCTGCTCTACGGCCCGCCCGGCTGCGGCAAGACCTTCCTCGCCCGCGCCGTCGCCGGCGAGCTGGGCGCGCGGTTCATCAACGTCGCGATCAACGACGTGCTGGACATGTGGGCGGGCTCCTCCGAGCGGAACCTCAACGGCATCTTCACCACGGCCCGCCGCCACGCGCCCTGCGTCGTCTTCCTCGACGAGCTCGACGCGCTGGGCGGCAAGCGCAGCCGCATCCACCACGGCCCCATGCGCAACACCGTCAACCAGCTCCTCACCGAGCTCGACGGCGTCTCCTCCGCCTCGGACAACGAGGGCGTCTTCGTCCTCGCCGCGACCAACAGCCCCTGGGACGTGGACGCCGCGCTGCGCCGCCCCGGCCGCCTGGACCGGACGCTGCTGGTGCTGCCGCCCGACGAGGAGGCCCGCGAGACGATCCTGCGCTACCACCTCCGCGACCGGCCCGTCGCCGGCGTCGACCTCGGCCGGCTGGCCCGCCGCACCGACGGCTTCTCCGGCGCCGACCTCGCCCACGTCTGCGAGACCGCCGCCGAGCACGCGCTGTTGGACTCCGTCCGCGACGGCCGGCCCCGCATGATCGGGATGCCCGACCTGTTGGCCTCGGCGAGGGAGGTGCGGCCCTCCACCGACGCCTGGTTCGCGACCGCCCGCAACGTCGCGCTCTTCTCCAACGAGGGCGGCACCTACGACGAGCTGCTGGCGTACCTCAAGCGCAGGAAGCTCGTCTGAACGGATGACGGGGCTTCTCGCCACGGGCGAACGGCGTGCAGGGACGAACGGCGTGAGCGGATGAGTGCCGCCGGGGGGCGGGCGACCCCGGTCCGCAGGGCGGAGATGCTGGCCTCGGCCGGCCGCCCGGCGGAGGCGATCGCGCTGCTGACACGCCACCTCGCGAGCGAACCCGACGACGCCGCCGCCTGGTTCCTGCTGGCGCACTGCCAGCTGAGCGTCGGCCGCCGGCTCCGCCGCGAGGCCCCGCCCGGCGGGCGGGAGGGCGCGGACATGACGCGGGAGGCCCGCCGCGCCGCCGCGGAGGGGCACAGGTCCGCGCTGCGCGCCGTCGAGCTGAGGCCGCACAAGGCCGCCACCCACCGCCTCCTCGCCAACGCCCTGCTGGACGTCGGCGAGGTCGACGCCGCGCTCGCCGCGGCCCGGGAGGCGACGCGGCTGGCGCCCCAGGCGTGGCGCGAGCTGTGGACGCTCGGCCGGATGATGATGGAGTCCGCGGCCCGGGAACGCGATCCGGAACGCCGCCGCGCCGGCCTGGAGGAGGCGTTGGACGTCGCGGAGCGGAGCGCGCGGGCCGCGCCGCCCGAGGACCCCACCCCCCACAAGCTCACGGTGAACATCCTCGAACGCCTGGGCCGGCACGCCGAGGCCGCCGAGACGTGGGAGCGCGTCGTCGCGGCGGACCCGACCAGCGCCGAGGCCCACGACATCCACGTCCAGCTGCGGGAGCGGGTGGGCGGGTCGACGGTGGCGGAGCGGCTGCGCACGCTCGTCGCGCGGGTGGCCGAGTCGCCGGGCGACTGGTCGGCGCGGCACGCCCTCGACGTGCAGACGCACCGTCTGCTGCGCCGGCTGCGGCTGGTCGCGCTGGTCGCGCTCGGCGTCGTCGCGCTCGGGCGGCCGCTCGGGGTGGGTGTGGGGGTCGGCCTGGCCGTGGGCCTGGCGGTCGGCGTGACGGCGGCGCTGCGCGGGCCAGGGCGGCTGCCGCGCGGGGTGTGGCGCGGGATGCGGCGGCTGTGCCTGCGGGTGCCGGTGGTGGCGCTGGCCCCGGCGGCGGCCCTGTGGTGTCTCGGGTGCGCCTTCGTGATCGCGCTGGTGCCGTTGGACGGCGAGGAGGTGGCGGCGGTGGTGGAGGCCGGGGCGGTTCCCGCGCTCGTCACGGTCGGCGTCGACGCGTGGTGGCGGCGCCGGCAGGCCGCTCGGGTGCGGCGCGGGCGGCTCGACACGCGCGACTGGTACGGCGCGCGGCCACGCCCGCGCCGGCCCCACGGATGACGCCCGACCGGCCATCCCGTCTCCTCCCACCGGACGTCCGACGCCGCGTCGTCGGCCACCCGACGCCGCCCCACCGGCCGTCCCACGCCGCCTCGTTGGCGGCCCGAGGCCGCCCCGGCGGCGCCGGGTGTCCGGCGGATGCCGAACGGATGGCGGATGGATGGCCGATGGAGAGCGACGCGCGCCACGCTGGACGCGTCATCGAGTTTCCGAAGTCCCACTCGGTTCTCGATCGGCCCGCCTCAGCCGATAGCACGGGGGGCACCGGTACGTCTCACGCCCGTTCTCCCAGCGGGTAGGGCTCGGCGTTCTGGTGCGGTGGACTGACGCGGGGAAGGCTCGGACTGGGGTGGCGCTGACCCGCGTCACCCCAGTACCGACGCGTAGGCCTGTCACCCGGCGCTCCCGGGGGGATACTGCCGGGATGGACGATGGGAGAGGTCTCACCGACCCCGTAGCCGTGACGTGCCCCCAGGGCCCGGACGGCGCTGTGGAGTTCCGGCTCCTGGGGCCGATGGAGCTGTGGGTCGACGGGCGGGCGCACCAGGTGCCCGGGCCCCGTCAACGGCGCTTGCTGGCCGTCCTGACACTCACCCCCAACCGCGTCGTGTCGTCCGACGCGCTGGTGGACGCCCTGTGGGACGACGAACCACCCGACACCGCCCGGCGGCAGGTCCACAACGCCGTCGCCGCGCTCCGCCGCCGGCTGCCGCCGCTGCGCGGGCTGCTGGTCAGCGACGGGCCCGGGTACCGGATCGGGCTGCCCGAGGAGCGGATCGACGCCCACCGCTTCACCCAGGCCCTCGTGGCCGCCCGCGCGAAGGCGGCGGTCGCCGGCGGCCGGGCGGGCGCGTTGCGGACGCTCCAGGAGGCGATACGGCTCTGGCGCGGCCCGGCCCTGGCGGGGCTCACGGGCAGGGTGGTGGAGGCGGCGGCGGCGCGGCTGGAGGAGCAGCGCCTCGACGCGCAGGAGCTGGCGATGGAGCTGCGCCTGGCCGACGGCGAGTCGGCGGCACTCGTTCCCGAGCTCACGCGCCTGGTCGACGACAACCCGCTGCGCGAGGGCTTCGCGGCCCTGCTGATGCGGGCGCTGCACCGCTCGGGCCGGCAGCCGCAGGCCCTGGCGGTCTACGAGCGGACCCGCGTGACGCTCGCCGAGGAGCTGGGCGTCGACCCCCGGCCCGACCTGCGCGCGCTGTACCAGCGGGTTTTACGAGGTGAGCCGGACCTCCCGCTCCCCGAACCGCGCGCGGCGACGGGCCGCGTGCCCGCCCCGAGGCGCGAGACGACCGCCACCGCCGACGCGACCCCCGTGGCCAGCGCCAGCGACACCGGCACCGGCACCGGCACCGGCACCCCGAACGTCGCCGACGAAGCGGACCAAGCGGACCACGTCGGCCCAGCCGCCACCGCCACCCCCGCCACCGCCGCGCGCCCGGCAGCCCCCCGCCCCGACACCCTCCCGTACGACATCACCGACTTCACCGGCCGCATATCCGAGGTCAGCGACGTGCTGCGCCTGGTCACCAGGACCGAGGGCCCCGGCCTGCCGATCGTCGCGTTCGACGGCATGGCCGGCGTCGGCAAGACGACCCTCGCCGTGCGCGTGGCCCGCCTCGCCGCCGACCGCTATCCCGACGGCCGACTCTTCGTCAACCTCCACGGCCACAGCGTCGACCGCGCCCCCCTCAGCCCGGACGCCACCCTCGACCTGCTGCTGCGTCAGCTCGGCGTCGTGCCCGAGCAGATCCCCGACGGCCGCGAGGAGCGCGTCGCGCGCTGGCGTTCGGAGGTCGCCGGCCGGCGGCTGCTCGTCGTCCTGGACAACGCCGCCGACGAGGCCCAGGTCCGCCCCCTCCTCCCCGGCACCTCCGGCCTGGCCGTCCTGATCACCAGCCGGCGCCGGCTGTCCTCGCTGGAGGGCGTCCGTTCCGTCTCCCTCGACCTGCTGCCCCACGACGACGCGGTGGCCCTCTTCCGCCAGGTGGCCGGCACCCGCCAGGTGGCGGGCGAGCCGCGCCACGTCGACGAGGTGGTCCGGCTCTGCGGGTGCCTGCCGCTGGCCCTGCGCATCGCCGGCTCCCGCCTGCACCACCGCCCGGCGTGGACGGTCGCGCACCTCGCGCACCGGCTGCGCGACGAGCGGCGGCGCCTCACGGAGCTGAGGGCGGGCGACCGCGACGTGCGCGCCGCGTTCGCCGTCTCCCACCAGCAGCTCCGCGAGGACGAGCAGCTGCTCTTCCGCCGGCTCGGCCTCCACCCGGGGCCCGACGTGGACGCCTACGACGCGGCGGCGCTGCTCGACGTCCCCGCGGCGGAGGCGGAGCGGCTGCTGGAGGAGCTGACGGAGGCGCACCTGCTGACCGAGCACGCCGCCGGCCGCTACCACTTCCACGACCTGCTGGGCAGCTACGCCCGACAGCTGGCCGACGCCGAGGAGCCGCAGGCGGAACGGGCGGCGGCGGCGCTCCGCCTCACCGAGCACTACCTGCACCTGGCCCACGCCATCGAGGAGCTCGTCGACCCGGGCAGCCAGCGCGCCCCCCTCGACGTGGGCCGCCTCTCGGAGCTGCCGACGCTGCGCACCATCGCCGACACCAAGTCCGCCGTGGTCTTCGCGCACCGCACCTTCGTCGCCGTGATCGAGCACGCCTACGACCACGGCCTGTACCGGCAGGCGTCGTACCTGTCCGAGGTCGTCGGCGCGTGTCTGCTGCGGCAGGGCTACGTGGAGGAGGCGCTGACCGGCTTCGCGGTCGGACTGCGGGCGGCGCGGGCCACGGGCGACGCCGACGTCGAGGCGTACGTCCAGTGCGGCATCGGCTTCGCGCACGTCTCCACCGGCCGCTTCGCCGAGGCGCTGCGGGCGTTCAGGGACGGGCTGGCCATCGACCGGGCGCGGGGCGACGAGCTCGGCGCCGCGCGCACGCTGCGGACCATGGCCGTCGCGCACTACCGGCTGGGGCAGTACCGCTCGGCGCTGGAGGCGCTGCTGCCCGTCGTGGAGGTCTTCCGCGAGGCCGGCTCACCACGCGACCTGGCGATCACCCTGAGTCATGTCGGGATCACGTACACCCAGCTCGGCGAGTACGACAAGGCGGTCGAGGCCCACAACGAGGCGCTGACGGTCGACCCGCACAGCCACCAGACGCGGCTGCTGTGCCTGTTCAACCTCGGCTGGGCCCAGAGCCGGGCGGGCCGGTACGACGTGGCCGAGGCGCAGCTGCGGGAGGCGCTGCGGCTCAACGGCGAGTCGGGCAGCGTGGACTCCGAGGCGCGGGGCCTGTCCCACCTGGCGGACTGCCTGCTGCGGCAGGGGCGCGCCGAGGAGGCGCTGCGGGAGTGCCGCGCCGCGTTGACGGTGTCGGAGGGGCTCGACAGTCCCGACATCAGGAGCCTCGCGCTGGGCGTGATGGGCAGGGTCCACCTGGCGCGCGGCGACCTGGCGTCGGCCAGGAGCTGCTTCGACCAGGCGCTGCGCGCGACGGAGGGCGTGGGGCTGACCTTCCGCCGGATGGTGGCGCACGACGGCCGGGGCCGGGTCGCGGCGGCCGAGGGCGAGCGGGAGCTGGCGCTGTACCACTGGCGGCAGGCGCTCGCGCTGGCGGAGGAGAGCGGCGTTCCCGAGGCGTCGACGCTGCGGCGGCAGATCAGGAACCTCGGCGGGATCGAGTGTGTCGAGGGCGTCAGGGGCGTCGACGAGCTCCGCGGCGTCGAGCGTCTCGGGAGCGTCGAGACCGTGGGGAGCGTCCTCGCCGAGCTGTCGGCCGACGGCGAGCGCGGCGGCGGGTACCCGGCGTACCCGCCGGACCGGGGGGAACGCGGCCTGGGCGAGTATCGAGGGGAGGAGGAATGAGCCGGAGCGGTACCCTTCATGTGCTCCAACCCGCTCCCTCCGCCTGACGCGGACACGCGACAATCCACCGCTCCGACGACCTTCCGACGACATGGGTGATCGAACGATGCACCGGTACCGGTCCCACACCTGCGGCGAGCTGCGCTCCGCGGACATCGGCTCCGATGTCCGGCTCTCGGGCTGGCTGCACAATCGGCGGAACCTCGGCGGCATCCTCTTCGTCGACCTGCGCGACCACTACGGCGTCACGCAGCTGATCGTCCACCCGGAGGCCGACGGCAGCGGGCCTGTGATCGAGCGGCTCAGCTCGTTGCCGAAGGAGACCGTGGTCCGCGTGGACGGCCGCGTCGTCAGCCGCGGCGCGGAGAACGTCAACCCCGAGCTGGCCACGGGCGAGATCGACGTCGAGGTCAGCGAGGTGGAGGTGCTCGGCGCCTCCGAGCAGGTGCCGTTCACGATCAACGCCGACGACGGCGTCAACGAGGAGCGCCGGCTGGAGTTCCGCTTCCTCGACCTGCGCCGGGAGCGGATGCACCGCAACATCATGCTCCGTTCCCAGGTCATCGCCGCCATCCGGCGGAAGATGACCGAGCAGGGCTTCACCGAGATGGCCACCCCGATCCTGTCGGCGACCTCCCCCGAGGGCGCCCGCGACTACCTGGTGCCCTCCCGCGTCCACCCGGGCAGCTTCTACGCGCTGCCGCAGGCGCCGCAGCAGTTCAAGCAGCTGCTGATGATCGCCGGCTTCGACCGGTACTTCCAGATCGCGCCGTGCTTCCGCGACGAGGACGCCCGCGCCGACCGCTCGCCCGGCGAGTTCTACCAGCTCGACGTGGAGATGAGCTTCGTCGAGCAGGAGGACGTGTTCGCGGTCATCGAGCGGGTCATGACCGAGCTGTTCGAGGAGTTCGGCCGGGGCTGGCACGTCACCTCGCCGTTCCCGCGCATCCCGTACCGGGAGGCCATGGCGAAGTACGGCACGGACAAGCCGGACCTCCGCGCCCGGCTGGAGCTCACCGACGTCAGCCACGTCTTCGAGGGCTCCGGCTTCCGGGCCTTCGCCGACCAGCACGTGCGGGCGCTCGGGGTGCCGGACACGGCCGGGCAGCCGCGCCGCTTCTTCGACGAGATGGGTGACTTCGCCACCGGGCTCGGCGCCAAGGGCCTGGCGTGGGTGCGGGTCGGCGAGGACATGACGCTGACCGGGCCGATCGCGAAGTTCCTCACCGAGGAGAACGTCGAGGCGCTGGTGACGGCGGTGGGCGCCAAGCCGGGCACGGCGATCTTCTTCGGCGCCGGCGAGGAGGCCGAGGTCTCGCGCGTCATGAGCGCGGTGCGGGTGGAGGCGGCCAGGCGCGCGGGCCACTTCGAGGAGAACGTCTTCCGCTTCTGCTGGATCGTGGACTTCCCCATGTTCGAGCGGAACGAGGACACCGGGGCCATCGAGTTCTCCCACAACCCGTTCTCCATGCCGCAGGGCGGGCTCGCGGCGCTGGAGGAGCAGCACCCCCTCGACGTGCTGGCCTGGCAGTACGACATCGTCTGCAACGGCGTGGAGCTCTCCTCGGGCGCGATCAGGAACCACGAGCCGGAGATCATGTTCAAGGCCTTCGGCATCGCCGGGTACTCACCGGAGGACGTGGAGCGGGACTTCGGCGGCATGCTGCGCGCCTTCCGCTACGGCGCCCCGCCGCACGGCGGCATCGCGCCGGGCGTCGACCGCATCGTGATGCTGCTGGCGGGCGAGCCGAACATCCGCGAGACGATCGCCTTCCCGCTCAACGGGAACGCCGAGGACCTCCTGATGGGGGCGCCGAGCCCGGTCGACGAGACCCGGCTGCGCGAGCTGCACCTGTCCGTCAGGAAGCCCCCGACGCAGAAGGGCTAGGAGCCCTGGGCGGCGGTGCGGGTCTCCCCTCCCGGGTCCTTCCGTCCCGCCGCCCTGTCCGACCCCTGGCCGCCCTCCCGCCCCGCCTAGCTGGCGGGCTCCGGCATCGCCGACGAGTGGTGGTGGACGATGAGCCAGCCCTCTCCGTGGTGCGCGCGCTCGTAGACGAAGGTGTACCGGGCGTCGACCGTGCGGGCGGGCGCGTCGGGGCGGGCGAAGTGGAAGCGGTACGTGCCGGCGTCGACCGCCGCGTGCGGGCCGGGAGTGATCACGTGGGATTCGAGGATCTCGCCCGTGGGCCGGTTGGCCAGGAAGTGCTCGAAGTAGTCCACGATGCCGGCGCGGTCCGTGCGGACCACGTTGGACAGCGTGGGGATCAGCACGGCGTGTGGGGCGTACCGGTCGGCGACCACCTGGGGGTCGCCAGTCGCGAGGGCGTCGTTCCAGAGCGTGAACAGGTCACGGATCTCCTGCTCGGTGGGCATGGCCTACCTTCCCGATGGTGCGTCGTACCTACGATCGAATGAAGATCATTCGAGATCTCAGACCAGCCGTGCCCACGCGACGACCCCTTCGAACCTCACAGGTCGAACTCAGCGGGTGAGATCCCCAACGCGCCGCAGGCCTCGCGGACGACGCCGCGCTCCATGGCGTCGAAGTTCCCGTCGGCGCCGCCGATGACGATGCCGATCTGGATGACGGCCCGCGCCTCCTCCGGCTTCTTCTTCGCCTTGCCGATCTCCTGGAGGACGCTGATCTTCCCGAACTGGAAGTCCCGCGTCAGCTGGTCCACGTACCCGTTGAAGCGCTGCTGGAGGTCGGCGGCGGGGAAGTTCTGGAGGACCTGGTTCGTGGCGATGAGGGAGGCCACGCGCTGCCGCTCGGCGGGGTCCACGTGCCCGTCGGCCGCCGCCACCAGGGCGCACATCGCCATGCTCGCGTCACGGAAGGCGCCCGACTTCAGGTCGGACTTCTTCTTCATGAGCTGGTCCTGCATCTTCGTGGCCGAGTCCCTCAGCTTGTCCCACAGCGCCATGTCGAACGTCACCTCTGTCTGTCGTGTGTCTCGCGTGCCGCCGTGTCCGTCGGGACCACACGCGTTGTCTCTGGTCTCTCTCCGTGGCAACGATTCCACACGACGTACGAGTTCCGTGAGGTCATGGCCGCGTCGCGGGCGTGGCGCGTCAACAGAACGTACCGGGGAATTGCACCCTGGGCGTTTCTGCACCAAGCTGCGCGCATGCCGACGAAACGCACGAGGACGCCCCGCCTCAAGCTGGCCGTCAACCGCTCACGGCTCGGCCACAAGATCGCGTACGCGCTGACCCACCCGCGCCGCGTCATCCCCCACCTCCGACGCAGCGGGCGCGACGCCTGGCTGCGGCTGAGACACCGCGACCACGTGGCGTACTACCGCGCCGTGATGGCCTCGGACGCCGCGCGGGACCCCAGGGCCGCCGTCGGCAGCCGCACGAAGGACCGGTGGCTGGCGCTCGGCAAGATGCAGTTCGACTACCTGCGCGGTCACGGCCTCAGCCCCGAGCACCGCATGCTCGACATCGGCTGCGGCAACCTGCGCGGCGGCTGGCGCTTCATCCGGCACCTCGACGCCGGCAACTACTACGGCATCGACATCTCGCCGGACATCCTCATCAGCGCGAAGCAGACCCTGGTGGACTACGGGCTCCAGGAGAAGCTGCCGCACCTGACCCTCACCAAGGACCTGACGCTGGACTTCCTGCCCTCCGGGCACTTCGACGTCGTCCACGCGCACAGCGTCTTCTCGCACTCGCCGATCGAGGTCATCGACGAGTGCCTGGCGCACGTCGGCCGCGTCCTGGCGCCCGGCGGCTTCTTCGACTTCACCTTCGACCGCACGGAGGGCACCGAGCACCAGGTGCTGCGGGAGGACTTCTACTACCGCACCGAGACGCTGATCTCACTGGCCGAGCGCCACGGCCTGCGTGCCCGCTTCATGGAGGACTGGGAACGGCTGCCCCACGGCCAGTCGAAGATCCGGGTCAGCCTGGCCCCCGAGTCCGAGCCTGAGCCCGAGTCGGGGCCGGGGTCGGGGTCGGAAGGGCCTGACGGCGGTGAGACCGCCGGTCAGGAGGACGGTCAGGAGGAGAAGAACAGCCCCGACAGCCCGCCCTTGCGACGGTGACCGTAGTGGCCGTGGTGGCCATGGTGCCCGTGGTGGCTCGGCGCGCCCCAGGCGGGACCGGGCTGCGGCGGGGGCGGCGGGGCCGCGACGGGCGGCGGCGCGGGCGCGGCGGCGTACTGGGACTCGAGGCGCGTGATCGCCTCCAGCTCACCGTAGTCCAGGAAGATGCCACGGCAGCCGGAGCACTGCTCGATCTGGACGCCGCTGCGACTGAACGTGCTCATCGGCGCATGACACTTGGGACACTGCATCGTCGGCTCCCTTGGGTCGTCTCGACGCAGCCACCCTAAACGGTCCCGCGCCGTCGCGGGTGGCCAATCCGGAGACAACTGTCGACAAAGGCGATCTCGTCCCCGTCGAGCGCGCGGCCCTCGACGGCGGCGCTGGCCAGCGCGCGGGCCGCGTGGTGGGCCGTGAGCGCGCGGGCGGGGGCGTCCAGACGGGGCCAGGGGTCCCCCTCGGGGAGAGCCGACGGGGGCACCCGGCCCGCCCGTCCCGCCCGGTCCACTGCCCGGTCCGGCTGGCCCGGCAGGACCGGGCGGACCGTCCGGGTCGTCCGAGGTGCCCGGGTCGCCGATGCCGCCGATGCCGCCGATGCCGTCTGGGTGGCGAGATACGCCGTGAGCAGGCGGTGCCAGTCCTCCGGCGCCAGCAGCCCGGAGGCGTACCAGGCGGCGGGCCGGGCCAGGTCCCAGGCCGGGTCGCCCAGGCCCATGTCGTCGACGTCGATCAGCAGCCACTCCTCGCGGCGCGGACCGTGGAGCGGGAGGCGGACGAGCTGCCCGAGGTGGAAGTCCCCGTGGCAGAGTGCCAGCGGCGGCGACGGCTCCTCGGCGCGGCACCACGCGGGCAGGCCCTCCCACACGTTCTCCACGGCCCGCCGCGCCTCGGCCAGGCCCGGCGTGCCCCCGACGCCCGCCGTCCACAGGCGCGCGACGACGCGGGCGGTCCGCACGGGACCGGCCATCGGCGGCACCCGGGACGGTCTGCCGCCGGACACGACCGCCGGCACGTCGACGGCGTGCAGCGCGGCGAGCAACGCGCCGGCCGCCTCCCACGGGACCGCCGTCTCGTCCTCGGGATCCACGGGCGTGCCGTAGGGCCAGGTCGTCGCCAGCCGCTCCTCCGGGCCGGGCAGCCGGACCGCCTCGGGCGAGGCGGGCGGCAGCACGATCCCCGCCAGGGCCCCGCCGGCGGCCAGCCGCAGGCGCAACGCGAGCGCGGCGGCGTCGGTGCCCGCCGCGTGCGCCTTCGCCACCAGGCCACCCGCGCGGACCACCGTCACCTCGCGCCGTTCCACGAGGACGGCGGGCGGCTCGGGCGGCTCAGACGGCTCGGGCAGTTCGGGCGGCGCGCCCCGGACGGGGGAGGCGCCCGGCGCGGCCAGCAGCCTCGCCAGCTGCTGCCCGAGGGCGCTGAGCGGCGTGGACGCGTTCGGCGGAGACTGCTGCTGGGGCACGGAATCCAGTGTCGCGCGCCGCGCCGCCCGTGACGCCGGCCCACGACACCGGATCGTTCGAGCTGGAGCGCGGTGGGGCGCGTGGAGCGTTAGCGCGGGAGGTCGACGAGGCGGACCCGGTCGCCCGCGTCGGCGCCGCCGGGGGGCACGACCGCGAGCGCCTGGGCCGAGGCGACGCCCCGGAGCATCGCCGGGCCCGCGTAGGTCAACGGCCGGACGCTGCCCGTCGCCGCGCAGCTCACGGGCACCAGACGCGTGTCCCTCGGGTGCCCCGTGACCGCCGCGACCAGCGGCGCCCACCGCTCCTCCCCGTCCCCGGGCGCCACCCGCCCGGCGAGGGCGGCCAGCAGCGGCGCGGCCAGTGTCACCAGGCCCGACACGGCTGCCAGCGGGTTCCCCGGCAGGCCGACCAGCGGCACGCCGCTCGGCAGCCGGGCCAGCAGCATCGGGTGGCCGGGCCGCACCGCGACGCCGCTGACGAGCGCGGTCGCCGACAGCCTGCGGAGCGTGGGCCGCAGGTGGTCGACGGGCCCCGCGGCCGTGGAGCCCGTGGTCACGACGACGTCGGCCCGACTGGTGCTGATCGCCTCGAACAGTGCCTCGGCGTCGTCGCCCAGGCGGCGCGTGACCAGCACGTCCGCGCCGAGGCCGGTCAGCCACGGGCCGACCAGGGGGCCCAGCGCGTCGCGGATCAGGCCGTCGCGCGGCAGGCCCCGGCGCAGCAGCTCGGCGCCGAGCACGAGCACGTCGACGCGAGGGCGCGGGCGCAGCGGCAGCTCGTCGTAGCCGGCGGCGGCGGCCAGGCCGAGCACGGCGGGGGTGACGGGCGTGCCGGCCGGCAGCAGCTCCGTCCCCGAACGGCACTCCTGCCCGCGCGGGCGGATGTCGGCGCCCGGCTCGGGTTGGGCGCCGCGCAGCCGCCCGTGCGCGCCGCCCGTGGCGGTGCCCCGTTCGGCGCGGAGCACGGCGGTGGTGCCCTCGGGGATGCGGGCGCCCGTCGCGATCGGCACGGCCTGCCCGTCGGTCAACGGGGGCGCGCCGCCCGCCCCCGCCAGCACCTGGGCGGGGCCCGCGAGCCGCCACGGGCCGGGGCCGGCGACGGCCCAGCCGTCCATGGCGGAGGTGTCGAAGGCCGGCAGGTCGGTGAGGGCGGTCAGCGGCTCGGCGAGGGTGTGGCCGAGGGACTGGTCCAACGGGCGGGGTCGCACGGGCAGCGGGCGGGCGGCGCGGTACGCGGCGGCGCGGGCGGCGTACCAGTCGGGCGGCTGGGCGACGGAGGCGTGGGGGACGGCGCCGGTGGGCGCGGTGGCGGTGGGGGGCGGCGGCACCCGGCCGCCCTCGGCGTCGGTCGCCCGGCCGGAGGCTCCGCGCCCGGAGGTGCCGCGTCCGGAGTCCTCGGGCCCGGCCGTGGCGCGGTGGGCGGCGAGGGGGCTGTTGGCGACGGCCAGGGCGTCGTCGAAGTCGTCGACGTCGTCGACGCGGTCGCCCGGGCCGGCGCCGGACGTCGGCGTCACCGCGCCTCCCCCGACGGCTGCCCCTGCCCCTGCTCCTGCTCCTTCGCCTGGTCCTTCGCCTGGCCCTTCGCCTGGCCCTCCCGGCCCGCCTCGCGTTCCCGGCCCCAGCGCGCGGCGAGCTCGGCCACGCGGCGGGCCGCCTCGGCCTGGCCGATGCCGTGGCGGGCCATCGCGTACCCGATGAGGAAGGTGGTCAGCGGCGCCGCGGGGCGGGCCACGCCGTGCGCGGCGTCACGGGCGGCGTCCAGCAGCGCCGTGGTGTCGACGTCGAGGTCCGGTTCTGTGGCGGGCGCGATGCCCAGCTCGACGCGGGCGGCGGCGATCCATTCGTCCAACACGGTCCCATCGTCCCCGATCCGGGCGCGGGCCGTGGCGATGTCGGACCAGGTGTCGCAGTCGGTGGCGTCCTCGCCCGCGTCGAGGTGGCCCAGCGTCAGGTGCGGCAGCAGCCGTTTGACGGCCACGCCGGACAGCGGGCCCCCCGCCCCGGCGGGGGCGGCGGTCTCGCCGGCCGCCACCGCGGCGAGCGCGCGGCGCAGCGAGGCCGTCCGGTAGACGGCCGCCAGGGGCTGCTCGCGGCCCTCGGCGTCGCGGAGCAGGAGGCCGTCCGCGCCGGGCGGCACGGCGCTGAGCCGTCGAAGCGTCTGGGTCGTGAGGAACGGCAGGTCGGCGGCGAGGACGGCGACGAGCGGCCGGTCGACGTGGCGCAGTCCCGCGGCGATGCCCGCGACCGGCCCGCCGCCCGGCGGGTCCTCCCGCGCCCACCGCGGCACGCGGCCCGTCGCCGGGTCCGTGGCGCGGCGCGGCCCGACGACCACGACCCGCCCGGCCTCGGCGCACGCGTCGAGCACCCGCCCCAGCAGCGTTCTCCCGCCGACGCGAACGGCTGGCTTGTCCGCCCCGCCCAGCCGCCGCGCCGCCCCGCCCGCCAACACCACGGCGTCGAACCCGGCGTCGAACCCGGCGTCCGGCGCGGCGTCGGACGCGGGCTCGTCGGGGGTGGGCGGGGTGTCGGGATCACGGAGCACGGTCACGTGGTCACGCTACTGCCCTGCGACGCCGGGGAGGTGGTGAGGCCCTGTGGACAACGAGGTTCCCGTCACGTCCCATGGATGCACAGCCAGCTGCACGTCGGGGAGGGGAGGCCGCGTTCGTATGCCCGAGCGTGGGAGCGATGAGTAACGGAAACCACCACCAGCCGGCCCGGCAGCTCGACTCGATCGACCTCGCGATCCTTCGGCTGCTGCGCGTGGACGGACGCGCGTCGATCCGCTCGGTCGCCGAGCAGGTCCACATCTCCCGCGCCAACGCCTACGCCCGGATCAACCGCCTGCTGGAGGAGGGCGTGATAAGGGGGTTCGGCGCCCGGATCGACCACGAACGCGCGGGCGACGGCGCCGCCGCGTACGTCGCGATGACGATCGTGCAGGACAGCTGGCCCACCCTGCGGGAGAAGCTCAGGAAGCTGCCGGGCGCCTCTCACATATCCCTGGTCAGTGGCGACTTCGACGTGCTGATGCTGGTGCACACCACCGACAACCGGGCGCTGCGCGAGCTCGTGCTGGGCCGCGTCCAGCCCCTGCCCGAGGTCCTGACGACCCGCACCCTCCTCGTCTTCGAGGAGGCGGAGCCGCTGTCCGAGCCGGCCCCCCGCTCGATCGACCGCTGACCGCCAGTCGGCGGCGGAGACTGGCGGAGGCTGAGGGACGGGGTCAGTGGATGGGGCACTGGCCGGCGGCGCGGGCGCGCGCGGCGTCGTCGAGGTAGAAGTTCGGCCGCAGCTCGGCGTAGTCGTAGTAGCGGTGGAAGACCGGCGTCAGGCCGCCGGAGACGGGAGGAACGATCCAGCTCCAGTCCGTGGGCACGATCCGCCCCTCGCTCTCCTCCCGCTCCAGGTGGGTCAGGAAGCGCCGCGACTCGGTGTGGTGGTCGGTGATCTTGACCCCGGCGGCCCGGAAGGAGTGCAGCACCGCCACGTTGAGCTCGACCAGCGCCCGGTCCCGCCACAGCGTCTCCTCGGTGCTGGTGTCGAGGCCGAGGATCTGGGCGACGAGCGGCAGCAGGTTGTAGCGGTCGGGGTCGACGAGGTTGCGGGCGCCGATCTCGGTGCCCATGTACCAGCCGTTGAACGGCGCCAGGGGGTAGTCGATGCCGCCGATCGACAGCCGCATGTTCGAGATGACGGGCACCGAGTGCCAGCGCAGGCCCAGCTCCCCGATGCCGGGGTGGTCGGGGTGGGCCAGCGGCACCTCGTGCACGAGCTCGCGGGGTATGTCGTGGAGCTGCGGCTTCTCGCCGGGCATCTGGATGACCCACGGCAGCACGTCGAACCAGCCGCCGGGCGCCTGCCAGCCCAGGTGGCGCACCACGTCGGTGAGGCCGATGTGGGCGGCGTCGCCGATGACCGCGCCGTCGAGGCGGCGGTACCCGGCGTAGCGGACGAGCTGACCGTTCCACAGGACGGGCGCCGGCCGGTGGGGCGTCGCCGGGGCGAAGACGGAGATCACCGGGCGCACCCGGCCGCCGTTGGTGGCCAGGCGGAGGTGCTCGCACAGGCAGGCGTGGATCTGCTGGGAGCTCGTCGCGGCACGCCGGTCGAGGACCCGCAGGCTACGCCAGTACAGGCGGCCGATGCAGCGGCTGGAGTTGCGCCAGGCGACCCTGGCGCCGAACTCCAGCTCGGCGGGGGTGTGCTGGTAGGTGCCCGTCCGCTCGATGCGCTCACGGATCTGGCTCAGGCGCATCGACAACGGGACGGGCTGGTCCGGCTGCTCGGCGTGGAAGAGGTGGACGAACTCCTCGACCTCGTCCCAGTTCGGAACGGGTGCCACCGTGCGTTCCGTGGTGTCCATGGGTTCCTTGGATGGGGTGCGGCTGGTCCGGCCGCGCCCGCGACGGCGGGCCCCGGACTACGCGCGAGGCTACTCGCGGACGGAAGCTGAACAAGCGTCACAGATGTGCGGTTCGGCGCCAGAACCGCCATGTGGCGTCCAACACATCGGCGTTGCGCTCCTCGAACTCCAGCGCCGCCCGGACCGACTCCGTCGGACAGTCCCACGCGGGCCGCCCCGCCACCAACGGGCTCAGCCGCAGGTGCGAACCCGTCTCGCCCGTCACGCGCCCGACCCTGCCGGTGCGCGTGTCCACCACGCACGCGCCGTTTTCCCAGCCCATCCCGACGTCCTTCCCACTCGCGCGGACCGCCGTTGTTTCCACGGTGGGCGCTTTCCGTTGAAGGCGCGTTACGTGCGCTTCCCTCTTCCGCAACAGCAATCTCCGCCACGGAGCGGACGCGTGGTGAGAAATGACTGTCCGGTTCGAAAACCGCGCGGGAGAGGCGGAGAGGCGGAGAGGCGGTGAGTGGGATGGAAACGGCACGGGTGACAGGAGGGGCACGGAGCGCTGCCCGGCCGGTTCTCCGGCCTGGCCCGAAGGCGTCCCGGTGCGGGGCCCTGCCCGCCCGGCCGTCAGGGGCTGGCGGCCCTCTCGGGCCAGGGCGCGATCCGCTCGGGGTTCTCCTCCTTGACGACCCGGCCGCAACTCGTGCACGCCCAGTCCGGGTTGTCGAAGAGAAAGCCGTCGTTCGTGAGGTTCACCTCGCGAACGAGAGTTCCATTCTGGCATTTGCAACTGATCGCTTCGACGATCTTCCGCATGGGCTCTCTCAGACCGGGCGACGGCGTGGGTACGTCACGGGACGGGGCTCACAGGATAGGGCCGGAATGCCGCGTTGTGGAGGCGTCATCCACTCCCGGCGTTGATGGTCCGGACATCCAGTGGAAGAGGGTCATGGCGACGCTGGTCGCGAGGTTGTAACTGGAGACGTCCTGACGCATCGGCAGGGACAGCAGCCGGGTGGCACGGGCGCGCACCTCGGGCGAGAGTCCGGCGCGTTCCGACCCGAAGGCGAGCAGCGAGCGGTGAGGGAGCGTCACCTCGCGGAGGTCCTCGCCCTCCGGGTCCAGCGCGTAGAGCGGGACCTCGGGCGGGAGTTCGTCCGGGGTGAGGCGGGCCACGGCCGTCGCGAAGTGCAGGCCGGCCCCGGCGCGCACCGCGTTGGGGTGCCACGGGTCGAGGCCGCCCGTGGTGACCAGGCCGCCCGCCTCGGCGCCCGCGACCAGGCGGACGACGGCGCCGACGTTGCCCAGGTGCCGCGGGTTGTCCAGCAGCACGACCGGCGCGTCGGGCCACGGGGCGAACGGCCGCGCCGCCGCCGGGCGGAGCGCAAGGGCGGCGACGCCGGTGGGGTGCGGGCGCTGCGGCGGGGGCAGCAGGGCACGCAGTGTCGCGGGCGGCACGGGGGTGAGGAGGGCCGCGAGCCGCTCGGTCGCCTCCGGGGCGAGCTCCCGCGCCAGCGCCAACGCGGCGGGCTTGTCCGAGGTGACGGCCAGCGGGACCTCGGCGCCGAAGCGCAGCGCGTGCTTGAGGGCGTGGAAGCCGTCCACCAGGACGGCGCGCGGTCGGGGCGGGCGGGCCGCCAGCAGCTCGCGCCAGCGGCCCACCACGGCCTCGGCGCCGTCGGCGCCGGCCGTCCTGCCGGTGCCGTCGGTGCCGTCGGGCAGCCCGCCGTCAGCCGTCACGTGTCACGTTCCACCGGCTCCCGGGGCCGCGTCGGCGCGGGGATCGTCGGCGTCGTCACCGGAGGCTCGGGCGGCGCCGAACCCGGCGCAGAGCCCGGTGCAGACCCCGGCCCCGACGTCGGCGGCCCTGGCGGCGGCCCCGGCACCCGCGGCGGCGACCCGGGCACCTGCGGCGGCAACGCCCCCGGCGTCGCGGCCGGCGCCGTGCCCGGCAGGCCCCCCGGCCCCGCCTTCGCCGGCTCCGGCGGGGGAGCGGCGCCCCGGCGCCGGAACGGCCGGCCGAGCAGCTGCCCCAGCGCGCTCGTCCGCCCGCCCAGCCACAGCAGGAAGACGGTGGGCAGGAAGACGCTGTCCATCGCGATCATCGCCATGGAGAAGGCGGGCAGGCCCAGCACCACCGCGATGCCGATGTGCTCGCCGATCATCAGGAAGAGCAGCAGGTTCTTCGCCCTGCGGTTCAGCAGCGCGAACGGGAACGCCACCTGCACCGCGACCGTTCCGTAGGTGAGCACGGTGACCATCAGGCCGTTGTTGCCCAGCTGCTCCGAGAGCGCCGGCCAGGGCTCGAAGTAGTCCAGATGCAGCGGGTAGTAGACGGCCGTGCCGTCCTGCCAGCGCGATCCCTGGATCTTGTACCAGCCGGCCGCCGCGTAGATCACGCACACCTGGAACATGATCACCAGCAGGACCGCGTTGTGCACGACGTTGGCGATGATGTCGGAGACGATCCGCACCTCGCCGCCCGCGTACCGCTCCACCAGCCACCAGTACGCGTAAACCAGCCACATCCCCGCGAAGAACGCCGTCCAGATCCAGCTGTCCAGCTTCCCCGAGGCCACGCTCCCGAGCAGTGCCGCGCCCAGCACCGCCCACACCGCGATGCCCACCGGGTCGGCCCAGTGGCCGGTGCCGCGCGCCCGGCGGCGCGCGTCGAGCGACCACACCTGGCCGCAGCGGCTCACGACGAGGTAGAGCGCCATCAGGTGGACGACGTTGTCGCCGCCGTCGCCCATGAACACGCTGCGGTTCTGCAACGACAGCACGCCGATCATGTACAGCAGCGCCATCGCGCGGGTGCGCCAGCCCAGCAGCAGGCCGACGCAGGAGGCGATCCCCAGCAGGTAGACGAACTCGAACCAGACCCGCGAGTCCGTCCACAGCAACACCGTGAAGGCGTGGTTGTCGGCGACGAAGCGGGTGGCTATGTCGTAGCCCCACGGGCTGTCGGGCCCGTAGAGCTCGTGCCGGTGCGGCCACTCCCGCAGCAGGTAGATCAGCCAGGCGGTGGCGAAGCCGATGCGGACGATCGCCGTCTGGTACGGGCCGAGCGCGCGGCGGGTCACGTGGCCGATGCCGCGGGCGAGCGCGTTGTCGAAGGACTGTCCCACTCCGCGGAACGGCGACGGCGGGGTGCCGCCGGTCCCCTGGGACTGTGGCGTGGTCGCGCTCATCGTTCCCCTCCCTCGCCCTGTCCCTCACCCTGTCCCCCACCCGACGACTGGTCCGACGCCTGGCCCGACGCCTGGTCGTCGTCGTCCGGGGCGAGGACGCCGCTCGGCAGGTCGCGCGAGGTCACGACCCACCAGTCCAGCTCGTAGTAGGCGGTCGAGGTGTCGAGGTCCTCCGCCCGCCACTCGGGCGCCGGCACCAGCGTGGTCGCCGACCGCAGCTGGATGCGCACGATGTCGTCCACGTCGACGAGCCCCGACTGGTCGAGACGCAGCAGCGCGATGCGGTGCACGTAGATCTCCGACAGCTCGCCGCGCAGGCCCACCGCCTCGCCGCCCGTTTCCGTGTGGGAGCCGGTGTAGAAGTCCCAGGCGCGACGGAGCTCGTTCTGCGCCGTGTGACTGGGCCAGGGGTTGTGCTCGATGTTCTCGACATCCATGGCCGTCAGGGATATCCAGTCGGTGGTGTCGCGCCCGCCCTCGCCGTCGCGGGTCTCGGCGCGCACCTCGACGGCGACGTTGCGCTGGAGCGGGTTGGGCGCGAACAGCTTCCAGCTCTGCTCGAACTCCGGGTAGATGTACTCGCGCATCCCGTCGCCGTACTCCTGGGTGACGTGGTTCTCAGGAGCGACGAAGAGGAAGACCATCACCATGTGGGCGGCGGCGTAGATGGTCAGGGCGCCCACCGTCAGGGCGACGATGATCCGCGCGGGCAGCGACAGCGCGCCGAGGCGCACGTCCGCGGTGGCGGTCCGGTCGAGGTCGGAGCCGAGGTCGGAGCCGGGGTCGGGGTCGGAGCCGGGGCCGGACGCGGCCGACGGGTCCCGCGGAGGAGCGGCGGCGGCCCCGCTCCGGGCTCCGTGCGCGCCAGGCGACGCGCCTCCCGGCGTGGCCCCCGGCGTTGCTCCGGGTGCCGCCCCCGGGGCGCCCTCCGGTGCCTGGTCCGATGACTGCTGGTCCATGATGCTCGGCAGCTCCCCCTACGCTTATCGACCCGTTCTCGCCCGAGCCCTGACCCGAGCACCGTAGCGTGTGGTCATGAGTCGCGCGATCGAGACATCCATCTTCACGGAGATGACGGAGCTGGCCCGCCGCACCGGCGCGATCAACCTCGGCCAGGGCGTGCCGGACCTCCCCTCCCCACCCGCCCTGCTGAAGGACGTCTCCGAGGCCGTCCTCGCGGGCGAGAACCAGTACCCGCCCGCCGTCGGCGCGCCCGCGCTCCGCACGGCGGTCGCCGCCCACCAGCTGCGACGTTACGGCCTGACGTACGACCCGGACGGCGAGGTGCTCGTCACGACGGGCGCGACGGAGGCGCTGGCCTCCGCGCTGCTGGCGCTGGCCGGCCCCGGCGACGACGTGCTGACGCTCGACCCCTGCTACGACGCGTACCCCGCCGGTGCCCGCCTCGCCGGCGCCCGCCTCGTGACCGTGCCGCTCACGCTCGACGGCGACCGCTTCGCCCTCGACCCCGACGCGCTGTGCGCCGCCGTCACGCCCCGGACGCGGCTGCTGGTCCTCAACACCCCGCACAACCCCACCGGCACCGTCCTTTCCCCCGCCGAGCTCGGCGCCGTCGCCGAGCTGGCGTGCGAGCGGGACCTCACCGTCGTCACCGACGAGGTGTACGAGCACCTGACCTACGACGGCCTCCCCCACGTGCCCGTCGCGAGCCTCCCCGGGATGCGGGAGCGGACGGTGACGATCTCGTCGGCCGGCAAGACGTTCAGCGTCACCGGGTGGAAGGTCGGCTGGGTCACGGGGCCGGCACGGCTGGTGGCCACCGTCGCGTCGGTGAAGCAGTTCCTGACGTACGCCTCCGGCACGCCGTACCAGGCGGCGATCGCGCGGGCGCTCGACGCGGTCGAGCCGTGGGCGGCCGCGCTGCGCGAGACGCTGCTGGCCGGCCGCGACCTGCTCGGCGAGGGCCTGACCGCGGCGGGCCTGCGGCCGTACCGGGCCGAGGCCGGGTACTTCGTGCAGGCCGACGTCAGGCCCTGGGGCTACGACGGCGACGACGCGGGGTATCGCTTCTGCCGCGAGCTGCCCGAACGCGGCGGCGTCGTCGCCATTCCCACCTCCGCGTTCCGGCAGGCCACGCCCGACCCGGCGCCGTGGCTGGTCCGCTTCTCCTTCTGCCGCCGCGCGGACTCGCTGCGCGAGGCGGTGGCGCGGCTGGCTACGGCCTCGGAGGGCGGCGCGCCGGCCCGGGAGGCGTGACGTCGCGGGAGGCGGCGTGCCAGCGGGCGGCGCGGGCGGCGTCCCCGGGCGCCGCGTCCGGCGCCGTGTCGGACGCCGCCTCGGACCTCGCGTCGGACCTCGCGTCGGGCGCCATGTCGGACCTCATGTCGGGCAGCGCGACATTGAGAGGAGTGACGTCGGGAAGCGTGATGTGCCGCAGCTTCTCCGGGTTGCGGACCGCGTGGATCGCGGTGATGAGCCCGTCAGGGCCGGTCTCCACGCTCATCACCGAGTCCGGCCGGCCGTCCACGGCGATGACGGCGCCCGGGAGACCGTTGACCTGGGTGAGGTAGGCCATGGGCCTGCCCAGCCGCCGCATGACGCCGACCGACCAGCGCGCGACGTTGTCCGCGCCCCGCAACGGGCGGAGCGCCGCCGGCACCTTGCCGCCGCCGTCCGTCGACATGACCACGTCCGGGGCCAGCAGCCCCATGATCCGCGCCGGCTCGCCGGTGGCGCAGGCGGCCAGGAACTCCCTGGTCACCCGCTCGCGCTCCGCCTGCGATGCGCGGAAACGCGGCCGGCGCGCCGCCACGTGTGAGCGGGCCCGGTGCGCCAGCTGCCGCACCGCGGCCTCCGAACGGCCGACGGCCTGGGCGACCTCGGCGTAGGAGTAGCTGAAGACCTCCCGCAGCACGAAGACCGCGCGCTCCAGTGGGCTCAGGCTCTCCAGCACGACCAGCATCGCGAGGGAGACGGACTCGGCCCGCTCGACCTCCTCCGCCACGTCCGCCGCCTCGCGGCTCTGGGCGCCGTCGCTGACCAGCGGCTCGGGCAGCCACGGTCCGACGTAGGTCTCGCGCCGGTACGTGGCGGAGCTCAGACGGCCGAGCGCGAGGTTGGTGACGGTCCGCGCCAGGTACGCTCCCGGCCTCGCCACGGCGGCTCCTCCGTCCGCCGCCGTGATCCCGCTCCACCGCAGCCACGCGTCCTGGACCACGTCCTCGGCGTCCGCCACGCTGCCGAGCAGCTGGTACGCGATCCCGAACAGGCGTCGGCGGTGCTCCTCGAACACGGCCGTCGGGTCCCCGGGGCTCGCCCCGGCACCGACACCGACGCCGACCTCGGCGTCGCCCACCTCCTCGGGGCTCACTCCGCCGCTCCCACGCCGGGCGCGCGCACGGAGCAGCTCTCGGAGAACCCCTGGCTGGTCAGCCCCATCGCGTTGTTGACCCGCGAACGGAAGTTCTCCAGCGCCACGATCGCGGACAGCTCCACCAGCGCCGCCTCCCCGAGGCTCGCCAGCAGCCGCTCGACCATCTCGTCGGTGACGGCGGGCGGCGTCTCGGTCATCGCCTCCGCGTACTCCATCACGCCGCGCTCCGTCTCGGTGAACGTCCCCGGGTACTCCCGCCAGGTCGGCACCATCGCGATCTTCTCCGCCGGCAGGCCCAGCTGCGCGGCCTCCCAGTACCCGAAGTCGACGCACCATGAGCAGCCGATCCGCAGCGAGCTGACCATCACCGCCAGGTGCTTCAACGCCGGATCAAGGGCGTTCCACCGTGCGGCCCTGGTCTCCAGGCCGAAGTAGGAGCGCAGCACCCGTGGGTTGTGCCCGTACACGAGCCCGGGATCCAGCACCTTCCCGTACCGCCGCCGCGAGTACCACTCCCCGATCCGCAGCACCACCGAGCGCCTCGGCGTCAACGAGATCCGCGCCATGCCGTCCTCCGTCCACCTCTGTCGTGTGTCGTTCCGCTGTCCGTAGCTGTGACAGGACAGCCCCCGCCGTTGTGACATCGCGGGGCCGGGAGAGACAGCGAGGAGAGGGAAGGAGGAAGCGGAAGGCGAGGAAGGAGAGGAGGGGGAGGAAGGAGAAAGGGGAGCGGCTCGCGCCGCCCCCACGCGCCGCGCCCTAGAGGACGAACGGCTCGGCGCCGGTGTCGGCGACGAGCGGCCGGCCGGTGGCGTGCCAGGCGGCGAGGCCGCCGGCGACGTTGGCCGCGCTGACGCCCTGCTGGGCGAGGTACGCCGTCACCTGGGCGGAGCGCCCCCCGACCTTGCACACGACGTACAGCGTCTCGTCCCCGGCGTGCGCGGTGATCTCCTCGGCGCGCTGTATGACCTGGCCGATCGGGACGTGCAGCGACCCCTCGACGTGGCCGGCGGCCCACTCGTCCGGCTCGCGCACGTCGAGCAGGCGGGCGCCGGCGGGAACGGCGTCGGGGGTGACCGTGGGGAGGTCGGCGAAGTTCATGGCTCGAGACTAACCAATCCCACCGACATCACGGCCGGCGTCCGGACCGTGCCCGAGCAGGGTCGCCAGCTCGGCCTCGCGGGCGGCGAGGGTGCGGTGGAGGTCGGCGGCGATGGCGTCCAGCAGGCCGTCGGGGTCGTCGGGTGCGAGGCGGATGAGCGAGCCGATGGCGCTCGCCTCCAGCTCGGCGACCTCCTTGGCCAGCCACTCCTTCCGGTCGGCCATCCACTCCAGGCGGGCGGCGAGCTCGGCCACGCCGGGGCGACGCGGCTCGCCCCCGGTCTCCCGCCACTCCGCCGTCAGCGCGCGCAGCTCGTCGGCGTCGCCCCGGGCGTAGGAGGCGTTGACGCGGGCGAGGAACGCGTCGCGGCGGACGCGGTCGGGCTCGTCGGTGGCGAGGTCGGGGTGGACCAGGCGGACGAGGTCGCGGTAGAGCGCACGGGCCTCGGGGTCGGGCCGCACCCTCGCGGGGGCCGGCGGTGGGGCCGACGCCGGCCCGGACGTCGTGTCCGGAGTCGCGCCGGACGCGGGGTCCTGGGAGGCGGGCGCGGCGGGATCGGGTGGCAGGAACGCCGACATGGGCGGCAGCGGCGTGACGCGGGCGCGGGCCTCGACGGCGCGGCGTTGGTCCGTCGGGTCGCCCGTGCGGGCGGCGACGGCCTCGGCGATGTGTGCCTCGACCTCCTCGATGCGGGCGTGGAGCGGGCCCAGGCGCTGGTCGTGGAGGCGGGAGAAGTTCGCCACCTCTATGCGGAAGGTCTCGACCGCGATCTCGAACTCGATCAGCGCCGTCTCGGCGGCGGCGACGGCGCGGGCGAGCCGCTCCTCGGCGGACGCGGCCTCGGCGGAGGCGGCGTCGGATGCGGCGGCGTCGGCGGAGGTGGCGTCGGTCACCCGGCCCAGCCTAGGGTGCCGCGGCTAGGCCTGGTCCTGGTGGGGCTGTGACGCCTGGAACTCGTCGGGGCTCGGGCACCGCTCCCGCTCCTCGGCCGGCAGGTGCCTCCTGGCCCAGCAGGCGAGCTCCGAGAGGGCGGGAGCCAGCCCGTGGCCCGCGTCGGTCAGCTCGTACGTCACGCGCAGCGGGGGGCCGTGCTCCACGTGGCGGGTGACGAGGTCGAGCTCGGCGAGCTCGCGGAGGCGGTCGGAGAGCATGCGCTCGCTGACGCCGGGGATGGCGCGCCTGAGCTCGGCGAAGTGTCCCGGGCCGCTGATGAGGGAGGCGATCACCACGCCCGTCCAGCGCTTGCCGAGCAGGCCGAAGACACGCATCAGAGCCGAGTCGGGCTCGGTGCAGACGCCCGGGTGGTCCCCCGGGAGCTGGGCCGGCTCGGCCGGCTCGGCCGGCCGCGGGGAACGGGAGGACTGGAGAGCGCGCGCCGCCGCCTGCTCCAGCGCGGTCAGCTCCGTGTCCTCGTTCACACTCTCGCTCGCCTTCGTTCGCTCGCTCACGCGCCCACCCCCGCGCCCTTCTGTCGGATCCGCCCGGTCTGCCTGCCGCGTCGCCATCGTCCCAGCCTACCGAACTCAACGAAGGATGTAAGGTAGTGCGGAAAAGTTAGTGCTGCGGAAAAGTTAGCGACTGTGGTATGAGTAGTAGCGTACCGCTCCGCAGGTGCCGCGAGGATCTCGCGGGCTCGCGAACCCTGACATTTCCCCACAGACAGAAGGGCAAGGATCGTCGCATGGCCACGCTCCTGCACATCGACTCCTCCATCAACGGCGACAGGTCCGTCTCGCGTGCGGTGACGCAGACCTTCCGACAGACCTGGGAGGAGCAGCATCCCGAGGGCACGGTGGTGTACCGCGACCTCGCCGCCGACCCGCTGCCCCACCTGACGGGCGAGGCGTACTACGCGCAGTTCACCGCGCCGGAGGAGCGCTCGCCCGAGCAGCAGGAGGCGTTCCGTCTCCGTGAGGTGCTCACGGCGGAGCTGGAGTCGGCCGACGCGGTCGTGCTCGGCGTCCCCCTGTACAACTACGGCGTCCCGTCGAACATCAAGGTGTGGCTTGACCACGTCATCGTCATGGGCCGCACGGCCACCAAGGACACGCCCTCCACGCTCGCGGGCAAGCCGGTCACCGTCGTCACCAGCCGCGGCGGCTCGTACGCCCCCGGCACCCCGATGGAGGGGAACGACTTCGCCCACCCGTACCTGCGGTGGGTCCTGGCGGACCGGCTCGGCACGGACGTGACCTTCGTCATCCCGGAGCTGACGCTGGCGCCCACGACGCCGGGCATGGAGGCGCTCATAGAGAAGGCCGAGGCGTCCCGCGTCCAGGCGCACGAGGAGGCCCGTGCCTGCGCCAAGAGCCTGGCGGGCCAGCTCGCCGCCTGACGCCCCAGGCCCCGCCAGCCCCACCGTTGGCCGGCGCCACCGTCGGCCGGCGGTGGCGACGTTCCTCGGCGGTCAGCGTCGCAGGCGCCGCCGCACGCCGGCCACCAGGCGGGCGGCGGTGAAGCCGGCGCCGTAGACGAAGCGCATGGACGGCCCGAAGGAGGGCGCGGCCAGCAGCCCCGCGAAGAAGAGGCCGGGGAGGGAGGACTCGAAGCCGGTGCCCAGCTCCGGCGCCCGCGTCCCCCGCACCAGGTCGAGGTCGGCGCGGAGTGAGGGGTCGAGCAGGCGCAGCCGCAGCAGGTCGGGCACGAAGCCGGTGGCGGCGATCACGTGGTCGGTCTCGACGGCGCTGTCGGTGACGACGTTGCCCGTTGCGTCGCCACTGTTGGTCAGGCGGCTGTAGACGGGGACGCGGTCGGTGGCGAGTTCCAGTCGGACGCCGTCGTTCCTGCCCAGGGGCACCGCTCGGAGGAGGCGGTGCCCCAGCCGGACGGGGACGACGCCCTCCAGGCGTTCCCGCAGCCACCAGGCGCCCGCGGGTCCCATGGCGGTGGCGGCCAGGTGTCCCCTGACCGCGCCGGGAAGCAGCCGGAAGCCGCGCGGCAGCTCCGACCAGCCCCACGTCGTCCAGCCGGTGCCGAGCCCGCTGTGGGGCGCGCGCAGGCGTGCCACGAGGTTGCGGCGCAGCGGCTGGGGCGGGGTGTTCCACCGCAGTTGCCCGGCGCGGGCCACGACTGTGGGCCGCGCGCCGTGCTCGGCCAGCAGCGCCGCCGTCTCCAGCGCCGCCTGGCCGGCGCCGATGACCGCGACGTCGCGGCCGGCGAAGCCGGAGAGGTCGTGGTGGTCGCTGCTGTGGCTGGCCAGGGCGCGGGGCAGTCCCTGGAGGGCGCGCGGCATCCTGACGAAGGGCATCACGCCGACCGCCAGCGCCACCGTCCTGGCCAGCATCGCCTCACCGTCGGCGAGTTCCACGCGGAAGCCGGGGCCGTGAGCGGCCACGGCCGTCACGGTTCGCTCCTCCACGGTGACGCCGAGGCGTTCGGCGAACCACAGGCCGTAGGCGGTGAAGTCCGCGATGGACAGCGGGTGGGCGTGTTCGGCGACGAGGCCGTGGGAGTCGGCGTAGGCGGCCAGGGTGTGCTCACCGGCGGCGTCGGAGAGGTTCGACGCCCACGGCTCGGACTTCAGGAACATGTCGCCGGGCATGTGGTCCCGCCAGGACGCCATGGGGCGCCCGAGCACCCGCACGTCCAGCTTGGCCGCGGCGGCGTGCGCCGCGATCGACAGCCCGTACGGCCCCGCGCCGACCACGACCAGGTCATGCATCACGCGTCTGTCCTCCTCCTGTTGGTGATCCGACTGGTGATCCGGTCGGTGGTCCGGTCGGTGGTCCGACTCGTGTCCCGGCTGGCCGCCCGGCCCGTGGACCGGCTGGTCACCCGGCTGCTCGCCCGGCTGCTCGCCTGGCTGGCGGGGCGAGCGGCCCCGCGGCGGGTGACGGGGCCGGTGACACGGCCGGCCGCCCGGCCCGGGCCCCACGCGTACGCCATGGCCCAGAACGGCGACGGGTCGTCGGCCGCGAACCAGGCCGTCTCCACCGGCCGCCCCCATCGCGGCAGTCCCCGGCGGCCCCGGCCGCGCCACGCGGCCACCGCTCCCGAGAGCAGGCCGTAGTTCTCCGCGACGAAGACCCGGCCGGGGACGGGTTCGGGCGTCGGCACCCGGCGGCCGGTCAGGTCCAGGTGGAGCGCCCGCACCACGTCGAGCCCCGAGCGGTCGGTGAACAGGCGGAACTGCGCGCCGGGACGCGGGTTCACGTCCAGCAGGTGGTAGTCCCCGGTCGCGGCGTCGCGGCGGAAGTCGAGGTCGAGCACGCCCACGTAGCCGACGTGCGCGGCCAGCAGGTGCGCGGCGCGCGCCACGGCGGTGTTGGGCAGCCAACGGCCGAGGGCCGTCAGCCCCGCCCCCACCGGCCAGGCGAGTTCCTTCACCCCGGTGCCGCCGAGCAGCAGACGGTGTCCCCCAGGGGCGCCCCCGGGTGCCCCGCCGAACGACCCGTCGAACAACCCGTCGAAGGACCCACGGGACGTGTCGCGGGACGCGTCGGAGGAGGAGAAGCAGCCGTGGAAGAACCAGTCGGCGGCGGGGCCCGCGGGCAGCCGGCGTTGCAGCAGGAGCCGGTTTCCCTCACCGGCCGCCCCCGCCTCGACGCCGCGCTCGTAGAGCGCCCTGGCGGCGACGGCGGTGGTCACGAACGTGGTGCTGCGCAGGCCGGGCGCGTCTCCCCCCTCGCCCGCGGGCAACAGCCACGGCCGGGACCACTTCGCGACCAGCGGCAGGCCGAGCTCCCGCGTGGCCGACACCGCCTCCGCCGCGCTGCCCGGCACCACGGTCGGCGGGTGGGCGATGCCGAGCCGCGCGCAGACGTCGGCCAGTTCCGCCTTGTCCGCCATCCGCTCCACGAGCCCGGGACGCGGCTGCGCCGACACCAGGAAGCGGCCCCGCAGCCGGTGTGCGAGACGGGCGACGGCGATCGCGCCCGCGTCGTCCATGGGGATCAGGACGGCCGGCCGCCCGATCCGGTCCGCCGCCCGCAGCAGCGCCCGTTCCAAGGCGCCGTCGGCGCGCGGCGCCATGGGGTGCGCCCCGCGCAGGTACCGCGAACGAGCCAGCGGGACGCGCGGCGACTCCACGCACGCGTGCACCTCGACGCCCGCGCGCCCGAGCGAGCGGACGGCGCCGAGCGATCCGTGGTGGAAGGGGTTGCGGTCCACGCGCAGCAGCAGCGCGGGCACCGCTGCGTCGAGCGTTTCCGGCATGCCAGCGATCCTCGGCGGCGCCGACCCGCATTCCCCTCACACCGCGACGCGAGCCCACGATCGGACCAGCGGAAAAGCATTCCAGCGGCTCATTCGACAGATCGTGTGCCTATCGGCCCGGCGCGGTCCCTCGTCCGACGGGCCGCCAACGGCCGCCGCGACGGAGGTGCTACGTCCCCCCGCCTCTGTGCCCCAACGCCCTGAGGCCCCCGCTCCGGTGCCCGACGGCACGCGCGATCCGGGTGATGCCCTCGGCGATGTCGGACGGTGGCGTGGCCGCGTAGCCGAGGACGAGCCCCGGGGAGTGGGGCCGTTGCGCGTGCCACGAGAGCGGGTGCGTCTTGACCCCGTGTGCGAGGGCCGCCGCGGCGAGATCGGTGTCGGGCACCTCGCGCAGCGGCGCGGCGTCGAAGGTGATCGTCAGGTGGAGACCCGCGGCGGCCCCGTGGACGGTCGCCTCGGGAAGGTGGGCGCGGATCGCCGCGATCATCGCGTCACGACGACGCAGGTGGCGGCGACGCAGGACGCGAAGGTGGCGTTCGAGCGCGCCGGAGTCCATGAGGTGCGCGAGCACGAGCTGCGGCAGCGCCGCGTTGCCGAGGTCGGCCAGGCGCTTGGCGGCCAGCAGTTCCTCGGCGTACGGCGGGGGCGCCAGCACCCAGCCGATGCGCAGTGCCGGAGCCAGCAGCTTCGAGACGCTGCCCCCGTAGCAGACGCGCTCGGGAAGCATGGAGCGGAGCGCGGGGACGGGCGGGCGGTCGTAGCGGTGTTCGGCGTCGTAGTCGTCCTCGATGACGAGCCGCTCCGGGCGTTCGCCCGCCCAACGCATCAGCGCCCGTCGCCGCTCGCCGCCCAGGACCACCCCCATGGGGAACTGGTGCGCCGGGGTGAGCAGCACGGCGGGCGCGCCGGTCGCGGCCAACTCGTCCACGCGGATCCCGTCGTCGTCCACGGGCACGGGCGGGGTCGCCAGCTCCCAGGCCCGCAGCTGCTGACGGGCGCCGAGTGACCCCGGGTCCTCCACGGCGACCTGGTGGATGCCGTGGCGGGGCAGCAGCTGACCGAGGAGCGTGAGGAACTGGGCGACGCCCGCCACGACCAGCACCTGGTCGGGGTCGGCGCGTATGCCGCGGTTGCGCGCGAGCCAGGCGGCCACGGCGCGGCGGAGGGCGGGTGTGCCGCGCGGGTCGCCGTAGCCCAGGTCAGCGGGGGTGGCGGCGGCCAGGACCGTGCGTTCGGCGCGCAGCCAGGCGGCGCGGGGGAACGCGGTCAGGTCGGGTGCGCCGGGCGCCAGGTCGACGCGGGCGGCGGCGGCACGCAACGACTCGAAGACCTCGACGCTGGGATCGGCGCCGGGCTCGGCGTCGCGATCGCCGCCGCGCTCGGCGCCGGTGGCGAAGAGCGCCGAGGCGGGCACGCCGCCCATGGGGCCGGCCGGGGGTGACGGCACGGTCGGGGAGGTGAACGGCGGGGCCGCCGGCACAGCGGGTGCGGCTACGGGTGCGGCTACCGGTGCGAGTGCGGGTGCCGGCGAGGTCACCGTGGAGGTGTCCGCGCCGGCCGCCGTCCCCCCGGCCGCCGCCCTCCCTCGCGCCGGCGCGGCGCGTGGGTCCAGGACCTGGGGATCCGCGACGAGAGGCGCCGCGACGACGACGGTGCCACGCCGCCCCTTTCCGGCGACGTGACCGTCCTCCCCCAGGCGCTGGTACGCCTCCGTCACCACCCCGCGCGACACCCGGAGTTCGGCGGCGAGGACGCGCGTCGCGGGCAGCGTGCTGCCCACGGGCAGGCGGCCGTCGGCGATCGCCCGCCGCAGCTGCCCGGCCAGCCAGGCGGCGAGGCCGCCGTGAGGCGCCTCACCGACGTTGAGCTGGAGGAAGTCGGAGCCGAACGACGGGGCGGACGGCCGAGGGGACGCCGGTCCCGAGCTCCGCGTTATGGACCTCTCGCGTGAATCCCGATTGGACCTGTTCACTGGTCCATAGTGCACGGCAGGCTGATGCCATGACCAGCAAGAACACGTACGTACACGGTTACTCGCAGCGTGAGGCACAGCGCCTGGGGGACCAGGCCGACACCCTCGCGGAGTTGCTGCACGCGGGAACGTCCTATCCGGCCGGCAGCCGGGTGCTGGAGGCCGGCTGCGGCGTCGGAGCCCAGACCGTGCACCTCGCGACGCGCAGCCCGGGAGCCCGGATCGTGTCCGTCGACATCTCCGAGGAGTCCCTGGCGCGGGCGCGCCGCCGCGACCCCGAGGTGACGGCGGAGGTGGAGTGGCACCGCGCCGACCTCTACGGGCTGCCGTTCGCCGACGGCTCCTTCGACCACGCCTTCGTCTGCTTCGTGCTGGAGCACCTGGGCGACCCGCCGCGCGTCCTGGCAGAGCTCCGGCGGGTCGTGCGACCGGGTGGGACGATCACGGTCATCGAGGGCGACCACGGTTCCGCGTTCTTCCACCCCGACGGCGTCCACGCCCGCGCCGCGATCGACTGCCAGGTGCGGCTCCAGGCCGCCGGCGGCGGCAACGCGTTGATCGGCCGGCAGCTCCAGCCCCTGCTCGCCGCCGCCGGCCTCGACGTCCTCGAGATCGGCCCCCGCACGGTCTACGCCGACGCCACACGGCCCGCGCTCGTCGAAGGTTTCACGGGAAACACGTTCATCGCGGCCATCGAGGCGGTCCGGTCCGACGCCCTGGAGGCCGGGATCATCACCGCGGCGGCGTTCGACAAGGGCATCGACGAGCTCCGCCGCACCGCCGAGCCGGGTGGCACCTTCCACTACGCCTTCTTCAAGGCCGTGGCACGCCGTCCGTGACGCCCTGCGGCGAGGAGCCGGCGGCCTGCGGCGGAACGGCCGTCGCGGCCGTCGCGGCCGGCCCGGGGGAGCGGGGGCGCGGAGTCCGGGTGAGCAGGACCAGTCCGCAGCACAGGGCGCCGGCGCAGGCGCCGCTCACGAGCGAGACCAGGGGGGAGGGGGAGACGCTGCCGGCGTGCGGGCTGGCCTCGGTGAGGACGGTCAGTTCGACGCCGGTGGCGGCCGCCGCCGCCTCGCCGTGGCCGACGAGCGCGCGGGCCACCGCGTTCGCGACGCGGGCCGCCGCCACGGGCTCGGGCGCGGTGCCGGTGATCTCGATCACCGGCGCGTCCGGCGACGTCGCCACCCGCACGCGCTCACGCAGCTCGGCCACGGTTCCGCCCACGTCGGCGCGCGCGGCGTCGAGCACGGCGCCGTCCGTCGCGACACGGCCGTAGACCTGGGCGTAGCCGAGTGCCTCCTGCCAGTCCGCGCCGCTGACGACCAGCTGACCGGTGGTGGCGTAGCTCGGGTTCGTGAGGAGGGCGTGGGCCGCGCCGGCGAGCGGGCCCAGCAGCAGGCAGCAGACCGGCACGAGCCACGCCCGTCGAGGCTTCGACGGCTTCGACGCCTCCGATGCCTCCGATGCCTCCGATGCCTCCGATGCCTCCGGCAGCTTCGATGCCTTCGATGCCTTCGGCAGCTTCGGTGCCTTCGGCAGCGTCAGCTGTTTCGGTGGCACGGGAATCCCGGCGGGCCTCGGGAGGTCGAGAGGTCCGGGGAGCGCCGGAAACCTCGCCGACCTGCGGGACCCGAACAGCCTCAACAGCCTCCTCGGCCCGCGAGGTCGGGGACGTCCGACCCATCCGGTGCCTTCGGCACGCCCGGCACGTGCGGCGAGCCTCGCGAACCTGCGTGACGTCGGGAAGCCGGCGGTCATCGGTGGACCTCCTCGTAGAGCTCCACCAGCCGGTCGGCAGAGCGCGTGATGTCGTAACGCGCCACGGCGGGCGGCACCGGCAGGCGCCGGGTGCCATGCGCCAGTTCCACGTACAACGCGTGCGCCACCTCCCCCACGCTCGCGGTGACACGGCGCGCGCCCGGCGCCTCGTGGCGCGGCAGTTCGTCCACGGCCGGGCAGGTGACGTGGAGCACCGGCAGCCCGGCGGCCAGCGCCTCCAGCACCGCCAGCCCGAAGGTCTCCTCCGTCGAACAGGACACGAAGACGTCCATGGCCGCCAGCAGCGCCGGCATGCGTCGCTCGTCGCACTCCCCGGGAAGCACCACGCGATCCCCCACACCCAGACGCCCCGCCAGCTGCCGTAGCCGCTCCCGCTCGGGCCCCGTGCCCGCCACCACCAGCCGGATCCCGTTCCACGGCGCCGGCAGCCGCGCGAGCCGCGCCACCGCGCGCACCAGCACGTCGAAGCCCTTGCCCGGCACCAGCCGGCCCGCCCCGCCCACGACGGGCGCGTCCCTCGGCAGGCCGAGTCGGTCCCGCTCGGCGCGGCGGGCCGCGGCGTCGAACCGGAAACGGGCCGGCTCGATGCCGTTGGGCACCAGCCGGATGCGCTCCTCCGGAACGCCCCACGCCCGCAGCCGCCGCGCGACGGCGCCGGAGACCGCGACCGTCGCCGCGCCGAGCCGCTCGCTCGCGAGGTAGAGGGCTCGGTTGCCAGGGGTCAGGGGGCGGCCCTCGATGAGGCGCTCGCCCAGCGAGTGCTCCGTGGCCACCACCGCCCGCACACCGGCCAGTCGGGCCGCCAGCCGGCCGTAGACGCAGGCGCGGTAGAGGTGGGTGTGGACGACGTCGTACCGGCCGTGCCGGATGTGCCGGACGAGGCGGGGCAGCGCGCCGACGTCGCGGTTGCCGGTCATGCCGAGATGGGTGACGGGCACGCCGTCGGCCGCCAACTCCCGTGCCAGTGCCCCGGGATGGGTGAGCGTGACGACCTCGTAGACGGCGGCGTCGGGCCGACGGAGCCGCAGCTGCGTCAGCAGCGCCCGCAGCTGCCGTTCGGCCCCGCCGACCCCGAGGCCGGTGATGACGTGCAGCACCCTGAGCCTGCTCACGACAGGGTCACCGCCCGTCGGCGCACCGGCTGGAGCAGCCGCTTCAGGTGCAGCCGGGGGGTGGTGTCGCCCGAGCCGACGTGGACGCGGGGCAGGGCGTGGCGGCCGGCGGATCCGGCGAGCGCCCTGGGGGTGTCGATGGCGCAGGCGTAGTCGTAGCCCGCGGCCCGCACGGCGCCGACGGAACGGGCGTCGACGTGGCCGTAGGGGTAGCAGAAGCCGGCGACCTCCTGGCCGGTGATCTCGCGCAGCAGCGCCCGGCTGTCGGCGGTCTCGGCACGCAGCGCGTCGTCGTCGGCGAGGCCGGGGAGGGAGACGTGGCTCAGCCCGTGGGATCCGATCTCCATGCCCGCCTCGGCGACCGCGCGGATGCCGTCGGCCGTCAGCAGCCGCTTCTTGGGCCCCGGGGTGTCCCAGGCGTTGTGGCCGCCGAGGCGGCCGGGCAGCACGAAGAGGGTGGCCGTGCAGCGGTGGGCGCGCAGCAGCGGCAGCGCGTGGGTCAGGAAGTCGGCGTACCCGTCGTCGAAGGTGAGGCCGACCAGGCGGCGCACCGACGGGTCACCGGGGGGCGCGGCGGCCACGGCGCGCAGCAGCCGGTCGACGGAGACGCCGCGCAGGCCGCGTCGTCGCAGCCAGCGCAGCTGACGGTCGAGGCGGGCGGTGGAGACGGTGACGCCGTACGGGTCGGGCTGGGCCTGGGCCTCGGGGAGCACCGAGTGGTACATCCACACCCACACGCGGTGGCGGGCCGCGCCGGCATCGGCGTCCACGGGTGCGGGGGCAGGCGTGGGGGGCGCGGTCGTGACGCGGGTCCGCGTCGCCTCCTGCGCCGGTGTCGTGGCCGTGGCCGTGGTCGTGGTCGTGGTCGTGATGGTCGCGGGGGTCATGGGTGGTGTTCTTCCTCTCTCACGGTCGAGGTGTTCTCGGATCGAGGTCGACGTCGAGGTCGTGGGGGGAGGCAGAGCGGGCGGCATGCGGAGCGGGTCGAGTCGAGGGACGGGTGGGGGCTGTGGGGAGGCCACGGCGGCGGAGGGCCGTGTGCGCGACGGCGAAGACGGCGAAGACGGCGAGGACGACCACGCCGCCCACCACGCAGCCCCCCGGCGCTGACGGCACGAGGCCGGCCAGGGCCCAGCCGGCGGCGGTGGCGACGACGGCGGCGAGCGCCAGCCACCACAGCCGGGCACGAGCGGCACCGTCCACGCCCGGCCCGCCGTCGTCGCCACCGCCGTCGCCGTCCGCCTCCCCCTCCCTCTCGCTCTCCCTCCCGCCGAGGCGGGTCCGCATGCGGCGCAGCAGCAGGTAGGCGGCCAGGCTGATGCCGGCGGCGTTGGCGGCGGCGAGACCGGGCGCCCCCCAGCCGGCGAACCGAACGGCGGCGAAGCCCGCCACGGCGGTGACCGCCAGCCCGGCCCCCATGCCGGCCAGCGGGAACCACGACACGGGTCGCGCGGCGAAGAACGGCCGCGCCAGCGTGCCGACCAGGGTGTGGCCGAGGAGCCCGAGGGCGTAGACGCGCATGACGGCGGCCGTCGCCTCGGTCGCCTCCGTGTCGAACGCGCCGCGCTCGAAGAGGACCTCGATGATCTGCGGGGCACACGCCGTGACGAAGGCGGCTCCCGTGAGCACCACCACGCCGGCGAACTCCAGGTCCCGCTCGACGCGCCGCCTGACGCGCCCGAGGTCGCCCTCGGCGAGGGCCCGCGCGACCATCGGCAACGTGACGGTGCACACCATCAGCGACAGCACCATCGGCACCTGGGCGACCTTCTGCGCGTAGTTGAGGTGCGAGATGGCGCCGGGCGGCAACGAGGAGCCGAGGCACCGCTCCACCAGCACCTGGGCCTGCCGGGTGAGGGCGAACAGCACCACGGGCGCCACCACGGCCAACCCGCCGACGAGCAGCGGCGCCGCCTCCCGGGCCTCCCCGCCCTCGCGGCTGGGGCCGTCGCCCTCCCGACGGAGGACCCCGCCCTCCCCGCCCGTGCGGGGCGCGGCGGTCCCGGCCCGTGCCTGAGCCGGAGACCGGCGCAGTCGCCACAGCACGAACGGCAGCTGGAGCAGCACCATCAGCACGCTCCCGACGGCCACACCGGCCGCCGCCGCCCGCACCCCCCAGGCGTCGGCCAGGGCCAGCGCGACGGCGATGACGCCCAGGTTGTAGGCGAGGTAGATGCTCGCGGGCGCCGCGAAGCAACGGTGGGCGCGGAGCACGGCGCTGGCGTAGCCGGCGAGGCCGAAGCCGAGGACGGTGACGGCCGTCAGCCGGGTGCAGTCCACCGCCACCTCGTGGTGGTGGTCGGCCAGCCCGGGGGCCAACACCCGTACCAGCGGCCCGGCCGCCACGGCCACGGCGACGGCCGCGAGCACCAGACCCAGCAGCAGCCGGGGGAGTGTGGCGGCCAGCAGCCTCCGGACCGCGCCGGGCCCGCTCAGCAGGGCGACGCTGACGGCGGGGACCAGCAGCAGCGCCATGGCGTCCTCGATGAGGAGGGTCGACGCCACCTCGGGGACGGTCCACGCGACGAGGAACGCGTCCGTCTGGCCGTCCGCGCCGAAGAGGTGGGCGATGATCTGGTCCCGCGCCAGGCCGCAGAGGGCACCGCAGGCCGTCAGCACGGCCGTCACGCCGGCGGCGCGCACCACGAACCGCTCGGTCCGCTCGGCCCGCTCGTTCCGGTCGTTCCGGTCGTTCCGGTCGTTCCGCTCGCCCCGTTGGTCCCCTTCCGCCGACTCGCCGCGCACCCCACGCGGCCCTCCCCGTCCGCGCGACGCCACCAGCCCTCTCACGTACGTGCTCCCGTCTCGCGGGCCGCGGGGAACGCGGCGGGCGACAGGGCCCACCAGGCGGCCAGGCCGAGGCCGACGGCGGTCAGCGTGCTGGTGGGGCCGCCGATGTCGGCGTAGAGGAAGTCGACCGCCTGCCAGCTCAGCAGGCCGACGGCGGCGAGCCCGACCGCCCGCTCGTCCGGCTCGGCGACGCGCCCCGTCGGCAGCCGCGTCCCCGTCCCCGTCCGCAGTCGCAGTCGCAGTCGCAGTCGCAACCGCAACCGCAGCCGCTTGAGGCACAGCACGGCCACCGCCGCCCAGCAGCCGACGATGGTCGCCGCGCCGAGCAGTCCCTGCTCGCTGAGGAGCAGCAGGTACATGTTGTGGGGGGAGAGCAGTTCCTGGAGCTGGTACGCGCCGCCGGCTCCGCCCGTCTCCCCGCCGGCGGAGAGCGCCATCGTGGCGTGGCCGTCGCGGTGGGCGGCGAACTGCCTCGGCCCGACGCCGGTGAACGGCTCGTCCCGCCACATCGCGAACGCCGCCGACCACATGGCGTACCGGTCGGCGACGGACTGGTCCTGCACCGCGCCGCCCTTGTCCTCGTGCTGCTCCGTGTCGAAGCCGAACGCCTCGGTGAGGCTGTCGAAGCGCTCCCCGACCAGGCCGCCGCCCGCCCCGGAGCTCGCGGCGACCACCGCGCCACCCACCAGCAGCAGGCCGCCAGCGCACGCCGCGAGCGCCAAGCCCCGCCCACGACGCCCGCGCCGCCCGTCGCGCCCCGCCACGGCCGGCGGTTCCACCGGGCCCGACGGTCCGGTCAACGCCGAGGGCTTCCGTCCCCGTCCCCGTCCCCGCCCCTGCCACAGCCACCACGCGCTCACCACGCCGACGGCCCCCACCGCCGCCGCCGTCGCCAGCCACGCACCCCGGCTGAACGACACGGCCAACGGCACCAGCAACACCGCCGCCGCCCCCCACGCCGCCGGCCGGCACCACCGCGGCGCGCCACGCGGCGGCGCCAGCCCGAGCGCGAGCGCGGCGACGATCCCGTACGACACGACGGTGGCCATGCCCATGACGTGCTGCGCCCCGAAGGTCCCCACCGCCCGGACGTTCTGCCCCATGTACGAGGCGCCCGTCCCGGTCGCGTACTGCACCACGCCCACCGCCCCCTGCGCCAGCGCCAGGACCACCACGCACCCCAGCACCAGCCTCGCCTCCCGGTGCGAACGCAGCAGCAGCACCACCGCGAGCGGCACCAGCACGAACACCTGAGCGCAGCGCGCGAAGCCGGCGAGGCTGGCCACCGGATCGCCGGAGAGGGCGGTCACGACGGCCAACGCCACGCCGGGCGCGCCGAGCAGGAGCGCGGCCCGCGCGTCCAGCACCGGGCGCCCGCCACGCCGCCGCGCGACGACGACGACCACCGCGCAGCCCGCCACCAACACGGCGGAGGCCACGTCGGGGGCCCGGCCGGCAAAGCCGCCCGGCACGCACAGCGACGCCGCCACGGCCGCCACCACCAGGGCCGGCACACCCAGGCCCACCGGCACCCGCAAACAGGCCAGGGCCCGCGGCCCCGCCAGCACGCGTCGTCCCGCCCGCGCCCACAGCCCTGCCAACGCCCGCAGACCCACCAACGCCCGCAGAACTGCCCACCCCCGCAGCCCGCCCCGAAGGCCGGCCCGCCCCGGCAACGGCCACCTGCCGGCCACCCTCAACGCCCCCCGCAGCGAAGCCAGACGGCGGCGGTCCGCAGCAGGATGCGCAGGTCCTGCCAGAGCGACCAGCTGGCGATGTAGTGGTTGTCGAACCGGGTCCTGTCCTCGATGGACGTGTCGCCCCGCAGGCCGCTGACCTGCGCCAGCCCGGTCAGCCCGACCGGCGCCCTGTGCCGCTGCGCGTAGCCGGGGTAGGCCCGGGAGAAGCGCTCCACGAAGTGGGGCCGCTCGGGCCTCGGCCCGACCAGGCTCATGTCGCCGCGCACCACGTTCCACAGCTGCGGAAGTTCGTCGAGCGAGGTGCGGCGCAGCAGCCGCCCCACGGCCGACAGGCGCCGGTCCTCCGCGATGGTCCACCGCGTGGCGGCCTCGTGGTCGTCGGCGGGCCGCAGCGTGCGGAACTTCAGGATCGTGAAACGCCGCCCGTCCTGCCCCACGCGCTCCTGACGGAAGATCACCCCGGGCCCGTCGGCGAGCCGCACCGCGAGGGCGCAGCCGGCGAGCAGGGGCGCCGCGAGCAGCAGCACCGGCGCCGCGACGGCGACGTCGAGCGCCCGCTTCGCCATCCGCCGCAGCCGCAGCCGCAGCCGCCCGACACCCTGGCCGCCCGGCGGGTCGAGGCGGTGGCAGGCGAACCCCCACAGGTGGGCGGCGGCCCGGTGGCGGCGCGCGGCGGCCACGGCGCGGGCGACGACGGCGGCGCCCGGGTCCGTGTCGGCGTCCACCAGCCAGACGCGGCAGCCGCGTTCCCACAGCAGCCGGACGAGCCGGTCGCGCGGCGGGCAGGCGAGGACGACGTCGCGGACCCCGCCGTGCGCGACGGCGCGCGTCACGTCGCGGTGGGTGGTCAGGACCGGCAGCGGGGAGATCTCCGGCAGCCGGCTGGGGACGGGCCCGACGAGTCCGACCGGCCGCATTCCGTACTCGGGGTGCGCGGCGAGCGCGGCGGCGACGCGTTGCCCCGCCCGCCCGGTGCCGACGACGAGGGTGGGCCGCGGTCGACGGCGGGCCGCGCGGCGCCGCGCGTGGTAGACGACGGCGCGGCCGGCGCACGCCAGCGCCGCCTGGGCGGCGACGGCCGCCGCGAGCCGTGGCCAGGGCACCGCGGCCGACAGCACGGCGACGGCCAGGCACCAGGCGACGGCGGCGTGGCCGAGCAGGCGGGGCAGCTCGTCGAGGGCGGCCGAGGCCGGTCCGGGCCGATAGAGGAGTGCGGACGCGGCGGGGGAGAAGGCCAGCGCGAACAGCGCGATCCCGACGGCCGTGACCGTGGGCAACGGCGGGTCCGGCCGTGCCAGCGTCACGGCGGCGGCGAGGAGCGCGACGGCGTCGGCCGCGGCCAGCGCCAGCGCGGCACCGGCGCCGTGGTCGGGCCGGCGACGCGGATCACGCCGCCGCGCCCTCGGGGCGACGGGCGCCCGCGCGGGGACCCGGGGCGGCACGACCCGCGCCGTGACGGCCGGGCCGACGGTGCCCTCGGCGACGGCCCCGACCACGCGCTCCGCCGGTCCGGCCGCGCGCTCCGTCGTTCGGTCCGTACTCATGACGCCGTCGGCCTTCGCGACACCGTCCGCCCTCCGGCACCGCCGCGCACACCGCCGCGCACACCGTCCCGGACCTCGCCGAGTGCGTCACTCCCCGCCCGGCCCCCCCGGTCGCCCTCTCCCTCTCCCTTTCCCTCTCCCTCTCCCACGTCCACACCCAGCAGTTCGGCGTAGAGCCGGCAGCAGTCCGCCGCCACGCGCCGCACGTCGTGCGCCGCCCGCGCGTGCTCGCTCGCCTGCCGCGCCAGCACGCGGCGACGCTCCGCGTTCTCCAGCAGGCCGGCGAGCGCGCCGGCCAGCGCCCCCGCGTCGCCCGGCGGCACGAGGCAGTCGGCGGCGTGGCCCGGCGGCAGGCACTCCCGCCCGCCGCCGACGTCGGTCACCACCACCGGCCGACCCACCGCCATGGCCTCCAGGGGCGCCAGCGCCATGCCCTCCCACCGCGACGGCAGCACCACGAGGTCCGACGCCGCGTACCAGGGCCTGACGTCACTGGTGGGCCCGGCGAAGAGCACCCCGGGGACGCCCAGCCGGGTCGCCTGGCCACGCAGCCGCGACGCGTCGGGCCCGTCGCCGACGAACGCGAGCCGCGCCCCCGGCAGCCGCGCGGCCACCTCGGGCCAGGCCCGGAGCAGCACGTCCTGGCCCTTCTGCCGGCACAGCCGTCCCACGCACACGACCAGCGGGGCCCGTTGCGGCAGGCCGTGGACGGCGGCGAGGGCGGCCCGCGCCTGGCGGCGTTCGACGCCGTCGGCGGCGGGGAAGCCGTCGAGGTCCACGCCGCCGGGGATCACCGACCAGGCCGCGTCGATCCCCTCCCGCTCGCCGCGTGCCCGCTCACCCTCGCTGACGCAGACCACGCGGTCCGCCCACCGGGCGGCGTGGCGCTCCCAGGCGCGCGCGAGCCGCGCCGTGACGCCCTCGACCGCCTCGAAGGACCAGGCGTGCGGCTGGTAGACGGTGGGCAGCCGGCCCCGCACCGCGAGCCGCCCGGCGAGGCCGGCCTTGGCGCTGTGCAGGTGGACGAGGTCGGGGCGGGCCTCGCGGATGGCGCGGGCGGCGAAGAGCACCTCCCACGGCAGGTTCGGGCCGACCTCGCGGGCCGCGAGCCAGCACCGCACCCGCGCGCCCGCGGCGGTGGCGGCGCGCGCGAGGGTGCCGCCCGGCGGGCAGAGCACGACGGTCCTGATCCCGAGGGCCGCCTGTTCGCGCACCAGGTCGGCGACGGCGCGGGCGACGCCGCCCTCTCCGGGCTGTACCAGGTGCACGACGGTCACCGCCCGTGACCGTGACCGTGACAGCGACCGCGTCCCGCGCCCGACCGCCGGCACCTCCGGCCCCTCCGGCACCTCCGGCCGCTCCGGCAGCCTTCCGGCCGGACCGTCAACGGGGCGCCCCGCCGGCGCCGCCGCCGGCTCCTCGGGCACCTCCCGCGCCGTTGGCGCCTCCGGCACCGCCGACGCTCCTGGCGCCGTGGGCACGACCCACACCGTCGGCACCGCTGCCGCCGTGGACACCGCCGACACCATGGGCACTGCCGACACCATGGGCACCGCCGCCGTGGACGTGTCCGTGTCCGACACCGCAGACGGGTCCGCCGCCGAGGACCCCGCCGACAGCGCGGGCATCAGCGTCTCGCCCAGGACAGCGGCCGGGCCCGCGTCTCGGCCTCGGTCCGAAGGAGCGTCGCGCTCTCCTCGGATGCCTCGGCCTGGAGGAAGAGCGCGCCCACCTGGTACGTGTCGTCGCCGCTGGCGAAGCGCACCGCGAGCCGCCTCACCGGCCGGTCGGCCATCGCCTCCGACACGTCGAACACGTCGGCGTCGAAACCGAAGGTGTGGACGTGGGTCGGCTCCCTGCTCGGCTCCACGCCCGCCGCCTCGGCGGCCTGCCCGGAGATCGTGGAGTTCATCACGTCGTCGGAGGGGCTGGCGTCGTTCCCGAGCGCGACGGGGAGGGGCCGGCCGGCCGGGCCCGCGGCGGCTCCGTCGCCCGCCGTGCCGACCACGGTCGCGGAGTCCCCGGTCCGGCCCCGGTCCCCGCCGAACGCGACGACGCCGAGGCTCGCCCGCCCACCGGCCGCGGCCCGCAGCTCGTCGAAGGCGACCGTGGCCGCGTCGCCGGGACCGTCGAGCGACGCGAGGCCGTCCATGATCGCCAGCTCCCGCAGCGGCTCGTCCTCGTCCTCGTACGCGACCACCAGGGACCAGCCGCCCCAGCCGCCGGCCGGGGAGTTGCCCATCGCCACGTTGAGCTGCCCCACGGTGTACGAGCCGGACCCGGCGTGGCGCACGAGCTCGGTGACGTCGGCCGAGGCGGTGAAGCTCTCGTAGGCGCCGGTGTCGTGGTGTTCCACGGGCTCGTCGGCGAGCAGTTCCTTGTAGTTGCCGCGGGGTTCGGCGATCAGGACGCGCCCGCTGTCCGCGGGGGGTTTCTGTTCTCCGACGCGGATGTTGGCGCCCCAGTACAGCCGGGCGTACGCCACGCGGGCGCCGCTCGGCAGCTCCAGGTGGGCCTGGCTGGAGTTGTAGGTGTTCGGGTCGCTGTCGACGTCGACGTAGGCGGTGTCGTAGTCCGCCGCGCGCCCGCCCGAGCCCTGCTGCGCGCTGGCGCACGGAAGCACGCCGGGTCCCACGGCACGGCCGCAGGTGACGACGGTGTTCGCGGCGCTGACGATCCCCCCGTGGACGACGGCCCGGTACCGCTCGACGAACGCGTCCGATCCCGTCTCCGCCCTCGCCCCCGCTCCTGTCCCCGTCCCCGTCCCCGCTTCCCCTCCCACGTCGTCGGCGGCGACGGCTGTGGCGGGCGCCAGCATGCCCCCCAGGACGGCGACCACGAGCAGCCATAGAAAACGCATGGTTTCACCCTTCAGAACCCGGTTTCGACCTCCGGCAAGCGATGAAAACCATGACAGAAGAAAAAGGGGAAATCACGCAAAACGCGCTAAACACCCAACGCCAAAGAAAGACGTATCCCCTGATTTACATATCATTTGCCCCTCACGGACACCTCAGGCCCCGCCGGGCCCGGCTCCCCCACCCCCGCGACGGCCCCGCCGCCGCGCCCCGCGACCGGCCGCCCCCACTGCCCCCGGACAGCCGTCAGGCCCCGGCCAGAACTGGCCGGGGCCTGACGATCACGCGTGCGCGAGGGGGGAGTTGAACCCCCACGCCCTTTCGGGCACTGGAACCTGAATCCAGCGCGTCTGCCTATTCCGCCACCCGCGCGTGGGATGTCCGTGACCAACCCCACAGGTGGGGGAGGTCGTCGACACCAGAAGGCTAACACGCCCCGGGCCGTGCCCTCACCTGCGTTCTCGGCCGCCCCCACGCACCACACCACCCCCTCCCCTCCCCACCTCCACCCCAGCCTCACCCCCTGGCGTACTCATCCCCTCCCCACATGCGGGACACTGTTGGCAGGCTCCCCCTACGATCCCGTGGAGGGCGGAGAAGGGGCCGGACAGGGAGGACGGAGGAGCTCACCGCCGGGAACCACCTGATCGTCTCGCGCGTGGATACGATCAGTAAGCACGATCGCGCCAGCCGCGCCGGGACATCGGAGAGCAACGCAGAGGGAGGTGCACCATGGGCGTACTGAAGCGCTTCGAGCAGCGGCTGGAGGGCCTGGTCAACGGCACCTTCGCCAAGGTCTTCAAGTCCGAGGTGCAGCCGGTCGAGATCGCCGGCGCGCTCCAGCGCGAGTGCGACAACAACGCCACCATCTGGAACCGCGAACGCACCGTCGTCCCCAACGACTTCATCGTCGAGCTGAGCCCCAGCGACTACCAGCGCCTGGCCCCGTACGCCGCCCAGCTCGGCGACGAGCTCGCCAGCATGGTCCGCGAGTACGCCAAGCAGCAGCGCTACACCTTCATGGGTGAGATCAGGGTCCACCTCGCCCAGGGCGAGTCGCTCGACACCGGCCTCTACCGCGTCCGTAGCCGCACCCTCGCCGCCAGCTCCCCCGGCTCAGGCCCCGCCGCCCCGACGTACGGCGCCGCCGCGCCCCCGCCGCCGCCCTCGCAGCCTCCCCCGAGGCCGCCGGGCCCCGCCGGCCCCTCCGGTGCGCCCGGCCAGGGTGGATACGGGTACCCGCCGCGTCCCCCGCAGCCCGCCCCCGGTTACCCCGCCGCCGCCGGATCCCCGCCCTATGGGGCACGTCAGAACGCGCGCGTGCGCCGCTGGGTCGAGATCAACGGCACCCGCCACCAGATCTCGCGCGCCTCCCTGGTCATCGGCCGCAGCACCGAGGCTGACGTGCGCATCGACGACCCCGGGGTCTCCCGCAGACACTGCGAGATCCAGGCCACCCAGCCCGCCACGGTGCGTGACCTGGGATCGACGAACGGGATCGTGGTGGACGGGCAGCACACCAAACGCGCTACGCTCCGCGACGGCTCCCGGATCGTCGTCGGGAGCACCACCGTTATCTACCGCCAAGCCGAAGGGTAAGCGGGGGGCAATGTCTGAGCTGACCCTGACGGTCATGAGACTCGGCTTCCTGGCCGTGCTGTGGCTGTTCGTCATCGTGGCCGTCCAGGTCATCCGCAGCGACCTCTTCGGCACCCGCGTCACGCAACGCGCCGCCGTCCGCCGCCCGGAGCCGCAGCCGCCCCGACGCCAGCCCCGCCAGCAGCCCCCGCCGCAGGCCGGAGGGCGCGGCGGGCGGCAGCGCCGCGGCGCACCCACCAAGCTCGTCATCAGCGAGGGCTCGCTCGCGGGCACCACGATGGCCCTCGCCGGCCAGACGATCACCCTCGGCCGGGCCCACGACTCCACGATCGTCCTCGACGACGACTACGCCTCCGGCCGCCACGCCAGGATCTACCCCGACCGCGACGGGCAGTGGATCGTTGAAGACCTCGGCTCCACCAACGGCACCTACCTGGAACGGACGCGTCTGACCACCCCCACGCCCATTCCGCTCGGCACGCCGATCCGCATCGGCAAGACCGTCATCGAGCTGCGGAAGTAGGTCGGACCATGACGCCCAGGCGACTGACCCAGCCGACGCGGTCAGAACGGCCACCGCAGGCGGCGCGGCCGAAGCGGCCGACGCGGCGGGTCCGTGCGGCCACCGGAGCCACCGGAGAACGGGGAAGGCGCGCATGAGCCTGTCACTGAGATTCGCCGCCGGCTCCCACACCGGGATGATCCGCGACCACAACGAGGACTCCGGGTACGCCGGTCCCCGCCTGCTCGCCATCGCGGACGGCATGGGAGGCCAGGCCGCCGGCGAGGTCGCCAGCTCCGAGGTCATCTACACCCTCGTCCCGCTCGACGACGACATCCCCGGCTCCGACGTCCTCACCTCCCTCGGCGACTCCGTGCAGCGCGCCAACGAGCGGCTGCGCTCGATGGTCGCCGAGGAGCCCCGCCTGGACGGCATGGGCACCACCCTCACCGCCCTGCTGTGGACCGGTCAGCGCCTGGGTCTTGCCCACGTCGGCGACTCGCGGGCGTATCTCCTGCGCGACGGCGAGCTCACCCAGATCACCCAGGACCACACGTGGGTCCAGCGGCTGGTGGACGAGGGCCGGATCACCGAGGAGGAGGCCACCACCCACCCGCAGCGCTCCCTCCTCATGCGGGCCCTCGGCAGCGCCGACCACATCGAGGCCGACCTCTCCATCCGCGAGGTCCGCCCCCACGACCGGTACCTGCTCTGCTCCGACGGCCTGTCCGGCGTCGTCAGCCACGAGACGCTCCGCGACACCCTCGCCGCGTTCCAGCCCCCCGAGGAGACGATCAGGGAGCTGATCGAGCTGGCCCTGCGCGGCGGCGGCCCGGACAACGTCACCTGCATCGTCGCCGACGTCCTCGACATCGACGCCCAGGAGGGCGACACCCTCGCCCGCCAGCTCTACGACCGCCCCCAGGTCGTCGGCGCCGTCGCCGACTCGCAGGCCCTGCGCAGCGGCGGCGAGCCGGGCTCGCCGACCCCCGCGTCGCGCGCGGCGAGCCTCGGCAGGCCGGCCGCGCCACCACCGCTGGACCCGCCCACGGGCGTCTTCGGCACCGCCTTCACCGACGGGGACTTCGTCGCCACCCGCGAACGCCGCCGCCCGTGGAAGCTGGCCGCCGTCATCGGCCTGTCCCTGGCGGTGCTCGGCGCCGGCCTGTTCGCCGCGTACCGCTGGACCCAGACGCAGTACTACATCGCGCCCAACGGCACGCACGTCGCGCTCTACCGCGGCCTGAGCCAGGACCTCGGCCCGATCAGCCTCTCCAGCATCGAACGGGACTACCCGAACATCGAGCTGGAGCACCTCCCCGCCTTCCAGCGCAACCGCGTCGAGGAGACGATCTCCCCCTCCAGCCTGGAGGACGCCGAGCGCACCCTCGCCGACCTGGGCCGCCAGGCCGAGACGTGCCGCCTGCTGGCCGAGCACAGCGAGGCGCAGGAGCAGGACCAGGGCGCCGAGGGCGGCCAGGGCGACGCCGAGGGGGGGACCAGCGAGGACACCCCGCCCGGCGGCGCCGAGCAGAGCAACGAGCCGGAGACCCAGCAGACGGAGGACCCCAACTCCCCCTCCGACCCCGAGACCCCCGACGAGAGCGGCGAGGGCGACCGGGACCGGCCCACCGAGGAGCCGGACGCCGAGACCGACCCCGGCTCGACGACACCACCGCTCGACCCGGACCAACGGGAGATGGCCAAACAGTGCGGGACCTGAGTGACGCCGCGATGACCCGACAGCAGACGACGAGCACGAGCCCATGAGCGCCCCGACCGGCAACACCACCGTCTCCACCGGCGGCCTCCCGAGCCGTCGCAACACCGAGCTCGCCCTGCTCGTCTTCGCCGTCCTCGTCCCCGTGCTGGCCTACGCCAACGTGGGCCTCGCCCGGGACGAGGAGCTCCCCGCCGGCATGCTCGGGTACGGGCTGGGCATGGGCCTCATGGCGGGCGTCGCCCACCTCGTCGTGCGCCGCTTCGCGCCGTACGCCGACCCGCTGATGCTGCCCATCGCCACCCTGCTGAACGGCCTGGGCCTCGTCCTCATCTGGCGGCTCGACCAGGAGCCGACGATCACCACGCCCGAGCTCGGGGGCCCCGCCGCCACGGACCAGCTGATCTGGTCCACGATCGGCGTCGCCCTCTTCCTCGGCGTCCTCGTCTTCCTCAAGGACCACCGCATCCTCCAGCGGTACACGTACATCTCGATGGTCGTGGCGCTGCTGCTGCTGGTCTCCCCGATGACCCCCCTCGGCCAGGAGATCAACGGCGCCCGCATCTGGCTCGACATCCCCGGCGTGGGCTCGCTCCAGCCGGGCGAGTTCGCCAAGATCGTGATCGCGGTCTTCTTCGCCGGGTACCTCATGGTCAAGCGGGACGCGCTCGCGCTGGCCAGCCGCCGCTTCGCCGGCCTGTACTGGCCGCGCGGCCGGGACCTCGGGCCCATCCTCATGGTCTGGGCCATGAGCCTGATCATCCTGATCTTCGAGACGGACCTCGGCACCTCGCTGCTGTTCTTCGGCATCTTCGTGGTGATGCTCTACGTCGCCACCGAGCGCACCAGCTGGATCATCTTCGGCCTCCTGCTGTCCGCCTCGGGCGCCGTCTTCGTCGCCTCCACCAACGCCCACGTCGGTGACCGCGTCGACAACTGGCTCAACCCGCTGGCCCTCGGCGCGAACGACGGTGTCACCGAGACCGCCCAGGTGATGTACTCCTTCGGCGCCGGCGGCCTCCTCGGCTCCGGCCTCGGCCAGGGGTACTCCCGCCTCATCGGCGGCATCGCCCCCAAGAGCGACTACATCCTGGCCACCGTCGGCGAGGAGCTCGGGCTCGTCGGGATGATGGCCGTCATCCTCCTCTACGGCCTCCTCATCGAGCGCGGCCTGCGCACCGCCCTGGCCACCCGCGACCCGTTCGGGAAGCTGCTGGCCATCGGCCTCACCGGCGTCTTCGCGCTCCAGGTCTTCATCGTCACCGGCGGCGTCACCGGGCTGATCCCCCTCACGGGCATGACGATCCCCTTCCTCGCCCAGGGCGGCTCCTCCGTGATCGCCAACTGGGCGCTGGTCGCCCTGCTGCTGCGCATCAGCGACACCGCCCGCAAGCCCGCACCCACCCCGGCGACCTCCCTGGACGCCGCCGAGACCCAGGTGGTCCGCGTATGAACAAGCCCATGCGTCGGGTCGCGATCTTCTGCGGCCTGCTCATCCTCGCCCTGCTTCTGCGCGTCAACTGGGTGCAGTTCGTCCAGGCCGACGAACTCCAGACCGACGAGAACAACCGCCGCGTCGCCATCGAGCGGTACTCCCACCCACGCGGCAACATCATCGTCGACGGCGAGCCGATCACCGGCTCCGTCGAGACCGACGACCCGGACTTCCGGTACGAGCGCACCTGGACCGACGGCGAGATGTGGGCCCCGGTCACCGGGTACTCCTCGCAGGCCTTCGGCGCCAACCTGCTGGAGGGCGTCGAGGACGACGTCCTCACCGGGGACGACGACCGCCTCTTCTTCAACAACACCATCGACATGCTGACCGGCGAGGACCAGCGCGGCGGCAACGTCGTCACCACCCTGAACGCCGACGCCCAGCGCGCCGCCTACGAGGGCCTGGAGAACCTGCCGGGCGACGCGAAGGGCGCCGTCGCCGCCATCGACCCCCGCACCGGCGCCGTCCTCGCCCTCGCCTCGTTCCCCTCCTACGACCCCTCCAGCTTCGCCGGGTACGGCGCCGAGGACGCGGAGGCGTGGAACGCCCTGCTCGACGACCCCGACGAGCCCATGCTGAACCGCGCGCTGCGTGAGACGTATCCCCCCGGCTCCACGTTCAAGCTCGTCACCGCCGCCGCCGCGCTGGAGAACGGCCTGGTCGACGACGTGGACCAGGAGACCGAGACGCCCGTGCCGTACGTGCTCCCGGAGACCACGGGCCTGGAGATCCCGAACCCGATCCCCACCGCCCCCTGCGAGAACGCCTCCCTGCGCGTGGGCCTCCAGTGGTCGTGCAACTCGGTCTTCGCCCGCCTCGCCGACGACGTCGGCGCCGAGGCGATGCAGGACACGGCGGAGGACTTCGGGTACCACGAGGAGGCGCTCGACATCCCGGTCCGCGTCGAGCAGAGCTCCTACCCCGAGGACGTCCGCCCGCAGAACGCCCAGGCCGGCATCGGCCAGGCGTCCAACCGCGCCACCCCGCTCCAGGTCGCGATGTTCTCCGCCGCCATCGCCAACGACGGCGTGCTGATGGAGCCGTACATGGTCGACCAGCTCGTCGCCCCGAACCTCGACGTCATCGAGCGGCACGAGCCCCGCGAGATGTCCACGCCCCTGTCGCCGGAGAACGCCCAGGCCCTCCAGGACGCCATGGAGACCGTCGTCGAGGAGGGCACCGGCACCAGCGCGCAGATCGACGGCGTCCGGGTCGGCGGCAAGACGGGCACCGCCCAGCACGGCGAGAACAACGAGGAGCTGCCCTACGCGTGGTTCACCTCGTACGCGATCCCCGAGGACGGTGAGGGCTCCCCGGTCGCGGTGGCCGTCGTCGTGGAGAACGGCTCGGAGGACCGCGACGAGATCGGCGGCGGCCTCCTCGCCGGGCCCATCGCCAAGTCGGTGATGGAGGCGGTGCTGAACAGCCAGAACTGACGCCGGCCCCGCCGTCTCGGAGCGACGCCACGTGAGCAACGTAACGCGCCGTTCACCCCGACCGGCCGAACCGGTCCCCACGAACACACGTCACACACACCAGCGCCGCCACCTGGCCAGACCGGGTCCGGCGCGAATACCGGTTGGATATCGGCCGCCCACCTGTGGCCGGCACTCCCACGCTCGACAGGTACGGTAGCCCAGGGCTCGCGAGCCCCGGCCGGGCCGCCAGGGGGTGCGGTCCGGGACCAAACGGAGAGGGCTGGAAGCATGGAAGAGCCGCGTCGCCTCGGCGGGCGGTACGAACTCGGCCAGGTGCTGGGCCGCGGGGGGATGGCCGAGGTCTACCTCGCCCATGACACGCGCCTCGGCCGCACCGTCGCCGTCAAGACCCTCCGGGCCGACCTGGCCCGCGACCCCACGTTCCAGGCCAGGTTCCGCCGCGAGGCCCAGTCGGCCGCCTCCCTGAACCACCCCGCCATCGTCGCCGTCTACGACACCGGCGAGGACTACGTCGACGGCATCTCCATCCCCTACATCGTCATGGAGTACGTCGACGGCTCCACCCTCCGTGAACTGCTGCACTCCGGCCGCAAGCTGCTTCCCGAGCGCGCCCTGGAGATGTGCGTCGGCATCCTCCAGGCCCTGGAGTACTCCCACCGCAACGGCATCGTCCACCGCGACATCAAGCCCGCGAACGTCATGCTCACCCGCGGCGGCCAGGTCAAGGTGATGGACTTCGGCATCGCCCGCGCCATGGGGGACGCGGGCATGACCATGACGCAGACGGCCGCCGTGATCGGCACCGCCCAGTACCTCTCCCCCGAACAGGCCAAGGGCGAGACCGTCGACGCGCGCTCCGACCTCTACTCCACGGGCTGCCTCATCTACGAGCTGCTCACCCTGCGCCCCCCGTTCGTCGGCGACTCCCCCGTCGCCGTCGCCTACCAGCACGTCCGGGAGGAGCCGCAGCCCCCCAGCGTCTACGACCCGGAGCTCACCTCCGACATCGACGCCATCGTCCTGAAAGCCCTGGTCAAGGACCCGGACTACCGGTACCAGACCGCCGACGAGATGCGCGCCGACATCGAGGCGTTCCTCGACGGCCAGCCGGTGGCGGCCGCCGCCGGCATGGGGGCCGCCGCCTACGGCTACGACGACCGGCCGACCACGGCGCTGCGTCCCACCGACGCCCAGACCCAGATGCTCTCGCCGGCCAACGACCCGAACTACGGGCGCGACGGATACGACGACGACTACGGGTACAACGGCCGCGCCGACCGGCGCCAGCGCCGCAGTCACACCTCCACGATCCTGCTGGTGCTCGCCGCCATCCTCGTTCTCGTCGGCGCGGTCTTCGTCGGCCGCGCCCTCTTCGGGGGCGACCCGCCGGAGAGCACGATCGAGGTCCCCGAGATGCGCGGCATGACGCTGGAGGAGGCCCAGAGACAGGGCACCAACGGCGGCTTCGAGGTCGTGGAGGGCGAGAGCCGCACCTGCGACGACGTCGAGGAGGGGCTGGTCTGCGAGACGAACCCCGCCGCCGGCGAGGACATATCGCGCGGCGACACCGTCGAGCTCACCATGTCCGCCGGCCCCGAGGCCGTCGAGGTGCCCGACGTCGTGGGCGAGAGCGTCGAGGACGCCGAGGCCACCCTGGAGGACGCGGGCTTCGAGGTCGAGCGCGAGGAGCAGGAGAGCGACTCGGAGGAGGCCGGCACGGTCCTGGAGCAGGACCCCGGCGGCGGTGAGGACGCCGCGCCCGGCGCCACCATCACGCTCACCGTGGCCGTCGAGCCCGAGGGCGAGACGGTGCCGGACGTGGTCGGCTCGCAGCTGGCCGACGCGCAGGCCCTGCTGGAGGACGCGGGCTTCATCGTGACCGCCGTCCAACAGACGGACGACTCGCGTGCGGAGAACGAGGTCATCGACCAGAACCCGGACGCGGGCACCGTCCAGCCGCCCGGCAGCACCATCCAGCTGACCTACGCGGTGCCCTCGGAGCCGACGGAGCCGGCCCAGGTCACGATTCCCGACGTCACCAACCAGCCGTACTACGAGGCCGCCGAGGCCGCGCTGATCCAGGCCGGCCTCACCCCGGTGCTCCAGTGCAGCCAGCCCTCCGGCACGGTGATCGTCGAGCGCACCGACCCGCCCGCCGGCACCGCCGTCGACGAGGGCTCCACGGTCAACGTGTACTGCATCGAGGCCAGCGCGCTCGGCGGCGCGACCGGCGATCCCGGCGGCGGCACGGGCGACCCGGGCGGTGGCACCGGCGGTGACACCGGGACGATCTTCGGCATGGACTGACCGGCCGGAGGCGTCACCGGAACGCGACCACGGACGCGAACCCAGCGGCGGCGGGGAGCGGGCTCAGCCCGCCTTCCGCCGCCGTTCCGCTTCCGCTTCCGCTTCCGCCTCGGTCTCCCCGCGCATGTCCTCGGCCTGCTCCACGCGCTCCATGTCCTCCATCGTCTGCGTCTCCGCCTCGGCCTGGGCGGCCTCCTCCGCCAGCTCGGCGGGCGGCACCTCCGTGGCCGGCGAGGGCTCCACCAGCCACTCCGGGCTCGACTGCCGCTCCCACCACTTCCAGCCGGCGAACGCGCAGGCGGCCACCAGGCCCGCCACGCCGAGCCGCCGCGCCACGCGCACGATCCTCCGCCGCCGCTCCCTGCCCCGGATCACCAGCCGTGCCTCCCGCGGCGTGATCGCGCCACGCAGCGCCACCACCGCCACCTCGGACCTGGCCCTGGCCTCGCGGCTCACCGGTCCCGCGGCGGCCCTGGCCGCCTCCAGCCGGGGGGCCACCTGCTCGCCGTAGCCGGTGCGGGCGGCGCGCACCGCCCGCGCGGCGCGCGGGCCCACGTACGCCCCGGCGCGCCTGGCCTGGCGCACCGCTCCGGTGCCCGCGGTCACCGCGCCCGGCACCACGACGGCGGCGGCGCGCCGCATCCTCGTCGTGCCGCCGTTGCCCTGGCGCTCGCCTCGCACCCACTGCCCACGGCCTCGGTTCGATCCACAGCCCACAGTTCTCGCCTCCTTGATCATGATTCGCACTGTCTATACGTCTTATCTACTCGTGCATAAATCATGCCTGTTATGTCTGGTTCGGCTGACAAAAACGCGCGCCAGGGAGGTGGGCGTGTCGCGGTCTCGTGGCAGGATCAACGGTCGGGGGGAGCGAACGACCCGCGGACGACCCATCGCGGACCAGCGGCAGAGACGGAAGGCAGATCGTGGCAGAGCGGCTCTACGCCACCCTCAGGACCAACCGCGGCGACATCGAACTCCGGCTCTTCCCCGACGAGGCGCCCAGGACCGTGAGCAACTTCGTCGGACTCGCCGACGGCAGCCGCGAGTGGACCGACCCGGAGACCGGCAGGAAGTCCACGGCCCCGCTCTACGACGGCACGATCTTCCACCAGGTGATCAGCGGGTTCATGATCCAGGGCGGCGACCCCCTGGGCAACGGCACCGGCGGGCCCGGATACCAGTTCGAGGACGAGATCCACGAGGACCTGGCCTTCACCCGGCCCTACCTGCTGGCCATGGCCAACGCCGGGCCCGGACCGCGGCAGACCGGCACCAACGGTTCGCAGTTCTTCATCACCGTGGCCCCCACGACGTGGCTGACCGGCAAGCACACCATCTTCGGCGAGGTCAGCAGCCTCGCCAGCCAGCAGGTCGTGGACGACATCGCCGACACCCCCACGGACAGCCGCACCGACCGCCCGGTCCACGACGTGGTGATAGAGACCGTCACCATCGAGACCCGGAACGCCTGAGGCCGACGCTCCACGCGGACACCGCCCCGGACGCCGCGCGCCTCCCTCGGATCAGGGCGGCCCGGACCCGTTGAGCCAGAAGGCCCCGTAGACGGCCGAGGCCGCCGCCATCGCCACGAGGACGGCCCCGAGCACGCCGCGCCGCCGCCGCACCAGCAGCAGCGCCAGGGGCAGGAGCAGCGGGAACGCCGGGAGGAGAAGGCGCGGCTTGGACCCGAAGTACCCCGACGCGCCGACGGCGAGCAGCGTGACGACCGCCGAGTACACCCACGGCGCCGGATGGGGGAACCGCCGCAGGCCGACGAGGTGGACCCACACCACCAGGCCGAGGACCGCGGCCCAGACCAGTAGGCCGCCCAGCACCGCCGGCGCCCCCATCCCGTCGGCCACGGAGCGCGAGAACGCCCAGCCCCCGTCGAAGCCGTTCCCCCACTCGTCCTGGACGTCGAGGTAACCCAGCAGACGCCCGCGCTGGGCGCCGACCCAGAGCACGTAGCAGGCGGCGCCCAGCGGCGCGACCACGCAGCCGAGCAGCGCCCGCGGCCCGGGGGCGGGCTCGCCGTCCGGCGTCCGGCGCGACCCCAGCCACGCGACGCCCACGGTGACCAGCAGCGCCGCGGCCACGGCGAGGCCCACGGGCCGCGTCAGTCCGGCGAGCGCGGCCAGCACGCCCGCCGCGAGCCACCGTCGGGTCAGGACGCAGTACAGCCCCCAGGCGGCCAGCGCGACGAACAGGGACTCGCTGTACGCCATGGACTGGACGACGCTGACGGGGAGCGCGGCCCAGAGAGCGACGGCGACGAAGCCGGTCGCCTCGCTGTGGAGCGCCGTGGCCACCCGGAAGATCCCCCACGCCGCGAGGACCGACGCGACGGCGCTGATCACCAGGCCCGCGCGCGGCGGACCGAGCGGCGTCAGGGCCGAGAGAGCGGACTCTAACCAGGGATAGAGCGGGAAGAACGCCATGCTGGAGAGCTGCCGGCCGTCCTCGGCCCGCACGGTCACGTCGTAGCCGTCCTCGGCCACGCGCACGTACCACAGGGAGTCCCAGCGTTCCGAGAGGAGCACCCAGGGGTCCGCGCCCGTCCCGGCGCACCACAGCGCGAGCACGAGGACGCCGAGCACCTTGACCGACACGAAGAGCCCGAGGGCGGCGGCCAGCCACCGGGAGCCGTCGCGGGCCCCGTCCGTCCCGGCGTGGGGTTCCCTGATGTCGTTGGTCTGCACGGGGGAGTCCTCACGCGGTCCGGGGGCCTCGAAGGCGGATTCGATTCCGCCGCGCGTGCCAACCTACGGCACCGCCCGTCCCCGCATCCTTCTGACCTGCACGCGCCCCCCGCCACCCGGCGGCGGGGAACCAATCGGGCCGGCCGGCCGTAGGATCACCAGGGCGACACGGCACAGGACGGACCCGAGCCCACCCGCCGAGTGAAGGAACGCGATCGCGATGACGCAGCAGCACGGTCACCCGACGCCGGAGCCGGGCGTGGCCACCTGCTATCGCCACCCCGACCGCACCACCGCCGTGGGCTGCTCCCGCTGCGAGCGGCCCATCTGCCCCTCCTGCATGATCGCCGCCCCCGTCGGCCACCAGTGCCCCGAGTGCGTCCACGGGGCGGCCACCGTCCGCGCGGTGCGCGCGGCCCAGCCCCGCACCATCGCGGGCGCGACGGTCACCTCGGACACCGCCCTCGTCACCACGGTCATCCTCGGCATCAACGCGGTCGTCTTCCTCGCCGCCCTGATCGGCGGCGACCGTTTCGTCACCGACTTCGACATGATCGGGTATGCCTGGGACCCGCTCACGGGCACGTGGACCGGTGTCGCGGCCGGCGAGTGGTGGCGGCTGCTGACGTCGGCCTTCCTCCACCAGGAGATCTGGCACATAGCCCTGAACATGCTGGCGCTGTGGTTCCTCGGCCGCCCCCTCGAAGGCGTTCTCGGCCGCACCCGGTACGTGGCGCTCTACCTCATCTCGGGCCTGGCGGGCAGTACCCTCGAGTACGTCCTCGCCGCCCAGAACCAGCCGGCGCTCGGCGCCTCGGGCGCCATCTTCGGGCTCTTCGGGGCCACGGCCGTCCTGATGCGCCGCCTCAACCAGGACATGCGGCCGGTCGCCGTCCTCCTCGGCATCAACCTCGTCATCACCTTCGCCTGGAGCAACATCTCCTGGGAGGGCCACATCGGCGGTCTCGTCGCCGGCACCGCCATCGCGTACGCGATGGTCCACGCGCCGGCCAGGCGCCGCACCCTCGTCCAGGTCGCGGCGTGCGCCGTCGTGCTGCTGGTGATCCTCGTCGCCTGTCTGGTCCGCACGGCGCAGCTCCTGTGACCGCCGGCACCCCTGACGCGGGCGGCACCTCCGACTCGCGTGGCACCTCCGCCCGTGGAGCTCCGGCGACCGCGCAGCGCGACTGCGACGGGCGGCGGCTCTGGGATCGAAAAGTTTTCCACAGCCCCGGGCGGATCTTGTGCACGGCCACCCTGGGTGACCTTTCGGGGTGAGCTGGCGACTATCATCGCAGGTCAGAGGCTGTCCAGAACATGCCAGACGCGCTGCGCGGGCGGGAGTTCACCCGAGAGTTATCCACACCTTTCATCGGACTATCCGTCCAGCTGTGGATAACCCATCGCGCTACGTGACCTCCGTCACTTCCACTGGGTCGAGACGACAAAGCCCACCGCGATGAAGCCGAAGCCCACCACGATGTTCCAGTTCCCCAGAGCCTCGACGGGAAGATCTCCCTGAGTCACGTAGAACACGACGATCCAGGCGAGTCCGATCACGAACATCGCCAACATGAGCGGAGCCACCCATCGGCGGCCGGCCCTCATGTCGATCTTGGTGGCCTGCCGTTCCGGTGGAGCGTAGCTGTCCGACTTCTTCTTCCTGATCCGGGACTTCGGCACGAGAGGTACTCCTACGTCCTACGCGTAGCGGGGGGATCGTCCGTTAGCGTAGTGCGTCCGGACCCAATAAAGCAGCCCAGGGGCGGCACCGCGGGCCACAACCGTGAGCCCCATGCCAGTTTCGCCCCAGCGACGTACGCTTGGGTCCGTCACCCACGGGCGCACCCGTAGGCATCCGCGGGGGCGGCACGGCGGCAGCGAAGGAGGGGAACGCGAGCCATGTACGGCTGGATCTGGCGCCACCTGCCGGGCAACACCCTGGTGCGGTCGCTGATCTCCGCAGGTCTCGTGATCGGCGTGGTCTTCCTGCTCTTCCAGTACATCTTCCCCTGGGCCGAGCCGATCCTGCCGTTCAACGACGTGCCCGTCGAGGAATGAGCGAAGACGAGGTTGCCGTTACCCATGAGCCAGAGCCACTCCGACGCCGCGCCGCGCATCCTTGTCGTCGACAACTACGACAGCTTCGTCTACAACCTCGTCCAGTACCTCTACCAGCTCGGGGCCACCTGTGAGGTGCTGCGCAACGACGCCGTCACCACCCGGCACGTCGCCGAGGGGGACTACGCGGGCGTCCTGCTCTCCCCCGGCCCCGGCACCCCCGAGCAGGCCGGCGTCTGCATCGACATGGTGCGCCACTGCGCCGCCACCCGCACGCCCGTCTTCGGTGTCTGCCTCGGCCTCCAGGCCATGGCCGTCGCGTACGGCGGCGTCGTCGGCCGAGCGCCCGAGCTGCTGCACGGCAAGACCTCCGAGGTGGCCCACAGCGGCGAGGGCGTCTTCGCCGGGCTGCCCAGCCCGCTGACCGTCACCCGGTACCACTCCCTCGCCGTCGCCGAGGGCACCGTGCCCGAGGAGTTCGACGTCACCGCCCGCACCACGGGCCGGGGCGTCATCATGGGTCTGCGCCACCGCGAACTGCCGGTCGAGGGCGTGCAGTTCCACCCCGAGTCGGTGCTCACCCAGGGAGGCCACCGCATGCTGGCCAACTGGCTCGCCGACTGCGGCGACCCCGGCGCGGTCGCCCGCTCGCACGGGCTCGCACCGGTGGTGGGCCGCGTCGGCCACCGGGAGCCGGCGGCGTGACCAGAGGGTACCCGCCGGACGACGCGGAACGGGGGTGGACGTCCGACGGTGATCCCTCCTACGGCGACCCCTCCCACTCCTACGGCGAGGCGCCCTACGCCGACCCCTTCAGCGGCGCCTCGTACGGAGACGCCTCGTACCGCGACCCCTCCTACGGCGACCCCTCCTACGGCGACCCCTCCTACGGCGACGCCTCCTACGGAGACGCCTCGTACGGCGACCCGGGCTACGCCCACGGCTACCCCGAGCAGGCCGACCCAGGCGGTGGCGGCGCCTCCTTCGAGGCCACCGTCCAGTCCCTGAACGACCCCCTCACCGACCCCCTCCCTGGTCAGCGGACGACCGCCGCCGCCCCCGACCCGTACCCCGAGGCCACCGACCACGGCGGCGCGTACGGCGGAGAGTACGGGGACTACGACGAGTACGGGGCCGCGGTCACCGCCCCCGAGGCCGCCGGATACGCCGTTCTCGAACCCCAGCACGACCCGGAGACCGTCGGCCTCCACGTTCCCGAGCCGCCACCCCGCCGGGACGCCGACGGCGAGACCATAGGACTGCGCCGCCCCGAGGGGCCGCCCGACACCTGGGACCCCTCCGCCTCCGACACGTCCGAGGCCTTCGACACCGGCGGCGAATCCCGAGCCGGGGCCGACGCCGACACCGAGGCCGACGACGGGACCGAACCGGGGTCCACGTCCACCTCAACGTCCACGTCCGCGTCCACGGCCGACACGTCCGACTCCACGTCAGCCGTCGGCGGCCGAGCCGCCCGCCGCAGAGCCGCCGCCGCGGCGGCCGCCGCCGCCAGCGCCCGGGGCGGCCGCCGCCGCGCCACGCGCGGCCCCGCCTCCCCGACCGCCACGGCCACCGACTCCCGGCCGCCCGCCGGCTCCCGCGCCGCGTCCCGTTCCGCCTCCCGCCGTGCGGCCGGCTCCGCACCCGCCGCCGCAGCCGAGCCGCCCCCCGGCGCCGGTCGCGCCGCCCGCCGCAAGGCGGCGAAGGCGGCGGCCAAGGCCGCCCGCCAGACGGGCACCGCCCTCAGCAACGTCATCGGCGAGCTCTTCATCACGACCGGCGTCCTGCTGATGCTCTTCGTCGTCTACCAGCTCTGGTGGACGAACTACGAGGCCCGGGCGCACGCCAACCGCGAGCGCGAGGAGCTCCAGCAGGAGTGGGACTCCTCCGGGAACGGACAGGGCGACCCCGCGCGCGACCCCGGCGCGTTCTCCCCCGGCGAGGGCTTCGCCGTGCTGTACATGCCGACCCTCGACGTCGTCGTCCCCATCGCCGAGACCACCGACGAGGACTCCGTGCTGAACAACGGCATGGTCGGCCACTACGCGGAGGAGGACGGCCTGCCCACCGCGATGCCGTGGGACGAGGAGGGCAACGTCGGCCTCGCCGGCCACCGCAACACCCACGGCGAGCCGTTCCGCTACATCAACAGGCTGGAGCCGGGCGACCCGATCGTCATCGAGACGGCGGACGCCTACTACACGTACGCGATGACCAGCCGCCTGGACTCGACCTCGCCGTCCAACGTCGAGGTGCTCGATCCCGTCCCGACCCAGGGCGGTTTCACCGATCCCGGGCGGTACATCACACTCACCACCTGCACGCCGGAGTTCACCTCCACGTACCGTCTTATTGTCTGGGGAGAGATGGTCGAGGAGCGCCCGCGTCAGGACGGGTTGCCGGACGCCCTGGTCGGCTGAGCACGAGAGCGGAGGACACGGGGGTGCAGGAGCAGACGAGTGGCGAGGCCGCGGCCGAGGACGAGCACCGGAGCGGGGAGCGGGAGCGGGACGAGGCCGAATCCGAGCGGGAACGTCCGGACCTGGGCGAGGAGCCCGACCGGACCGACAACGACACCGACAACGACACCGACGACCGCACTGACGAACAGGCCGACGAACAGGCCGACGGCCAGGCCGAGTCGGAAGAGCGGAACGTCGCGGAGGACGACGAGAGTCAGCCCCCCGCGACGGCCGGCTCACCCCTGGCGCGCGCCCGCCGCACGCGCAGCGTCCGCAGGCGGCGCCGGCTCGCCGCCGTCGTCGGGGTCGTCGGCGAGGTGATGATCACGTGCGGCGTCCTGATGGCGCTGTTCGTCGTCTACTCCCTCTGGTGGACGAACATCATCGCCAACCAGCAGGCCAGCCGGGACAGCTCCGCCGTCCGCGAGGCGTGGGAGACCGGCGGGGACGACGGCGACGACACCACCCAGCCCCCGGTCTTCGACCCGGAGGACGGCATCGGCTTCCTCCACGTGCCGACGATGACGGGCGACGACATCCTCGTGAAGGAGGGCGTCGACCTCGACACGCTCAACGGCGGTGTCGCCGGGTACTACGACAACCCCGTCGAGTCGGCCATGCCCTGGGACGACGAGGGCAACTTCTCGCTCGCCGCCCACCGCGACGGCCACGGCGCCAAGTTCCACAACATCCACCGCATCGAGGAGGGCGACCCGATCGTCTTCGAGACGCGGAACAACTGGTACGTCTACCGCACCTACGCCATCCTCCCGGAGACCTCGAAGTACAACACCGAGGTACTCGCCGACGTCCCGGAGGAGTCCGGACGCACCGAGCCCGGCAACTACATCACGCTCACCACCTGCACCCCCATCCTCACCTCCCAGCACCGCTACATCGTCTGGGGCGAGCTCGACCGCGTCGAGCCGGTCGACGAGCAGCGCACTCCACCCCGGGAGCTGCGCGCGGGCACGGAGTAGGAGCGGCGCGGGAGCCCTCCCGACGGCGTGGCGCTACGGTCCGGGCATGACGCAGATGACGCAGATGACGCGGACGAAGCGGAAGCGGCCGGTGGTGTCGGGGGCGGCCGTCGCGCTCCTGCTCGGTCTGCTGGCGAGCTGCGGCTCGGAGAACGACACCGGGGGCGCGGCCGGGCAGACGGGCTCGGAGCAGACGGCACCGACGACACCCACGGCACCCGCGGAGTCGACGGAGCAGGCCGAACGCCCGGAGGAGGGGGAGGAGGAAGAGGAGGAGGAGCGGGAACCGTCCCCGCCCTCGCCCGACGAGACGCCCGACTCCGAGAACCCCGCGAACCCTGCGAACCCCGAGAATCCCGCGAACCCCGGGCCCTCCGGCGGCGACGAGCTCGACGACTGCCTCGACCTCGACTGCGAGACCACCGCCACCGAGGGCACCGAGATCCCCGCCGACGGCACCCACGGCATCACGCTGGTCACCGTCACGGAGCTCGGACCCGACTCCGTCGGCCTCCAGGCGACGGGCCCCGGCATCGCGCTCTCCTGCGGCGGCACGGCGTCGGCCTCCTGCGTGCTCAACGGCGTCACGATCGCCTTCGACGTCATCGACGGCGGCGAGGCGGTGGTCATCACCTTCACCCCGTGACGTCGGTTCCCCGTGACGGCCGGTTCCCCCCCGTGAGGACCGGCGGCCCGCTCACAGGTCCAGCTTCCGCTCCAGCTCCTCAAGGTCCGGCGGGACGAGGGTCGTGGAGTTGACCATCTCCGTCAGGAGGTTGTGCATCAGGGTGCTGTCGCACGCCTGGCCGCTCTCCCGGTCGTGCACGAGGTCCACCGAGAGCCGCCCGCTGGCGTGGAGCCGCCGACGCACCCCGCCCACCACCTCCTCCACCCGCCGCTTCGTCCACTTCCGTTCGCCCTCCGCCCGCAGCATGTTCAGCTGCTCCACCACCCGCCGGTAGACCAGCGGGCGGGCGCCCGGCCGGTACCGGATGTAGTCCTGCCCGAGGACGATCAGGACCAGCCGTTCCTCCTCCTCCAACGCCCACCGCTTCGGCGGCACCGTGGGCGCCTCCTGCCGCGTTCGCGGCCCGGTGTGCTCGTAGTCCGTGACGTACAGCTCGACCAGGTGCTCCCGGTACCCGGTGCCCCGCACGAAGACCGGCGTGTACCCGGCGGCCAGCGGGAACGGCCCCGTCGTGGTGTGCATCATGTGACCGCCGGCGAGCCGCAGCAGCTGCTGGCCGGTGTTCCGCAGCCACCAGCCACGGCTGCCTGCCTGGTAGGTGACCGTGCCGTGGACCCGGCTGACCTCCTGGTCCTCCCCGCCGACCGGAACGAAGTCCGTGCGGGGTGTCCCCCCGCGCCCGAAGCGCACCACCCGGCCCGGCCTCGGAGGCACGCGCACGCCCCCGGAGAGGGACCTGATCCGGAGCGTGCCGGGCGGCAGGGACTCCTCGCGGCCGGCGAGACGGGCCAGACTCTCGTGTGGGCGTCGGTACTGACTGGACATCAGAGGGTTCCCTTCTCCTCGGCTGCTCCCACTGTCCCCGCTCGCTCCGTGACCCCTCCCGGAGGACCGTGCGGCGCCGCATGCCGGCCGCGCCGCGGGCCCGCCGGCCGCGCCGTTCCGCCCGGGCTACGCCGACGCCGCGACGGCCGCCTCGGCGGCGAGAACGCTCGCCATCTCACACAGGCGCTCCGGCGACCGCTGCTCCCCGACGACGGTCACCACCAGCATCTCGACCTTGCTCTCCCCGTTCCGCTCGGTGAAGGACCGGTGCTCCACCCGCACCAGACAGCTGTCGGGGCCCTCGGCCCCCGGCGTCACGAAGGCGTCCCGGCCGCCCAGGACCGTCGGCGTGCCGTCGCCGCCGTCCAACGGGGTGCCCCGGTCGAAGTCGACCTCCGCCATCAGGTCCTCGCTCGTGCTGTGCCACTCGCAGTCCCAGCGGCCGAAGCCGACCTCCAGGTCGTCGAGGTCGACGGCGGGGAGGACGTCGGCCAGCGTGCCGCTGCGCACCAGGCCGCAGGCGTCGCGGCGCGCCAGCGAGGTGTCGGGGAAGGTGCGGCGCGGCAGCTCGCGCCCCTCGGCGTGGGCCGTGTCGACGACGGTGGCGGCGTGCTCGGCGGCGGCGTCGGCGATGGCGCACAGCGGCATCGTGCCCGTCTCGTCGTGGTAGTCGGCGATGACGACGACGGTGGCGGGGTCGTCGGGCAGCGACAGGATCCGCGTGCAGTCCTCCGCCTCGCCCGGGAGCTCGACGACGTCCACCGCGCCGACGCGACGGGTGGGCGCGTTCTCGGGAAGCGGGTCCTCGTCGAAGAGCACCTCGACGTCCACGGTGGCGTCGTCGTCGGGCTCGACGAGCATGTCGCAGCGCTCGAAGCCCGCGTACGCGGGGTCGACGAGGGTCGCGCCGAAGCGTCCGAGGGGCGCGCCCTCGATCAGGGAGCAGGGGTCGGCCGTCCTCGGGTCCCCGAGCACGGGCGGCGGCTCGCCGTCGGTCCCCGCCCCGCCCGCGTCGTCCGTCGGCCCTGGCTCCGGCCCCGGCTCCGTCCGCGGCCCCGAGGTCGCGTCGTCGAACGGCGGGATGCCGGCGAACGCCGCGACCGTGCCCGTCGCGAGCACGACCGCCAGGGCGAGGGCCGCCGTCACGACCACACGCCGGGTCCCCGAGGCGCGCCGGGAAGGCGTGGCCTCCTCCCGCACGGCGGCCGGGCCGGAAGCCCGATCGGCCTCGCCACCAGCACCGGAGCCAGCGCCGAGACCGGAACCAGGGACAGAAGCGGCGTCAGCGCCGGGAACCGCACCGCCTCCCGGCGCGGGCACGAGCGCCGCGTCCGGGTCGGCGACGGCCTGAAGGAGCGCCCTGGCGGTGGCGGCGTCGGGCCGCTCCTTCGGCCGCGGGCTCAGCATGGCCGTGAGCACCTCGCGCAGCGGCCCGACGCCCTCGGCGTCGATGTGGACGACGCCCTGCTCCGCCTTCCAGAACCGGTACCGCCTCTCCTCCTCCGCGTCCCCCTCGCCCCACTCCTCGCCGTCGTCCGCGCCCTCCGTGCCCTCCCCGTCCTCCGCGTCGTCCGCGTCGTCCGCGCCCTCCGTGCCCTCCCCGTCCTCCGCGTCGTCCGCGTCGTCCGCGTCGTCCGCGTCATCCCGCCGCGGCTCGTCACGCGGCGGCGATCCCGTGACCAGCGCGTGGAGCGTCGCCCCGAGGCAGAAGACGTCCGCCGCCGGCCCCGGCGGGTGCCCACGGACCAGCTCGGGCGCCGCGTAGTCGACGGTGAAGCTGATGGGCCCGTTCCGCTCCATGGAGTGGCGGAACTCCATGCGGAAGGCGGCACCGAAGTCGAGCAGCTTCGCGTCGCCGCGTTCGGTCAGGCCGATGTTCGCGGGCTTGACGTCGCAGTGGACCAGGCCGGCGGCGTGCAGCCGCGTCAACGCGTCGGCGATCTGCGCCCCCAGCCGCGCCGCCTGACGCGGCGTCATCGGCGGCCGGTCGGCGAGGCTCCCGCCGCGCACGTACTCCAGCACCAGCCAGTCGGCGCCCGCGATCTCCTCCTCGTGGAAGAAGGTGACGACGTGGGGATGGTCGAGCCCGGCGACGGCGCGGGCCTCGCCGCCGAGGTCGGGGGTCGGCTTGAGCACCACGTCCCTGCCGTGCCGCGTCTCGTGGGCGAGCCAGACGGGGCCGCAGCGTCCCTCGCCGATGGTCCTGAGGAGCTGGTACCGGCCGTACCTGCCGACGAGTTCGTCCCCGGCTTCCACGAGTATCCCCTCCGTCACCCCGTGTTCGTGCGCCGAACATACTGCGTGAGGGAACGGACGCGCAGCGCGTTGCGCGCAATCCTCACCGGAGGAACGTCAATTCACCCGAGGAACCCCTCGCCGAACCCACCGTGCCCCTCGCCGAGCCCGCCGCCGTGCTCCTCGTCGAGCAGCGCGAGGTCGGGCGGGATGAGGACGGACTGCTCGACGAGGCCGCGCAGCAGGTTGTGCAGCAGCGAGTTGTCCTTCGGGCGCGGCAGCCCCTCCTCCCACAGGATCTGGTACGGGAAACGGCCCGTGCGGTGCACCTGGTGCCGGATCGCCGTGACCTTCCGTTCGATGCGCTTCGCCGACCACCGGCCGTCGGGCACGATGTCGCTGAGCAGTTCCTCCGCCTCCCGGTAGGTGCGCGGGCGCGGGTCGGGTTCGTAGTGGAGGTAGCTCTCGCCGAGGACGGCCAGGACGAGCCGCGCGTCCGGGTCGAGCGGGCCGTACTCCTCGGTCGGCAGCGTCTCGACGCCGGGCGGCTCGGAGACCGGGCGGCGGAAGCGGTCCCGGTCGGTGATGTACAGCTCGACGAGGTGGTCGCGCTGCCCGGAGCCCTTCACGTACAGCCAGGTGTAGCCGGGGGAGAGCGGAAGGGGGTCCGTGGACTTGTGGACGTACAGGCCGCGCGGCATCCGCAGCAGCTGCCGCCCGGTGTTCCGCAGCCACCAGGTGCGCCCGCGGTAGGTCAGCTCGCCGTGGCGGCGGCTGACCCGCCGGTCGTCGGGGCCGACGGCGAGGTGCACCTCGGGGTCGTTCTGGGGGAAGTTCCGCCCGAAGCGGACGACGCGGCCGGGCTCCGGGGGGATGTCGATGTGGCCGGTGGTGGAGCGCGCGTAGAGCGTGCCCGGGGGTACGTTCATGGGGATCTCCTTCGCTTCGCGCGCCGATCCACACCAGGAGGCGTTCGGGCGCACGCCCAGCGTGCCCCGAAGCGGGCGGGAACCATCCCGCCGGAGCGGCGACGACGGTCGCTGTGGTGGGCGGCACGGACGTCGTCTGGGCGTCGTCGGGTCTCGTCGCCGCTGGTCGTGAGGGCTGTGGCTCGCTCGGGGGCGGTGGCATCACGCCAATCCTGCGTCGGCGCGCGGCGGCACGCCGGCGCCCGCGCGCCCCGGGGACGAGGTGTGCGTGAGGCGTGTGCGAGGTGTGGTGCGGAGGGGGAGAGGTGGACCGTAGGAGAGTCGAACTCCTGACATCCGCCATGCAAAGACGGCGCTCTACCAACTGAGCTAACGGCCCGGGGGCCCGCCGCGCGGGCCGCCGCCCAGGGTACCCAATCTTCCGGCCGGATTCCGACCGGGTATCGCCGCGGACCTCTCCGCATCCGTAGGATGACGCGCAGCTTCGCTCAGGCGAAGCCACCAGGGGAATCAGGGGAAAGCCAGGGGAGTGACGATGGACGTAAGCCACCAGGAGGCCACCGAGAAGGCCAGGGAGCAGCAGACGACCTGGTACGGGGAACCCCTGGGGACGCTGTTCCGGCGCCTCATCGCCGACCTCGGGCTCAACCAGGCCCGGCTCGCCGTCGTCCTCGGCCTCTCGGCGCCCATGTTGTCCCAGCTGATGAGCGGGCAGCGGGCCAAGATCGGGAACCCGGCGGTGGTCCAGCGGGTCCGTTCCCTCCAGGACCTCGCCGCCGAGGTGCGCGCCGGGCGGGTCAGCGCCGCCGAGGCGACCGCCTCCATGGAGGAGATCCGCCGCAGCGCCGGCGGCAACGTCCTCAGCCCCAACTCGACGGGCACGCGCGCCAGTTCGCTGGGAGTCCCGGCAAACCCGAGCAAGCGGATCGTGCGCGAGATCCAGGCCCTGCTGCGGTCGGTCTCCGACGCCACCGAGATCCAGAGCGCGTCGCGGCTGCTGGCCGACAGCCACCCGGAGCTCGCCGAGTTCCTCCGCGTCTACGGTGTGGCGCGGACCCGCGAGGCCGTCGAGCACTACGAGACCCACCAGGGCTGAGGCGCCACACCCCACCCACGACGGTCCACCCAGCCGGCCCACCCAGGCCGACCCACCCGGACACAAAGGCACGCGGGCCCGCAGGCCCGCGTGCACCGTCTTCACGGTTCGGTTCTGCCCCCCGCGCGTCTCCCCGCGCGCGATCGGGGCGGGTCAGGCGCCCGTGGCGGAGGGGGAGCCGGTCGTCGGCACGGAGTCGGTCGCCTCCGTCCACAGGTCCTGCTCGGCCTTGTCCGCCTGAATCTGGCGGTAGACGAGCAGACCGCCAACGACGGCCAGTGCGACCAGGAGGAGCTTCTTCACCGCGCTACCTCGTCCTTCTTCGACGTTCGACGTGATCTTCGTGATCTCGGTGATCTTTCGGGCGGGATCGTCAACCCGATGGGACCACTGGCGCCCGATGATACCCGCCCCACACACGCGAGACGCCCCCGGCCACGTGGGCCGGGGGCGTCGAAGCCGCCAGTGGGGCTAACAGGACTTGAACCTGTGGCCTCATCCTTATCAGGGATGCGCTCTAACCATCTGAGCTATAGCCCCGCATGCAGGGGAAAGGCTAGCGCATCCGCGCGCCGGCACCCAAATCCGTTACTCGTCCTCCGCGAGCGTGACCTCTATGCCCCCGACGAAACCGGCCGAGAGGTTGTACAGGAAGGCCCCGAGTGTCGCGAGTGCCGTGGCCAGGACCACGTCGATGACGGCGATCACGCTGGTGAACATCAGCACCCGCGGCAGCGACAGGAACGCCTCCAGGTCGAAGCCGCTCTCCTGGTCCGTCTCCGTGGCCTCGCTGATCGTCTCGCCGATGGTCGAGAAGACGCCCATGGCGTCCATCACCATCCACAGCACGCCCACCGCGATCACCGTGCAGATGCCCAGCGCGATTGACAGCAGGAAGCTGACCTTCATCACCGACCACGGATCGGCCTTCGCGACCCGCAGCCGCGCCTTGCGGGTGCGCGGCACCGTGCTCGCCCCCGTGCGCGGGCGGCGCACCGTCCGCGTGCGGCCGCCACCGCCCGAGCCGGACTGCTGGCGCTGCCCGCCGGCGTCACCCGAGGGGCGCGGCGGCGGGGTGCTCGGTGGCGTGCTCGACGGAGGGGAGCCCGGCGGCGTGCCCGGTGGGGCCGGGTACGCCTGCGGCGGGTGGTACCGCCCGTCGCGCTGCGCGTAGGCCGCGCCGGGGGTCTGCCCGGACGGGTCCACAGGTCTGGCACTGGTCATCGCGGCACCCCACAACTCGCCTCGTCCGGGACCGTGCTCACGCTACTCCTCGCCTCCGCCAGCGGCATCACGGGCACCGGCGTCGCCGTCCTCACCGGAGCCGCCCGCCTCGCTGACCTCGGAGGACTCGACGGCCTCGGGGGCCGCGACGCCCTCGGGGGCCTCGCCGAACCCGGCCGCCCCGTCCGCGTCGCCGCCGGGCTCCGCGTCCGCCTCGACCTCCTCGGCCTCCCGCCCCGCCTCGGCGTTGCGGGCGATGCCGACGACGGCGTCCCGCTTCCCCAGGTTGATCAACTGGACGCCCATGGTGTCACGGCCGGTCTCCCGCACCTCGTTGACCCTGGTGCGGATCACGCCGCCGCCGAGGGTGATGGCGAGGATCTCGTCCGTGCCCTCCACGACCAGCGCGCCCACGAGCGAGCCGCGGTCCTCCACGATCTTCGCCGCCTTGATGCCGAGGCCGCCCCGGCCCTGCACCCGGTACTCGTCGACCGCGGTCCGCTTGGCGTACCCGCCGTCCGTCGCGGTGAAGACGAAGGTGCCCTCGCGCACCACGTTCATCGACAGCAGCTCGTCGCCCTCGCGGAAGCTCATGCCCTTCACGCCCGAGGTGGCCCGGCCCATCGGCCGCAGCGCCTCGTCCGTGGCCGTGAAGCGGATCGACTGTGCCTTCCGGCTGATCAGCAGCAGGTCGTCCTCCGGACGCACCAGCTCGGCGCCGATCAGCTCGTCGTCGCGGCCGTCCTCCATCTCGCGGAGGTTGATCGCGATGACGCCGCCCGAGCGCGGCGAGTCGTAGTCCTTCAGCGAGGTCTTCTTCACCAGGCCGGACTTCGTGGCCAGCACCAGGTACGGCGCCGCCTCGTAGTCCCGCACCGCGAGGATCTCCGCGATCCGCTCGTCGGGCTGGAAGGCCAGCAGGTTCGCCACGTGCTGGCCGCGCGCGTCCCTGCCGCCCTCGGGCAGCTCGTACGCCTTCGCCCGGTACACCCGGCCCTTGTTGGTGAAGAACAGCAGCCAGTGGTGCGTGGTGGAGACGAAGAAGTGGTCGACGATGTCGTCCTCGCGCAGCTTCGTGCCCCGCACGCCCTTCCCGCCGCGCTTCTGCGCCCGGTAGTCGTCGGTGCGGGTGCGCTTGACGTAGCCGCCACGGGTGATCGTGACGACGATGTCCTCCTCGGCGATCAGGTCCTCGATCGACATGTCGCCCTCGTAGGGGATCAGCGCGGTGCGCCGGTCCTCTCCGAACTTCTCGACGATCGCCGCCAGCTCGGCGCTGATGATGCCGCGCTGCCGCACGGGGGAGGCGAGGATCGCGTGGTACTCGTCGATCCGCTCCTGGAGCTCGTCGTGCTCGGCCGTGATCTTCTGCCGCTCGAGGGCGGCCAGCCGGCGCAGCTGCATCTCCAGGATCGCGTTGGCCTGCACCTCGTCGATGCTGAGCAGCGAGATCAGGCCCTCGCGGGCCACGTCGACGGTGGCGCTGCGGCGGATCAGGGCGATGACCTCGTCGATCGCGTCCAGTGCCGCCAGCAGGCCGCGCAGGATGTGCGCCCGCTCCTCGGCCTTCCGCAGGCGGTACCTGGTGCGGCGCACGACCACGTCGACCTGGTGTGCCACCCAGCTGCGGATGAACGCGTCCAGGGAGAGGGTGCGCGGCACGCCGTCGACCAGGGCCAGCATGTTCGCGCCGAAGTTGGTCTGGAGGTCGGTGTGCTTGTAGAGGTTGTTCAGGACGACCTTCGCGACGGCGTCCCGCTTCAGCACGATCACCAGACGCTGGCCGGTGCGGGAGGAGGTCTCGTCGCGGACGTCGGCGATGCCGCTGACGCGGCCGTCCTTCACCAGCTCGGCGATCTTCAGGGCCAGGTTGTCCGGGTTGACCTGGTACGGCAGCTCGGTCACGACCAGGCACTGCCGGCCCTGGATCTCCTCGACCTCCACCACCGCGCGCATCGTGATCGAGCCGCGGCCCGTGCGGTACGCCTCCTCGATGCCCTTGCGGCCCACCACCAGCGCGCCCGTCGGGAAGTCCGGGCCCTTGATGCGCTCGATCAGGGCCGCGAGCAGCTCCTCGGGCGTCGCGTCCGGGTGCTCCAGGTACCACTGGGCGCCGGCGGCGACCTCGCGGAGGTTGTGCGGCGGGATGTTCGTGGCCATGCCGACGGCGATGCCGGCCGAGCCGTTGATCAGCAGGTTCGGGAAGCGGGACGGCAGGACCGTCGGCTCCTGGTTCCTGCCGTCGTAGTTGTCCTGGAAGTCGACGGTGTCCTCGTCGATGTCCCGCAGCATCTCCATCGCCAGCGGCGCCATGCGGCACTCCGTGTACCGCATCGCCGCCGCCGGGTCGTTGCCCGGGGAGCCGAAGTTGCCGTTGGAGTCGACCAGCGGCATCCGCATCGACCACGGCTGCGCCAGGCGCACCAGCGCGTCGTAGATCGAGGTGTCGCCGTGCGGGTGGTACGTGCCCATCACGTCGCCGACGACGCGGGCGCACTTGTAGTACCCGCGGTCGGGGCGGTACCCGCCGTCGTACATCGCGTACAGCACGCGGCGGTGGACGGGCTTCAGGCCATCCCGCACGTCGGGCAGGGCGCGCGAGACGATGACGCTCATCGCGTAGTCGAGATAGGAGCGCTGCATCTCCGTCTCGAGCGTCACCGGCTCGATCCGCAGGGTGCCCTCGGCGCGCTCGTCGTCGCCGGGGGGAGTGATGTCGTCGGCCATGGTTCTTCGGTCCGGCTTCCTTCGTGAACGGGCGGGGTGGGGGAGGGGGCGAGGGACGCGGGCGGCGGCGCCTGGCCGCCCGGGGGGCGGCGGCGGGCCCGCGTCCGGGCGGCTAGATGTCCAGGAAGCGGACGTCCTTCGCGTTCCGCTGGATGAACGAGCGCCTGGCCTCCACGTCCTCGCCCATCAGGATCGAGAACAGGTCGTCAGCGGCGGCCGCGTCGTCCAGCGTCACCTGGCGCAGCACCCGGTGGGCCACGTCCATGGTGGTCACCCGCAGCTCCTCGGCGTTCATCTCACCCAGGCCCTTGAAGCGCTGGATGGAGTCCTCCCTGATGCGGCGGCCCCGCTCGCGGCCCAGCTGGATCAGGCTGTCCCGCTCCCGGTCGGAGTACGCGTACTCGAAGTCGTCCCGCCCCCACTTGATCTTGTACAGCGGCGGCTGGGAGAGGAAGACGTGCCCGGCCTCCACGAGCGGCCGCATGAAGCGGAACAGGAGCGTGAGCAGCAGCGTGTTGATGTGCTGGCCGTCGACGTCCGCGTCCGCCATGAGGATGATCTTGTGGTAACGCAGCCTGGAGATGTCGAAGTCCTCGTGGATCCCGGTCCCGAAGGCCGAGATCAGCGCCTGGACCTCGGCGTTCTGCAGGACCTTGTCGATCCGGGCCTTCTCGACGTTCAGGATCTTGCCGCGGATCGGGAGGATCGCCTGGTACTGGGGGTCGCGGCCGGCCTTCGCGCTGCCGCCGGCCGAGTCGCCCTCCACGATGAAGATCTCGGACTTGGCCGCGTCGTTGGACTGGCAGTCGCTGAGCTTGCCCGGCAGGGACGCCGTCTCCAGCAGGCCCTTGCGGCGGGTCAGGTCCCGCGCCTTGCGGGCCGCCACGCGCGCCGTGGCCGCCTGGATGCTCTTGCGGACGATGTCGGACGCCTCGTTCGGGTTCCGGTCGAGCCAGTCCGCGAGCCGCTCGTAGACGATCTTCTGGACGAAGGTCTTGGCCTCGGTGTTCCCCAGCTTCGTCTTCGTCTGGCCCTCGAACTGCGGCTCTCCCAGCTTCACGGAGATGATCGCCGTCAGTCCCTCGCGGATGTCCTCGCCCGTGAGGTTGTCGTCCTTCTCACGCAGCAGCTTCCGGTCCCGCGCGTACCGGTTGACCAGCTGGGTCAGCGCGGCCCTGAAGCCCTCCTCGTGGGTGCCGCCCTCGTGGGTGTGGATCGTGTTCGCGAACGAGTAGACACCCTCGCTGTACTGGGCGTTCCACTGCATCGCGAGCTCCAGGGAAATCTTCCGCTCCTGGTCCTCGGCGTCGACCTCGATCACCGAGGGGTGCACCGGCTCGCCCTTGCGGGAGTTCAGGTGCCGCACGAAGTCCGCGATGCCGCCCTCGTAGTGGAACGTCACCGTGCGGGGCTGCTCGTCGCCCTCGGCCGAGGCCGTGTCGGCGCCGGCGGTCTGGATCGCCGCCGCCCGCTCGTCCGTCAGCGAGATCGTGAGCCCCTTGTTGAGGAACGCCATCTCCTGGAAGCGGCGCGACAGCGTCTCGAAGGAGTAGTCAGTGGTCTCGAAGATGTCGCCGTCCGCCCAGAACGTCACCGTCGTCCCGGTCTTGTCCGTCGCCTCGTTCCGGGCCAGCGGAGCCGTCGGCACACCCAGCTTGTAGTCCTGGGTCCAGCGGTAACCGTCCGTGCAGACCTCGACCGCGACCTTCTGCGACAGCGCGTTGACCACCGAGACGCCCACGCCGTGCAGACCGCCGGAGACCGCGTACCCGCCGCCGCCGAACTTGCCGCCGGCGTGCAGCACGGTCAACACGACCTCGACGGCGGGCTTGCCCTCCGAGGGGACGATGCCCACCGGGATGCCGCGTCCGTTGTCCACCACGCGCACGCCGCCGTCGGCCAGCAGCGTCACGTCGATCGTGTCCGCGTGCCCGGCCAGCGCCTCGTCCACCGAGTTGTCCACGACCTCGTACACGAGGTGGTGCAGGCCACGCTCGCCGGTGGACCCGATGTACATGCCCGGTCGCTTCCGGACCGCGTCCAGCCCCTCCAGCACCGTGATCGCGCTGGCGTCGTACGACGGAGCGCCCTCGGGGGACTCGGTCCCAGCGGACTCAGCCACAGCGGACTCGGCAACGGGAGACTCGGCAACGGGCTCGGCGGGGGCACCAGCCCCCTCGGGAACCTGTGTGTTCTTGTTGGCATCGCCGGAATCGGCCACGAAGCGCCCTTTCTGGCACAGCACAAGCCGGCTATCGAGTACACGGGGTACCGGAGAGCGGCTGCGTCGTTCGACATGGCCCGCAACGGGGCGGGTGGCTCCAGTCTACCCGCAACGGCAACCGTAACGGGGGTTTGCCGGGCTTCCAGGCCGCATATGCCGCCCTCAACCCGCATCCAGTGACTCCCCATATGCGGACCGGCCCCCGCACGGCCTCACAGCGCCGCTCAGCGCTTCCGGCCGTCAACCTTCCGCGACGTGACCCACGTCACTTTCGCCCCCCGCCGCCCGACAGCCTCAGCCGTAGGTGTCCCCGGGACCCCGGCTGCCCGGCGCCCGCCAGCCACCCCCGCCGCGACCCCGCCCCTGGCCAGGGCCACCGCCCGAGGGACCGAGCACCCTGATCGACCGCACCGAGCCCTCCCCCACCACCCCGTTGACCCGCCCCAGCAGCTGCGGCAGCAACAGCCGCACCTGCGTGGCCCACGCCGTCGAGTCACACCGCACCGTCAACACCTTCGCCGCCTCGTCGTACCCCAACGGCACACAGTGCTGCGCCAGGTCCACCCCCACGACCTCGCGCCACCGACCGATGACGCCCCCGACCGCCAACGGCGCCTCCCAGCCACGCTCCGACGACAGCCGCGCCACCGCCGCGCCCAACGGCACCGGGTCCCGGCCTCCGGGACGCGCCCCCGACCGCAGGCTGCCACCGCGCCGCACCTGACGGCGCTGACGCGCGTCCGCGCCCCGCGCCAACGCCTGCTCCCGCGCGGCCCGCAGCGCCGCCCGCGCCAGGTCCACCCCGCCCAACCCCGGCGTGCCGCCCTCCCCGACGGCGCTCCCGCCCACGCCGTTCCCCTCGGCGGCGCTCTGACCGGCGGCGCGCGCGTCGGCCGCCCCCTCGCCGTCACTCACGCTCCACCCTCCCCTCGGACACCGCGAACCGAGCCCCCGCCAGGACCCCCGGCACGTCCTCCGGCACCGCCGCCGTCACCAACACCTGCTCACCCGGCGCCACCAGCTCCGCCAGGCGGACCCGACGCCGCGCGTCCAACTCCGCGAACACGTCGTCGAGCACCAGCACCGGCTCGGGCCCCTCCTCCCTCAACAGCCCGTACGACGCCAGCCGCAGCGCCAACGCCAGCGACCAGGACTCGCCGTGACTCGCGTACCCCCGCGCGGGCAGCTCCCCCAACCGCACCAGCACGTCGTCCCGGTGCGGCCCCACCAACGTCACACCCCGCTCGATCTCCCTGCCCCGCGCCTCCCCCAACGCCCCCAGCACCACCTCGTACAGCTTCTCCCGCGACACCTCCGCCGCCGGCCCGTCCTCCCCCAACGACCACCGGTACTCAAGCCCCACGGGGCCGCCCCCCGGCGCCAGCCGCTCGTACATCCCGTCCACCAGCGGCGCCAACGCCGCCACCAACGCCAGACGCTGAGCCAACACCTCCGCCGCCACCCGCGCCAGGTGCTGGTCCCACACGTCGAGCGTCGACAGGTCCACGCCCCGCCCGCCGTGCCGCCGTGCCACCGCGGCCGTCCGCAACAGGGAGTTCCGCTGCCGCAGCACCCGCTCGTAGTCCGACCGCACCCCCGCCATGCGCGGTATCCGCGCGACCGACAGCTCGTCGAGGAACCGCCGCCGTTCCCCCGGGTCCCCCTTCACCAGGTCGAGGTCCTCCGGCGCGAACAGCACCGAGCGGACCACCCCGAGCACGTCCCGCGGCCGCACCGGTGCGGAACGGTTCAGCCGCGCGCGGTTCGCGCGGCCCGGGTTCAGCTCGATCTCGACCAGCTGGCTGCGTTCCCCCTCGGTCACCGCCGCCCGCACCACGGCCCGGTCCGCCCCCGCCCGCACGAGCGGGGCGTCCGACGACACCCGGTGGCTGCCCAGGGTCGCCAGATACCCGACCGCCTCCACGAGGTTCGTCTTGCCCTGCCCGTTCGCCCCCACGAACGTCGACACCCCGGGCTCCAGCGCCACCTCGACACTCGCGTAGGACCGGAAGTCGGCCAGGGACAGATGCGTCACGTGCACCGGCCGCACCGCCCCCGCACCGCTACCTGCTCTCCACCGCGTGGCCCCCGAACTGCCCCCGCAGCGCCGCGACCATCTTCATCTGCGGCGAGTCCTCCTGGCGCGAGGAGAACCGGGCGAACAGCGACGCCGTGATCGCCGGCAGCGGCACCCCGTGGTCCACGGCCGCCTCCACCGTCCAGCGCCCCTCGCCCGAGTCCGCCGCGACGCCCCGCAACCGCTCCAGGTGCTCGTCGTCGTCCAGGGCCCTCACCGCCAGGTCCAGCAGCCACGAGCGGACCACCGAACCCTCGCGCCAGGACCGGAACACCTCCCGCACGTCCGTCACCGCGTCCACGCTCTCCAGCAGCTCCCAGCCCTCCGCGAAGGCCTGCATCATCGCGTACTCGATGCCGTTGTGGACCATCTTCGCGAAGTGCCCCGCGCCGACCCGTCCCGCGTGGACCGCGCCGAACTCCCCCTCCGGCTTCAACGCGTCGAAGATCGGCTGCACCCGCTCGACCAGCTCGGCGTCGCCGCCGTACATCAGCGCGTAGCCGCTCTCCAGGCCCCACACCCCGCCCGACACACCGCAGTCGAGGAAGCCGACACCGCGGGCGCCCAGCTCGGCGGCGTGCCGCTCGTCGTCCGTCCAGCGGGAGTTCCCCCCGTCCACGACGATGTCGCCCGGCGACAGCAGATCGGCCAGCTCGTCGATCGTCGACTGCGTGGCCTCGCCGGCCGGCACCATCAGCCACACCACCCGGGGCGCGGCCAGCGTCTGCACCAGCTCCTTCAGGCTGCCGACGTCGGAGACCTCGCGGTCGTGCGCGTACCCCACCACCGTGTGACCGGCGCGGCGCAGGCGCTCCCGCATGTTCCCGCCCATCCTGCCCAGACCAACGAGACCCAGCTCCATCAGCACGTCCTCCGCTCAGCTACCACCAGCCACCATCGTTCAGCCCGACAGGCGGACCGGCATGATCAGGTACTTGTACGCGTCGTCCGACTCCGCGTCCGCCGCGGGCCTGCCCGTCAGCAGCGCGGGCTTCGTCGAGGTCGTGAACGACAGCTGCGCCACCGGGGCGTCGATCGCGCTCAGGCCCTCCAACAGGAAGTTGGGGTTGAAGGCGATCGAGATGTCGTCGCCCTCCAGCCGGGCGTCGACCCTCTCCACAGCCTGTGCGTCGTCGCTGGATCCGGCCTCCAGGGTCAGCACGCCCTCCTCGAAGCTGAGGCGCACCGGGGTGTTCCGCTCGGCGACCAGCGAGACGCGCTTGACCGCCTCGACGAACGGCGCCGTCTCGATCACGGCCACCGAGTTGAACTCCGTGGGGAAGAGCGTGCGGTACTTCGGCAGGTCGCCCTCCAGCAGCCGCGTCGTCGTGCGGCGGCCCGCGCCCTCGAAGCCGATCAGGCCCTCGCCCGCGCCGGAGCCCGACAGCGCCAGCGCCACCGTCTCCCCGCCGCTGAGCGACTTCGCCGTGTCCAGGAGCGTCTTCGCCGGCACCAGGGCGACGGCCTTGGTGTCCGCCGCCTCGGGCTTCCACAGGAACTCTCGGACCGCGAAGCGGTACCGGTCGGTGGAGGCGAGCGTGACGACGTCGCCCTCGATCTCGACCCGGACACCGGTCAGCACCGGCAGGGTGTCGTCCCGGCCGGCGGCGATCGCGACCTGGGAGACGGCCGCGGCGAAGACCTCGGCCGAGACGGTGCCGGTGGCGGTCGGCATCTCGGGGAGCGCCGGGTACTCCTCCACAGGCAGTGTGTGGAGTGTGAACCGCGAGGAGCCGCAGACCACGGTCACGCGCACGCCGTCGGAGGAGACCTCCACCGGGCGGTTCGGCAGGGAACGGCAGATGTCGGCCAGGAGGCGACCGGAGACGAGGACCGTGCCCTCCTCCTCGACGTCCACGTCGACCGCGACGCGCGCCGAGACCTCGTAGTCGAAGCCGGAGAGGCTCAGCCTCCCCTCGTCGCCCTGCTCCGCCGTGAGCAGCAGGCCCGCGAGAACCGGCACCGACGGACGGGCCGGCAGGCTACGGGCGGCCCACGCCACCGCCTCCGCGAGCACATCGCGTTCCACCCGGATCTTCACTTCAGCCGCCTCCTGCGTCTCCTGCTCGCTGCGTCGCCTCTACGGTCCCACGGGCCCTGGGCCCAGCGGGTCGTACGGGGTCCTGAGGGGCTCCAGTCTGGCGCACGGCACTGACACTAGGCGCTCTCATGAGTCAAATCGACCGGGGCGGGGTAGACCGACGCCGGGCCGAGTTGTGCACAGCCCCCACTTCCAACCGAGTTCGCCGGCTTATCTCTGTAGTCGTAGTAGTAGGGGCTGTGGAAACGGTGGAAAACCTCGTTCCCCCAGCTCACTCGCCGTTTTTTATCCACCGGGCCTGTGGGCGGAGCGGTGGATGAAGCAGGGGTCCCTGTGGACGCCGCCTCGTTGTGCACAGGCCATCCCCAGGCAGCGGCCACTTCTCAACAGCCTCGTCCCCAGAAACGGCCGCGCTTTCAACAGGGTTCGGTGGGCGCCCGTGTGAGCTGTTTCACTCGTAGCGGTGAGGCGCCGCGTTGCGTTGCCGAACAGTGGACAACTCTGTGGATTGAGTGTGCACAACTGGCCCTTCCCTGTGGGTACCAGCAGGTACCCGGTGGATGACGCTGCGCGCGCCTCTCGGGCCCGGTGGTGTGTCCACAGGCTGTGGATGATCTCTGTCCCCAAATCCACAGCCCGCTGAGCTGGGCGTTCGTCGTCAGTGGGTCGCGGGTGTGGACGGGGGTGTGCATGGCTGACGACGCCCACAGGGTGTGGACGAGCCGAAGGCGCCTGAGCTGTGGATGACGTCGACCTCCCGGCCGGTAATCGAACAGCACCGGGCGCCGCACGGGCGCGGCGGGGTGGCCTCGGAACGAGAACGACGGCGCGGGGAGGCGACGGGAAGGGGCACGAAGGCACCGCGAGCCGCCGCGCGAGGAGACGCCACGGGAGGGCACACGGGGAAGCCGTGGAGGCGGCGGCGGGCGGAGAGGCGGCGGAAGGGCGGAGCCGGACGCCACATGGCTGGTTCGGCGCGGGCGCTGGCGCGGAAGGGGCGCCCGACAGCGTCGGAGGCGTGGGTGGCTCTGGGGGCCTTGGGCGGCTGCACACGCTGGGGCCGCGCCGTGGGACCGCCGCCGCCATGGGCCGCCGTGGAAGCTCGGGTCAGCCGTTCTTGATGCGGTTGGTGAGCTCGGTGACCTGGTTGTAGATCGAGCGGCGCTCGGCCATCATCGCCCGCACCTTGCGGTCGGCGTGCATGACGGTGGTGTGGTCCCGCCCGCCGAAGTGCTGACCGATCTTCGGCAGCGACAGGTCGGTGAGCTCCCGACACAGATACATGGCGATCTGCCGGGCCGTCACGAGGATCCGGCTGCGCGAGGCACCCGCCAGGTCCTCGACGGTCAGTCCGAAGTAGTCCGCCACCGCGGCGCTGATCGCGTCCGCGGTGATCTCCGGAGCCGTCTCCTGCCCGCCGGGGATGAGGTCCTTCAGGACGATCTCGGTGAGCCCGAGGTCGACCGGCTGGCGGTTGAGGCTGGCGAAGGCCGTGACGCGGATGAGGGCGCCCTCCAGCTCCCGGATGTTGCGGGAGATGCGGGAGGCGATGAACTCCAGCACCTCGGGCGGCGCGTTGAGCTGCTCCTGCACGGCCTTCTTGCGCAGGATCGCGATGCGGGTCTCCAGCTCGGGCGGCTGCACGTCGGTGATCAGGCCCCACTCGAACCGGTTGCGCAGCCGGTCCTCGAGCGTGATCAGCTGCTTGGGTGGCCGGTCGGAGGAGAGCACGATCTGCTTGTTGGCGTTGTGCAGCGTGTTGAAGGTGTGGAAGAACTCCTCCTGCGTCGACTCCTTGCTGGCCAGGAACTGGACGTCGTCGACCAGGAGGATGTCCATGTCGCGGTAGCGCTTGCGGAAGGCGTCCGCCTTGCCGTCGCGGATGGAGTTGATGAACTCGTTGGTGAACTCCTCCGAGCTCACGTAGCGCACGCGGGTGCCCGGGTAGAGGCTGCGGGCGTAGTGCCCGATGGCGTGCAGCAGGTGGGTCTTGCCCAGGCCGGACTCGCCGTAGATGAACAGCGGGTTGTACGCCTTCGCCGGTGCCTCGGCGACGGCCACGGCGGCGGCGTGGGCGAAGCGATTCGACGCGCCGATCACGAACGTGTCGAAGAGGTACTTGGGGTTGAGGCGCGCCGTGGGCTCGCCGGGGCCCGTCGCGGGGGCGGGCTGGGCGGCGAGCGGTCCGGGCGCGCCGGTGGGGACCGGGGCCTGGGCGGCGGGACGGCCGTAGGGGGCGTGCTGCCGGTAGGGAGGCTGCGGGTAGTGCGGCTGGTGCCGCTCCTCGTACGGCGGCTCGTGCCGCGGCGCCGGCTGCCAGCGTGCCGGTGGCACGGTGGGAGGCGCGTGAGGGTGGTCCGGGTAGGCGGGGCGGGCGGTGGGCAGCTCGCGGCCGTCGTACGCGTCCCGCTCGTACCCGTCGCGGTCGTATCCGTCCCGCTCGTACCCGTTCGGCTCCTGACCGTCACGCTCATAGCGGTCGCGGTCGTACGTCTCGCGGTCGTAGCCGTCGTATCCCTGGTAGCCGTCGTAGTTCTCGTAGCGATCGCGCGGCAGCTCATGCGAACGGTCGTGTGGTTCGCGGTGTGGCTCCCGGTGCTGCTCGCGATGAGGTTCACGAAGGGGTTCGCGGTGAGGCTCGCGGTGTGGTTCGCGATGAGGTTCGCGATGAGGTTCGCGGTGCGTGGCGGGCTCGATCGCGGCGGGTCGCTCGGCGAGTGGCTCCGGCGGCGCGCCCGCGCTGGCGGAGATCGGCGAGGACGGCGAGGGCACGGGGCCGGCGGCCTGTCCGGGTGCCTCGGGTGGCGGCGCGGTGACGGTGATGGCGAGCCGGACGGGCTGGCCGCACTCGCGGCTGAGCGTGTCACTGATGAGAGGGGCCAGGCGGCCTTCGAGCACACTCTTCGCGTACTCGTTGGGAACGCCGAGAAGAGCGGTGCCGGAGACCAGGGCGAGGGGCTGGCAGTCCTGGAGCCACCGGTGGTCCTTCGGCTCCAGCCGCTGGCTCTCGGAGAGCATGGACGTCAGTGCGCGTGGCCACACCGCGGAGAGATCTACGGGTAGGTCAGCCACGAGGCACGCTCTCTCACTCGCTGGGGTGGTGCTGGACCGGTGCGGCACCGTCGGTGTGGCGCCGGGGGCAGCCGGGAAGGATGCCGAGTTCAGCCACGGTAGTCAGCGCGGTGGTCGCGCAGCAAGTCGTTGTCCACAGGCTGTGTACACCGTGGGGTGGGGCTCACGCAGGGGTGGGTATGGGCGGAGTTTGACCGGGGGGATGTCTCGCGCGTACCTTTTCCAGGTCGAGATGTCGATGGCTGCTGCCGCCTGCCTGCAATCCGCTGAACCGCTCCGGCACTTCTTGTGGGCTGACGGTTACAGCCAGTCGACGTATCGGTCGACACATCCTTGGTCCAGTGTTGAGCCCGTGTCGGCGGCCCTGAGCCGGACACGGAAGACGAGTCGGGAGCCCCTGAAGTGAGCAAGCGCACCTACCAGCCGAACAACCGGCGCCGGTCCAAGACCCACGGCTTCCGGCTGCGGATGCGGACGCGGGCTGGCCGTGCCGTCATCGCCAACCGTCGGTCCAAGGGCCGCGTCCGCCTGTCGGCCTGAGCCGCTTCGGCCACAGGTCCATGCGGTGCTGCCCTCCGAGAATCGGCTGCGGCGGCGGGAGGACTTCGCGACCGCGATCCGGCAGGGACGCAGGGCCGGACGTCCGCACCTGGTCGTTCATCTGAGCCGCGCCGCGGACCACGCGAGCGACACGGACCCGCACGGGACCGGGCAGCCCCCGGCGCGTGCGGGTTTCGTCGTCAGCAAGGCCGTGGGCAACGCCGTGGTACGTCATCGTGTGCAGCGTCGGTTGCGTCACCTCGTACGTGACCGACTGAGGGTGTTGCCCGCCGGTAGCCTGGTTGTCGTACGGGCGCTGCCGGGTGCGGGTGACACCGCTTTCGGTCAGCTGGCCCGGGAGCTCGATGCCGCGCTGGAGCGGCTGGTGGGAGGGCTGCGGTCGTGAAGTACCCGCTGCTGCTGTTGATCAAGCTGTATCAGCAGACGATCAGCCGTCTGTTGGGCCCCGTCTGTCGCTACTATCCGTCGTGCTCTCACTACGGGTACCGGGCCATCGAGGTGCATGGCGCCGTCAAGGGATCGCTGCTGACCGCGTGGCGCATCCTGCGCTGCAACCCGTGGTCGCGTGGCGGCGTGGACCATGTCCCTCCCCGGAAGCGCCCCGTCTGGCATCAGCGGCTGCGTGGTGCCGCGCGTGACCGCTCTGTCAACCCTGCCCAAGGAGCCTGACCCGTGGACACGATCAATTCGATCCTCAGTCCCCTCTATATCGCCGTTTCCTGGATCCTGATCCAGTTCCACAGTCTGTACAGCCTCTTCCTCCACGAGGACAGCGGCTGGGCATGGGGCCTGTCGATCGTCTCCCTGGTGGTCGTCGTCCGGATCGCGCTGATCCCGCTCTTCTTCCGGCAGATCAAGGCGACGCGGAACATGCAGGCGTTGCAGCCGCAGCTGAAGAAGATCCAGGAGCGGTACAAGAACGACCGGCAGCGTCAGTCCGAAGAGATGATGAAGCTGTACCGGGAGACGGGGACCAACCCGTTCGCGAGCTGTCTGCCGATCCTGGCGCAGTCACCGTTCTTCCTGGCGCTCTTCCAGGTGCTGAACCACGTGGCCAACCGCGACACGGTGGGCGTCCTCAACCAGGACCAGGTGGACAGCGCGCGCGAGGCCACGGTGCTGGGAGCGCCGATCGCGGCTCGCTTCATGGACAGCGCCAGTGAGATCGCTGACCTCAGCGCCTCGCAGGGCACCGTTCGCGTCGTCACCGTCGTGATGATCCTCCTGATGTCGGCCTCGCAGTTCTTCACCCAGCGGCAGCTGATGACGAAGAACGTGAACCTCGACGTCAAGACGCCGTTCATGAGTCAGCAGAAGATGCTGATGTACATCTTCCCGATCATGTTCGCCGTCTTCGGTATCAACTTCCCCGTGGGCGTCTTGATCTACTGGCTGACGACCAACGTGTGGACGCTGGGCCAGCAGATGTACGTGATCAAGCGGAACCCCACCCCCGGCAGCATCGCCTACAAGCAGCGCGAGGAGCGGCTGCGCCGCAAGGGGAAGCTGGCGGAGGAGCCCGTTCAGGAGGAGACGAAGCGGTCGGTCGAGTCGGCGCGGGCCGCCAGGAGCCAGCCGAAGCGGCAGACGAAGGCGCAGCGGCAGACCGGCGGGCGTCAGCCGCAGCAGACCAGGCAGCAGCCCAAGCAGCAGAGCAGTGGCAAGCCGCACTCCTCGGACGACGAGAAGCAGTCCCAGAACGGCAAGCAGCAGTCCCAGAACGAGCAGCCGCGCAACCGGCAGGCGAGTGGCCAGCCGGCCAGGAACCAGCAGGCCCGTAAGCAGCAGGCGAAGAAGTCCCAGAGCGGGAAGCCGAAGCCGTCCGCGAAGAGCAAGAAGTAAGCACTCGAAGGAGTCCCCCCGTGACGGACACGGACACCACCTCGACCGCTGGCCAGGGCACGGATGTCCTGACTCGCCTTGAACAGGAGGGCGAGATCGCGGCCGACTATCTGGAAGGACTGCTGGACATCGCCGATCTGGACGGCGACATCGACATGGATGTCGAGGGTGATCGTGCGGCGGTGTCGATCGTCACTGAGGGCGGAGGCCGCGATCTGCAGAAGCTCGTCGGCCGGGACGGCGAGGTGCTGGAGGCGCTGCAGGAGCTGACCCGGCTCGCGGTGCACCGCGAGACCGGGGAGCGGAGCCGGCTGATGCTGGACATCGCCGGGCACCGCGCGCGGAAGCGAGAGAAGCTCACGGCGCTGGCGCAGAAGGCGGTGGAGGAGGCCAGGGAGGCCGGCGAGCCGGTGAAGCTCCAGCCGATGACCCCGTTCGAGCGCAAGGTCGTGCACGACGCCGTTGCCGCGGCCGGGCTGCGCAGTGAGTCTGAGGGCGAGGAGCCGCGGCGGCGCGTGGTTGTCCTGCCATGAGTCCTGCCACGGGTGAGGAGCCCCGGAAGGCTGGGAAGCCTGAGGGCTCCGGGGGCGGGGCGCCGGGTGGTGCCCCGCCGGAGCCGCCGGCGGCGGCGGTGACGATCTTCGGCGATCGGCTGCCTGACGCCGTGCGGTATGCGGAGCTGCTGGCCCAGGCGGCGGCGGAGCGGGGGCTGATCGGCCCGCGCGAGGTGCCGCGACTGTGGGAGCGGCACATGCTGAACTGCGCGGTGCTGTCGGAGGTCGTTCCCGAGGGCGTGACCGTCTGCGACGTCGGGTCGGGGGCAGGGCTGCCGGGGATCCCACTGGCCTTGGTGCGCCCGGATCTCCGGATCACTCTCCTGGAGCCGTTGCTGCGGCGGACGAACTTCCTGCGGGAGGTGGTGGAGCTGATCGGGCTGGAGCGCGTCACCGTCGTGCGAGGGCGGGCCGAGGAGGTGCTCGGCAGCTTCGAGCCGGTGCATGTGGTGACGGCGCGGGCGGTGGCGCCACTCGATCGGCTGGCGGGCTGGGGCGTACCCCTGCTGCGGCCCTACGGCCAGATGCTGGCGATAAAGGGGGAGACGGCGGAGGAGGAGCTGAAGCGGGCGCGGGCCGCGCTGGCCAAGCTCGGTGTGGTGCGCTCCTCTGTCGTTCGCGCGGGGGTCGGCGTGGTGGATCCCCCGGCGACCGTGGTGCGCGTGGAGGCCGGAGAGTCTCCCGGGGGCGTTCGCTTCGCGGCCAAGCGGGCGCGGGCGGCGCGTATGCGTCCGATGCGGTGGCGCTAGGGCGCTAGGGAGTGTCGGCCCGCTCGGCGTTGCCGTGCGTGGGCATCGTGTTTCACGTGAAACGCCGATCGTTGTTGCAGGGAATCATCAGCCGGGGTCGACTTGCGGCGGAGCCGCGGGGGCGGCGTTCTCGGAGTGAGAGGCTTCGGGAGGCACCCGATCGGGGGGCCGCCGTATCCACAGGCGGTTCGTTGTCCACAAGTAGGTCGACCTCGCTGGTTCGCAACCCCCAGGACATGGCAGGCTTTGAGTCCACGAAGGCTGCGCGTGTCGAGGAGAGTGAACCATTGCGGTCCGACGCCAACATCGCTGGGCCGACGGCTGATCCGGTCCCCGGCCCTCGGTCTGGTCCCCCGCCGGTCGACGAGGGGATGTCGCCGGGTGAGGGGACGGACGCGCCAGGGGGCGCGGTCGACATCGCGCCGGTGGCGCCCACTCCCTCAGGAGACGTGCCGGGTCGAGCGGCTCAGCGGGCGGTCGAGGCGATGCACCGTGCCGGGGGTAGCCTGCCCAGGCCCGAGGAAACCCGGATCATGGTCGTTGCCAATCAGAAGGGTGGCGTGGGGAAGACCACCACCACGGTGAACCTGGCGGCCTCGCTGGCGCTGCACGGTGCCCGTGTCCTGGTGATCGACCTCGACCCGCAGGGCAACGCGTCGACGGCGTTGGGGATCGACCACCACGCCGACGTGCCCTCGATCTACGACGTTCTGGTGGAGAGCAAGCCGCTGTCAGAGGTCGTCCAGCCGGTGCGGGACATCGAGGGTCTGTTCTGCGCCCCGGCGACGATCGACCTGGCCGGTGCCGAGATCGAGCTCGTGTCGGTCGTCGCGAGGGAAAGCCGCCTTCAGCGGGCGATCTCCGCCTACGAGCAGCCGCTGGACTACGTCCTCATCGACTGCCCGCCCTCGTTGGGGCTGCTCACGGTCAACGCCCTGGTCGCGGGCGCCGAGGTGGTCATCCCGATCCAGTGCGAGTACTACGCGCTGGAGGGGCTCGGACAGCTGCTCAGGAACGTCGAGCTGGTGCGGGGGCATCTGAATCCCGAGCTGCACGTCTCGACGATCCTGCTGACGATGTACGACGGACGGACGCGGCTCGCCTCCCAGGTGGCGGAGGAAGTGCGTGGACACTTCGGCGCCGAGGTGCTGCGCACGAACATTCCTCGCTCGGTACGGATCTCCGAAGCTCCGAGCTACGGGCAGACCGTCCTGACGTACGACCCGGGCTCCAGCGGATCGCTCTCGTATCTGGAGGCGGCTCGGGAGATCGCGCTGCGGGGGCCCATCCCGCGGCAGGAAGCGCAGAGCCCGGTGGAGGGGCGACAGTGAGTGAACGACGGAGAGGGCTGGGCCGTGGGCTCGGCGCGCTGATCCCCGCCGCGCCGAAGAACGCCGACGATGTGGACGGGGTGCCGGCCGCGATGCCGGTGCTGACGGCGGGCCGCCGGGGCACGACGGGGATCCCCGAGCCGGCCGCCGGCCAGTTCCCCGACGACGTGGCGCCGGGGACGGAGCCGGCTCAGGGCTCGCCACCGGCAGCGTCGCGGGGCCAGGGCGCCGGGTTCGAGCCTCAGCCGGTGGCGGGGGCCCATTTCGCGGAGCTGCCGCTGGACGCGGTGATGCCCAACCCACGGCAGCCGCGAGAGGTGTTCGACGAGGACGCCCTGGCGGAGCTCGTCACCTCGATCAAGGAGGTCGGTCTCCTCCAGCCGGTCGTCGTGCGGCAGGTGGCGCCGGAGCGGTACGAGCTGATCATGGGCGAGCGCCGCTGGCGGGCCTGTCGCGAAGCGGGTCTGGAGGCGATCCCCGCGATCGTCCGGGCCACCGAGGACGACCGGCTGCTGCTCGACGCGCTGCTGGAGAACCTGCACCGCGCGCAGCTGAATCCGCTGGAGGAGGCGGCCGCCTACGACCAGCTGCTGAAGGACTTCAACTGCACCCACGACGAGCTGGCCGATCGGATCGGCCGGTCGCGTCCCCAGGTGTCGAACACGCTGCGGCTGCTGCGGCTCTCCCCCGAGGTGCAGCGGCGGGTCGCCGCCGGGGTGCTGTCGGCGGGGCACGCTCGGGCCCTTCTGTCCGTGTCCGATTCCGAGGAGCAGGATCTGCTGGCGCGCCGGATCGTGGCCGAAGGGCTGTCGGTGCGAGCGGTCGAGGAGATCGTCACGCTGCGGGGTGCGGGGACGAAGACGACCGCGCGGCCGAGGGGGCCTCGGGCGGGCAAGAGGATCTCTCCCGCCCTCGACGGCTTGGCGCATCGGCTCTCGGACCGATTCGAGACGCGGGTGAAGGTGGATCTGGGTCAGAAGAAGGGCAAGATCGTCGTCGAGTTCGCCTCGATGGAGGACCTGGAGCGCATCCTCGATCAACTCGCGCCGGGCGAGGGCCCGGTGCTGGCACAGCAGATCGCCGCGCCGGAGGAGTCGCCGGACGAGGAGGGCTGAGCCTAGGCCGCCGGTCCGGACAGAGCGGCGGGAGGGAAGCTCGCTGGGTGCGGGCCGCTTCGACGCCCCATGGATACGATGGATCCATGGGGCGTCAGCTTGTGCCGCTCACGCTGGACCACCTGTCGTGTCTGCCGTCTCGTTGCCGCGCCTGCGTCTTCTGGGAGCTTGATGCGGTCCGCGGCGCGGCGGCCCTGGGGCGTGGGCTTTCCTCACGGGAGAAGGAGGCATGGCTCTCCGCCGTGCTGCGCGAGTGGGGCAGCTGCGGTCGCCTGGTGCTGGTCGACGGTGAGCCCGTGGGGTTCGCGCTCTACGCGCCGCCCGCGTACGTTCCTCGCGCGGGGGCGTTTCCCACGAGTCCCGTCTCCGATGACGCTGCACTGCTGATGACCATGTGGGTCGGGGCCGGGCACCAGTCGGAAGGGTTGGGCAGGACTCTCGTCCAGGCCATGGCGAAGGACCTCATGACACGGGGCTTTCGCGCGATCGAGGCGTTCGGGCATGCCGGGCCGGGTGGACGAACGAGCGACCGATGCGTTCTGCCGGTGGGATACCTACTGAAGGTGGGCTTCGAGGTCCTCCGGCCCCACCCGGTGTATCCCCGGCTGCGGCTGGAGTTGCGGACAGCGGTGTCGTGGCGGACGGACGTGGGTTCGGCCCTTGGGCGCCTGTGGGGGGCTCGGCCCATCACGGCACTCCATCCGCTCTGACGTGTCCACCACTGCGGTGGCACCGAACGTGACAGCGGGCGGTGTGGTTTCACGTGAAACCACACCGCCCGCTGGCGTTGGGGTCAGCTCAGGATGTCGCCGAGCTCGCGCTCGATGGCGACCTTCGGCTTGGCGCCGACGATCGTCTTGACGACCTCGCCGCCCTGGTAGACGTTCATCGTGGGGATGGACAGGACGCCGTACTTGGCGGTCGTCTGCGGGTTCTCGTCGGTGTTGAGCTTGGCGATGACGAGCTTGTCGCGGTGCTCCTCGGCGATCGCCTCCAGGGCCGGGGCGACCTGGCGGCAGGGACCGCACCACTCGGCCCAGAAGTCGACCAGGACCGGCTTCTCACTCTTGAGGACCTTCTCCTCGAAGTCGGCGTCGGTGACGGTCACGGTGGCACCGGCCATGGTGCTTCTCCTTAACTGTGGATTCTGTGCTTGTCGGCTTGTGGTGATGGAGGGAGGGCGTCGGTCGTAGGTCGGGCGACCGGGTCAGACCTGAACCTCTGCTTCGACGGCGGCGTCGGCCTCGGTCGTGCTGCCTGAGTCGGCCAGGGCGGCCAGGTACCGTTCAGCGTCGAGCGCGGCGGCGCAGCCGGTGCCGGCAGCCGTGATGGCCTGCCGGTAGGTGTGGTCGACGACGTCACCGGCGGCGAAGACACCGGGGATCTTCGTCCGGGTCGACGGGGAATCCACCCGGAGGTACCCCTCCTCGTCCAGGTCGAGCTGTCCGGTGAACAGCTCCACGCGGGGGTCGTGGCCGATGGCGACGAACAGCCCGGTCGCCGGGAGCTCGGCCGTCTCCCCCGTCACCGTGCTGCGCAACGTCAGGCCCGAGAGCTTCCCGTCGGTCTCGTGGATCTCGTCCACGACGCTGTCCCACCGGACCGAGATCTTGGGGTCGGCGAACGCACGGTCCTGCATGGCCTTGGAGGCACGCAGGCTGTCACGTCGGTGGATGATGGTGACCGAGCGGGCGAACCGCGAGAGGAAGGTGGCCTCCTCCATCGCGGTGTCGCCGCCGCCAACCACGGCGATGTCCTGCTCACGGAAGAAGAACCCGTCGCAGGTGGCGCAGTAGGAGACGCCACGCCCGGAGAGCTTGTCCTCCAGGGGCAGGCCGAGCTTGCGGTGCTGGGATCCTGTGGCCACGATGACCGCCTTGGCACGGTGCACGACGCCCGAGGTGTCCGTGACGGTCTTGATCTCTCCGCTGAGGTCCACGGCGACGACGTCGTCCGGGATCAGCTCGGCACCGAACCGCTCGGCCTGAGCCCGCATGTTCTCCATCAGGTCGGGACCCATGATCCCGTCCCGGAAGCCGGGGTAGTTCTCCACGTCGGTGGTGTTCATCAGCGCACCGCCCGCGGTGACCGCTCCCTCGAAAACGAGGGGGCGGAGTGACGCACGCGCGGTGTAGAGCGCCGCGGTGTATCCGGCGGGTCCGGAGCCGATGATGATCACGTTGCGGACGTCGCTCACGGATTCTTCCTTGTCTCGGGTGCCGTCATAGGTGCCGTGTTCGGGTGCCATCCATTACCGCGCCCGGGGTACCCATCGGGGTCCCAGTGCGGTAACGGATCCTAGGGTCCCAGACATTCCCGGGGCGAACGGGATGGCGAGCAGAGTGTGTCACCCCGTGCCGTGCCGGGCCGGGCCGCGTGATGCCCGGGACGGCGTCACTGCTGATCGTTCAGGCGGTAGCTACCCTGAGCGAGCAGGTCGCCCGGATTCTCGTCCGAGGCGTCGACACATGCTGCGGCGACGGCGAACGCGTCCACATGGTCACTCCTGGTGGGGTGACTGAAGACCACCAGGTACGCGTCCTGGCCCTCGAACCTCTCTCGCGCGGCGGCGAGCGGCCTGCCACTTCGGTCGATCGCGTCCCGCACGCAGCCGGGAACCGAAACGGAGAGCTCTTCCTCTGTCCCGTCGCCGCTCGCGTCGCTGGGAGAGTACGACTCGTCGTCGCCCTCCAGCCGCGTCAGGTCGAGCTCGCCGGCCAGCAGCTCGCGCACGGGGGCTTCCAGCGGGTCAGACGACGTGCCGTTCTCGGCCTGGCCGGAGTCGGCGGCGACACCACCGCCACCGGCGTCAGTGGCGGTCATGTCGACCGACCGGAGCAGAATGCCGGCCAGACCGACTGCCACGAGGGCCGCCGCGGCGGCCAGCGCAAGCTGGGGCCACCGCCACCGTCGCGTCTGCGGCCTCACCGTTTCACGTGAAACGGTGACGCTCGACGCTTCCGCCATCAGGGCGGCGTCGATACGAGCGGCAACGTCTGACGGCATCGACGGCGCGGGAAGGGCACCCAGCTCGTGTGTCACCAGGGCGAGGTCGTCCAGCACACGGGAGCAGGTGGCGCAGTGGGCAAGGTGGTCGCGGAGCGGAGCGGCTTCCTCCTCGGGCAGCAGTTCCGCGTCGAGGGCGGCGATCTCCGCGGGCTCCGGGTGTAGGTGGGTCATGGTGCCTGCTCGCCTCCTCCCTGCGATGTTTCCTGCCGGAGGCCGGCCTGTCTCGGTGGTGGGACGGATGCCCTGGGCATCTGGTTCCCCTCCAGCGTGCCTGGCCGACCGGAGGCGGCTCCGTCCACCCCGCCGTCGGGCGGTTCGGTGGGCGTGGCGCGAGGGTGGAGGTGACGAATCAGGGGGAGGAGCCGGGCGCGGCCTCGTGCGCAGCGACTCTTCACGGTGCCGACGGGGATCTGGAGGATTCCTGCGGCCTCGGCCACCGGATAGCCCTGGACGTCGACCAGGACGAGGGCGGCGCGCTGCTCGGGGGGAAGCGTGGCGAGGGCGTCGGTGAGCTCGTGCCGCAGGTCCTGCCGCTCCGCGGTCTCGGCGACGGACTCGTGGGGTTCCAGAAGGAGCTCCAGCCGATCGGGCTCCGGTATGGGGCTGGCGCGGCGGCTCTTCGCCTTGCGGGCGCGGTCCAGACAGGCGTTGACCGTGATGCGGTGGAGCCAGGTCGTGACGGCGGCCTGCCCCCGGAAGGTGTGGGCCGAGCGATAGGCGGAGACGAAGGCGTCCTGGAGCGCGTCGGCGGCTTCCTCCCGATCGCCGAGGGTCCTCAGGGCGACGGCCCAGAGACGGTCCCGATGGCGGCGGACGATCTCGGCGAAGGCGTCAGGGTCGCCGTCGACGTGCTGCGCCAGGAGGTCGCTGTCGCTGATGGAGCTGGATTCGTCCGCGGTGTGGCTGCCCACCTGCGGAGCCTCCCCTCTCCCCTTGCTCTCTGCTCGGCTCACCGGCTCAGCTCGACACGGAGACGCCGGTGATCCGGCCACGATAGTTGCCGTCGTTCCCCATGGGGAGCTCGGTCAGCCAGACGAGGACGAACCGCGTCTCGACCGCCTCGTCGGCGCGGAGGGTGAGGGACTCTCCCGTGCCCTGGGCGAGGAGCGTGAAGTCCTCCTCACTGCTGGGCATGGTGGTGGCGTCGGGGCTGGCGACACGGAACTCGACGCTGGTCGAGCCGACGGCGTCGACGGAGAGGGAACGGATCCGCTGAGAGGTGCCGAGGTCGAGCACGAGGCCGACACCGGGCTTCAGATTGCCGAAACCCGGCCCGAAGTAGTTGCTGGTGTGCCAGGAGGTGGAGGGGTCGTCGTCGATGATCCCGGAGACCTCTTCGGCGTTCTCTTCTCCGGCTTCGTCATAGGGATCGAAGTCGATGACCTGCTCGACGGCGAGAGGCTCGGAGCCGGCGGGTTCCGTCGGTTCGACGGGCGGGGCGGTCGGCGGGGCAGGGTCAGGCGAGGAGTCGCCCGTCATGAGGGCGTCGGCCAGCTGCCAGCTGCCCAGGCCGAGCGCGGCGATAAGCAGGGCGGAGACTCCCCACTTGAGGGCGGCTCCGGTGCGGCCGGGGAGCGTCACCGGCTGTGTGGCCGTGGCGGGGTGCGGGAGCGGCGGCGTGCGGCCCGGGGTGCCCTGCTGGAATCCCGGGCGTGCGAAGCTCGGCAGCTGGCTCGGCGTGGGATCGGGCGGCGGGATGCGGGGCAGGGCCGCCAGTTCCTGCGCGAGATCCTCGGGGGTGGTGCACGGCGGCAGGGCGGTCGCTGCCGTCGCGCCGTCGTTGACAAGCGCACGCATGGCGAGGCCGGACAGTCCACGGTGGACGCCCGCCCGGACCTGTTCGGGAGCCGCGGGGTGGCCCTTGGCGTGGATGACGCCGTCCAGGCCGTAGGCGCCCTCGGGGTAGGGCCAGCGTTGCGTGAGGGCGGCGTAGAGCAGGGCGCCGATGGCTTCCGTGTCGGTGCGCTCCGGATCGGAGGCCTCAATGCCGCGCAAGGCGGCGTCGACGGCCAGGCCGCGGATGCGGTACTGGCTGGGGCCGGCGCGGAGCACGGTCGCCGGGGTGAGGCGCAGGTGCGCCAGACCGTCGCGATGGGCGGCGGCCATGGCCTGGGAGACCTGGGTGGCCAGTGCGTGGGCCTCGTGGGCGTCGAGGGGCCCGGAGTTCAGCAGCGTGGCGAGGGACACGGCGTCGGGCAGCCACTCGTGGACCACGTGGACCCGGGTGTCACCCTCGACGGCGTCGAGGACCTGAACGAAGCGGGGGTCGCCGAGGAGGGACGCCGAGCGGGCGGCGGCGGCGACCGCGTGGGCCCGTTCGTGGTCGGCGGGCAGGATGTGGACACCGACGGCGCGGCGCAGCTTCTCGTCGACGGCACGCCAACTGCTGAAACCGTCCAGACGGGTGATGCACTCCTCGAGGCGGTACCGCCCCGCGAGTTTGTGGCCGCTGTGGAGCTCGGATGGGTCGCCTGTGGGGGATGGGCTCTGGGCGTTGGTGTGGCTGTCGTTCGCCGAGCGTTGCGGCGGGCTGGTCGCCGTGCTCCGTTCCGCCACCGTTGTTTCCGCCTCCCCGGTCGTGGCTGTCGCTTGGCAGGTTCGCTGCCAGAATCATTGTGCCGGTACTCCGTCACAGTGCACGACATGTGGGTGCCGCCAGAGGTTGTACGGGCGGGTGTGGGCGTCGTGTGTGGGTTCGTACGTTCGCGTCCGACCGGCGGTGGGTAGGGACGGCTGGGTCCCGGCGACACTGCTGGTCAGCGTCCCAGACGGGCGCGGACCATGCCCACCAGAGTCGTCAGCTCCTCGATCCGCATGCGGCGTGCGGCGAGGTAGAACACGACCAGGAGGGTGAGTCCCCCGAGTGCCAGGGCGGCCAGGGAGCCGATGAGGCCCTCCCCGAGCGCCTGCAGGACCGCGAAGCCCACGCCGCCGCCGAACAGGGCCGCGGGGAGGCTGGCGCCGGCGAGACGAATGTATGTGCGGGCGACACGTGCGCCGTCGAGGTCGGTACGCATGCGGCGGCGCAGCCTGCGCCAGGCGACGTGCACACCGAGGGTGTAGGCGATGCCGTAGCTGAAGGCGATCCCGGCGACGACCCAGCGGTCGGGCAGGGCCAGGAAGGCGAGGCCACTCAGCACGATCCAGGCGGCCGAGACGACGACCGTGTTGTAGAAGGGGGTGCGCGTGTCCTCGTAGGCGTAGAAGGCGCGCAGCACGACGTACTGGGCCGAGAACGGGATCAGGCCCAGACCGAAAGCCATGAGGACGTAGCCGAAGGAGCGGGCGCCGGACTCGCCGGCGGCGCCGAAGAGGAGCGTACAGATCGGCACGCCCAGGGCGAGGAACGCGAAGGCGATGGGAACGATGGCCACGGCTGAGGTCCGCAGGCCGTGGGAGAGGTCGTCGCGGACTGCCGCGGTGTCGCCGTCGGCGGCGGAGCGGGAGAGACGGGGCAGCAGGGCCGCCATCACGGAGACCGTGATGATCGCCTGGGGCATCTGCCAGATGAGCAGAGCGCTGGTGTAGGCGATGTAGCCGGTGCCGGGGTGGCCCGCCAGCTGGGCGTCCTCGCCGGCGGCGGTGGCGAGCTGCGTGATGACGACGAGCCCGGCCTGGTTGGCCAGGACGAACAGCACGGTCCACTTGGCCAGGCGGGCGGCCTTCCCCATGCCGTGACCCCGCCAGTCGAAGCGGAGCCGCATGCGGAAACCGGCGGCGCGCAGGTAGGGGATCATCGCCAGGGCCTGGACGGCGAGGCCCAGGAGGGTGCCGATGCCCAGGAGCCGGACGCCTTCGGGGGTGATGGTGGCGACGCCGAGCTGGGAGTTGCTCTGGGTGCCGTACACCCACAGGAACATGCCGAAGGTGAAGATGACCACGACGTTGTTGAGGACCGGGGTCCACATCATCGGGCCGAAGTGTTCGCGCGCGTTGAGGATCTGGCCGAGGACGACGTGCACGCCCATGAAGAAGATCGTGGGCAGGCAGTACCGGGCGAAGGTGACGGCGACCTCGTTGGCGGCCGGGTTGTCCGCGATGGTGGCCGACATCAGGCCCACCAGCAGGGGGGCGGCGAGCACGGCGGCGACGGTCAGGCCGCCGAGGGTCACCATCACGAGGGTCAGGAGCCGGTTGGCGTACGCCTCGCCTCCGTCGGCGTCGTTCTTCATGGCCCGCACGAGCTGGGGAACGAAGACGGAGTTCAGGCCGCCGCCGATGGTGAGGATGTAGATCATGTTCGGCAGGGCCCAGGCCACGGTGTAGGCGTCGCCGAGGAGGGCAGCGCCGAGGGCGGCGACGAGCACCAGCTGGCGGACGAAGCCGGTGATCCGGGAGACCAGGGTGCCGGCGGCCATGATCGCGCTGGACTTCAGCAGGCTGCCGGCGCGGCCGGGGCGGCGGCGGGAGGTCGGCGGCTGCTCCCCCGCTACCGGTGGGTGGGCGGATCGCTGCGGGGGTGCGCTTCGCTGTGGTGGGGCCGGGCGGGCGGCTGGTGGCGGCGGTGGGACGGGGGGCGCCGGAGGCCGCTGTGGCTGCCAGCTCTCCTGCCAGCCCTGCTGCTGGTGTGGCGGCTGCTGGTGCGGCGCCTGTGGGTGTGACGGTGGTGGGGCGTGGTGCTGCGGGGCGTGGTGGGGTGCCGGGTGCGCCGGGCCGTCCTGGGCCGGGTAGGGGCCGGGCTGGTCGCCGGCCGGCGGCGGCTGCCAGGCCCCTGGAGGCTGCTGCGGCAGAGGACCGCGAGGGCTCGTCTGCTGGTCGCGGAAGAGGTGGGCGAAGGCCTCGTCCAGGCCCTGCTGCGGCTGGTGCGGCTGCTGGGGATGCTGCGACTGGTGCGGGTGCTGGTAGTGCGGGTGGTGCTGCGGCTGGTGCGGCTGGTGCGGCCACGCACCCTGGGCCGGATCGTCGTACGGAGAGCCGGGCGCGCCCGGCTCGTGGCCTGGCGGGTTCTGGCTGCCGGGCGTGCCAGGGCCCGGGGGCGTGTCGCCGCCACCCGACGCCTGGCCGTGGTCACGGTCGTACGGCGCTTGCATCGCTGGCCACCTTCTGGATCGCGGGCCGGAGACCGGCTCAGTCGTTGCGCCCCAGCTTCTCACCCTCGGGCAGGGTGCTGGTGCTGTCCTCGCGGGTGTCGGACGAGGGCGCATCCTCGTCCTGCCCCGAAGACGCCCCGGTCGACTCCTGGAGGCGGGCGGCGCGCTTGCGCTGGGTGTACATGCGGATGCCCGCCAGCACCACGAGAAGCAGGCCCAGGGCGATCACCATCATGACCACGGGGGTGATGGAGGTGACGTCCGCTCCGAAGGTCATGGGCTCGCCGTAGGGCTTGCCGTCCTCGGTGTAGAGCTGGGCCGTGAGGCGGGACTCGCCGTTGGCGTTGGCGGTGGTGGAGAACTTGAACGACTGGCTCTGGCCGCCGCTGATCGTGATCTCCTGCCGTTCGCTGACCTCCAGGCCGAGCTCCCGGCTGGAGGTCAGCTCCAGCGTGAGGCCCGTCACGTCCTGCACCAGGTTGTTCTGGACAGTGACGGGAATCGTGGCGCTGCGGCCCGAGAGCGTGACGGGAGACTTCTGGATGAGGTGGACCTGGCCGGTGAGGCCGACGAGGTCGCTCTGTAGGTCGATGCGGTACGACTCGGCCTCGACGGCGTTTCCACGCCAGGAGACGGACATCTCGCGGCGGATCGCGTTGCCGTAGGGCACGGTGACGCGGTCGGGCTCGGTGAGGATCACGGCGAAGTCGTCGAGGGTGCGCTGGGTCTCCCGCATCGCCTGGAAGGCGCTGGTCGGCAGCTCCTGGGAGCGCAGCGCGTCGGGGTACTGGCCGGGGCCGGGCACCCGCTGGTTGGCCGCGGGATCGGGCTCGGCGTGGGCTGCCTCGGTGAGCGGGACGAACGAGACCCAGCCGGCGTCCTCCTCCATCGCGGTGAGTGCGTTGGCCATGGCCTGGGCCTGCGTGGTGGAGAGGGTGCGCTGGGGCGCGAGCACCACGCTGCGGGTGTACCCGGGATCCTCCTGGCTGATGCCCAGGGTCTGGGAGAACAGCTGCTGCTGGGCCAGCGAGGAGCGGGACTGACGCGTCATGTCGCCCTCGAACAGGGTCGACAGGCGGGCGTCGGAGACGACCGCGGTGGTACCGCCGCCGATGGGACGGGCGGCGGACGGCGTGTACCCCAGCTCGCCGGGGCCCATGCTGTCGCTGCGGGCGATGACCGCGCTCGCGCCGGCGGAGGTGGCGACGGAGACGATCGACGGGTCGATCGCGCCCTCGACGGGCCAGGCGAAGTCGGTGCTGGGCTCCACGTCGAGGATGGTGTCGAGGGTGACGTGGGCGGTCTCGGTGGCCTTCTTCAGCTGCCACAGCGCGCCGGGCACGTCGCCCTGGTGGGCGAGGGAGGCCAGGTCGGGGTCACCGAAGGGCAGGGCGATGACCTCGCTGTCGGCGACCACCTCCTTCAGCATGCCCAGCCAGGCGTTGGCCTGGGCCTGGCCGTCCCCGGGGACCAGGCTGCCGTCCTCGGTGAAGACCTGGTACTCCTCGGTCATGGCGTCGACCGAGGCGAGCAGGTCCGGGTCGATCACCCAGGTGACGGGGAGACGCGAGCCGAGGGTGACGAGCTGGTGGAGGCGGCCGCCGGGGGAGATCTCGGTCAGCAGCGACTCGTCACGGAAGGCCGGCGTCTGCTGCTCGGTGGAGTCGGTCTGCGCCGTGAGATGGGTGGTGGAGATCAGCGGCCAGAGGACGGTCAGCTCGGTGGTCGACGGCTCCTGGCCGCCTTCGGGCACCCACGGCAGCACCGTGCGGCCGATGCCGAGTGGCTGTTCCCACTGGGCTTCCTCGGTCTGCCCGGTGAGGATCACCCCGATCTGGTAGACGCCGGTGTCGCCGAGGGCGAACTCCGACAGCGGCACCCGGAGCGAGAAGGTGCGGGACATGCCGGGGGCGATCGTGTCGATGTCCTGGCTGTGGCCACGGATGATCGTGCCGTCGAGCGCGACGTCGAAGCCCGTGCGGGAGGTGGCCTGGTCGATGGCGTCGCGACTGGTGAGGGGCATGCCCTGACGCGCCGCGACCCAGCTGCCGATGATCGGGGAGTCGCCCTCGTTGGTGAGGGTGCCGCGGATGGTGAGCTCGTCACCCTCCTCGGGGACCGCCGGGCCGATGTCCGTGATCGCCACCGTGGCGGTCCGGGACCCCGTGCCGAGCGGTTCGCCGGTCGACTGCGCGGAGGCCTCGCCGGGCTGGCTGAGGGCCGGCTGGCTGAGGGCGGGCTGCGCGAGAACGTCGGCCTGGGCGAGAGCCTCGGCCTGAGCGAGGACGTTGGTCTGGGCGAGGGCCTGGCTGGGGAGCAGGCTGCCGGTCAGCGTCGCGAGGGCGACCAGCAGCGCAAGGAGGGCGCCGAGCCGGCGGCGGAGGAGCAGCGCGGGACGGGCGCTGGACGCCCTCTGAGTCACCTGTGTCACTGAGCCACCTGTGCCACGCCTGAAGCCCCGTTCGTCGTGCGACCCGCCGACACCCCGCCGACAACCCGCCGACATGGTAACGATGATCGACCCACACGCGTGCCGCTGGCCCGGGGCGCTCTGGGCCCGCTCTGGCCCCGGGTGGACGGTTCCCGGCGAGGGCGGGCCACGTACCCTGTGCTGTTGTGCCGAACGACAGGAACCAGTCGAACGACAGGACCCCCACCCAGGACCGGGCCGCCGACCCCCGGTCACAGCGGCGAGCGGTGGCTGAGCTGCTGCGGGTGGCACCGGTGGCCGACGATCTCGCCGCTCGCTTCGTGAGGGCGGGCTTCTCGCTCGCTCTGGTGGGTGGCTCCGTCAGGGACGCGCTGCTGGGCCGGCTCGGTAACGATCTGGACTTCACCACCGACGCGCGGCCTGAGGACGTGCTGCGGATCGTGCGGCCCTGGGCCGACGCGGTGTGGGACGTCGGCATCGCGTTCGGCACTGTCGGATGCCGTAAGAAGGCACCAGACGCCGCGGGCGGGCGGGACTTCCAGCTGGAGATCACCACCTATCGCTCCGAGGCGTACGACCGGGACTCGCGCAAGCCGGAGGTGGTCTACGGGACCTCCCTCGAAGAGGACCTGGTCCGTCGGGACTTCACCGTGAACGCGATGGCGGTGGCCCTCCCGCACAAGGAGTTCATCGACCCGCATGGCGGCCTCGGCGACCTCGGACGGAAGCTGCTGCGCACCCCGAGCACGCCGGAGGAGTCGTTCTCCGACGACCCGCTGCGGATGATGCGCGCGGCGCGCTTCGCGGCGCAGCTGGAGTTCACGGTGGCCCGGGAGGTGCGGGCCGCGATGTCGGCCATGGCCGACCGGATCTCCATCGTCTCGGCCGAGCGGGTCCGGGACGAGCTGAACAAGCTGATGCTCAGCGATCACCCGCGGACCGGAGTCACGCTTCTGGTGGAGACCGGCCTGGCGGACAGGGTGCTGCCGGAGGTGCCGGCGCTGCGGCTGGAGCGGGACGAGCACCACCGACACAAGGACGTCTACGAGCACAGCCTCACCGTGCTGGAGCAGGCCATCGCGCTGGAGGACGACGGCCCTGACCTGGTCCTGCGGCTCGCGGCGCTGCTCCACGACATCGGCAAGCCGAAGACGCGGCGCTTCGAGGACGACGGGCGGGTCTCGTTCCACCACCACGAGGTGGTGGGGGCGAAGCTGGCCCGGCAGCGCATGACGAAGCTGAAGTACCCCAACGAGATGATCAAGGACGTGTCGCGCCTGGTCGAGCTGCACCTGCGGTTCCACGGCTACGGCACCGGGGAGTGGACGGACTCGGCGGTGCGGCGCTACGTGCGCGATGCCGGGCCGCTGCTGGACCGCCTCCACAAGCTCACCCGCTCGGACTGCACCACACGGAACAAGCGGAAGGCCCTCGCGCTCTCCCAGGCGTACGACGGGCTGGAGGAGCGGATCGCGCGGCTGCAGGAGCAGGAGGAGCTCGACGCCATCCGACCCGATCTCGATGGCAACGAGATCATGGAGGTGCTGGGCGTCGGTCCCGGGCCGATGGTGGGGCGCGCCTATCGGCACCTGTTGGAGCTACGCCTGGAGCACGGCCCGCAGGACCGCGAGGCGGCCGTGGCGGCGCTGAAGGAATGGTGGGCCGCGCAGTCCTGAGAAACGGCCGCGGCGAGGAAACCCGGACCGGGCGCCGTCGCGTCGCCTTCCTGGGTGGCTCGGCGGCGTTCGGAGCGTGTCAGGGACGGCCAGAGGCGATCGTTTCACGTGAAACAGCCCGGCGGTGGAGCCGGTACACCACGACGGCCGTGCCCGCGTAGAGAGCCGAGACGCCGAGCAGCAGGGGCACGGAGCGGCCGTCGTGCGGGAGCACGAGGGCGGTCAGGCCGGCTGCGGCCACGAACGCGACGTTGAAGAGCATGTCGTACAGCGAGAAGACCCGACCGCGGTAGGCGTCCTCGACCGAGGACTGCACCACGGTGTCCGTGACGATCTTGGCTCCCTGCGAGACCACGCCGAGGAGGAAGGCCGCGACGAGCGTGGGCACGGGGCGGAAGAAGAGACCGAGGGCCGGCACCATCACCGCCGCCAGGGCGGCGCAGCTCGCGAACCAGCCCAGGCGCCCCAGCCTGGCCACCGCCCAGGGCGTCACGAGCGTGGCCGCGAAGAATCCCGCCCCGGAGACGGCGACCGCGGCGCCGAGAAGCGCGATGCCGTCACCGTCGCCGTCCCCCCACGCGTAGCGCGTCAGCATGAGCACCATGACCAGGAGTGCGCCGTAGCAGAAGCGCGTCACTCCCATCGCGCCGAGGGTCCACGCCGCACGCGGACGCTCGGCGAGGTGACGGAAGCCGAGAAGGAGTCCTCGGGCTGTGCTCGCCAGCGCCGTGGTCAGTCGCGCGACGACGGTGGTGGGGTCGGGGCCGAGGAGTCCTCGCGCCATGCGGAGGGCGGCGAGTCCGGCCAACAGGTAGACGGCGCCCGCCATGGCCACGGCGAGCGCGTCCTCGGCACCCGTGGTGCGGGGGAGAGCCTGCGCCAGGACGGCCACGCCGGCGCCGATCGTGGCGGCCAGGGTGCCCGCCGTGGGACTGAGGGCGTTGGCGACGACCAGGCGCTCGCCGTCGACGACACGCGGGAGGGCGGCGGAGAGGCCAGCCAGGATGAAGCGGTTGACCGCCGTGACGGAGAGAGCGGAGAGGTAGAAGATCCAGTCGGGGACGCCGCTGAGGATCAACAGGCAGGTGGCGGTGGTGAGCAGCGTACGGAGCAGGTTGCCGTAGACCAGGACCTGGCGGCGGTTCAGGCGATCCAGGAGCACGCCGGCGAACGGACCGAGCAGCGAGTAGGGCAGCAGGAGCACCGCCATGGCGGCGGCGATGTCGGTGGGCGTCGTCTGTTCCTCGGGTGAGAAGACGACGTACGTGGCGAGGCCGGCCTGGAAGAGGCCGTCGGCGAACTGGGAGAGCAGCCGAACGGTGAGCAGGCGACGGAAGCCGGGGAAGCGCAGCAGGGTGCGGAGGTCGGTGGCGACCCCGTCGTGCCGGTCGCGTTTCACGTGAAACGTCTCGGGTCCGGGGGGAGAGACGCCTTGCTCGGTGGACCGTCGTGGCCCGAGCCCCACTGGACGTAGGGGCGGGGGTGCGTCGCGGCGGGCTGCCATCGGTGGTGGCGATCGGGGACGCCGTCGAGCACTCCGCCGCCCGGATCGTCGGAGCCGTCGCGCCGCACCGGATCGTGCTCGGGACGCAGCACGTCGCGGATGATGAGGGCGCAGAGATAGAGCGTGCCCGCGAGGTGGATGAGAATCGCGAGGTGGTACCCGCCCGGAGGCAGGCCGTGCTGCGCGCCGCCGTTGGTGTACGCGAGGTACATCCAGATGCTGAGGAAGTACAGCACCTCGCAGGCCTGCCAGATGAGGATGTCGCGCCAGCGAGGTCGTGCCAGGACGGCGAGTGGGATCAGCCAGAGCACGTACTGGGGGGAGTAGACCTTGTTGGTGAGGATGAAGAGGGCGACGACGAGGAAGGCGAGCTGGGCGAGCCGGGGCCGACGGGGAGCGAGGAAGCCGAGGAGCGCGATGCCCACGCAGCCGATGAGGACTGCCGCGGTGGCCGCGGTGTTGACGGTGTCCGAGGTCAGGGAGAGGCCGGTGCGGTGGTCCAGCACCAGCCAGACGGAGCCGAAGTCGATGGGCCGCTCCCGGCTGAACGTGTAGAACGTCACCCAGCCGTCCCAAGCACCCAGCATGAAGGGGAGGTTCACGGCCAGCCATGCGGCGGTGAAGGCGGCGGCTGTCTGCGCGAAGGCCCGCCAGCGCCGGGCGCGCCAGCAGAGGATGAGGAGCGGGCCGAGGAGCAACACGGGGTAGAACTTGGCCGCCGTCGCCAGGCCCAGCAGCACGCCGGCGGCCACGGGGCGGGAACGGGACCACATCAGCAGGGCGGCACAGGTCAGGGCGCCGGCGAGCAGGTCCCAGTTGATGGTGGCGGTCAGGGCGCCGGCCGGGGCGAGCGCGACCAGCAGGCCGTCCCAGGGTCGACGGGGCTGGATCCGGGTCACGCAGACGGCGATGATGACCGCGCAGGCCATGAGCAGGCCCGAGTTGACGAGCCAGTAGAGCTGCTCGGGCCGGGGGCTGTCGCCGCCCTGCGGGGTCAGCCAGTCGGCGAGCTGCATGAACAGGCCGGTGAGCACGGGGTATTCGAGGTACTCCATGCTGCCGGAGAGATGCTCGGGGATGCGGTCGACGTACGGGATGACGCCGTCGGCGAAGCCACGGCCGTTGTACAGGTGGGGGATGTCGGAGTAACAGGCGTGGGTGTACTGGGCGGCGGGTCCGTAGAACCAGCCGCTGTTGTAGCACGGCAGCTTCTGCACCATGCCGAGGGCGAAGGTGCCGATCGCCACCAGGGCGACGACGCGGACGGGAGTCCACCAGCCGCCGCCGGGGATGGCCCGCCGGCCCGCGGGGCCGCCGATCAGCTCGCTGCCGGCGGCGGCCACCTCGTCGTGGGCGGTCGGCAGCACGGTGGTCCGGGGGGCTGGATGGGCCATGGCCCCATCTTGCCGTACGGGGTGGCCCGCGCCCGCCCACTCCCCGTTCGTTCCCTTCGCACGGCTCACACGGCGCACACAGCTCGTCCAGCTCGTGCAGCTTCGTACGGCCCGAGTAGCCCGTACAGTCCGAGCAGCCTGTGCGGCCTTGCAGCTCAGGGTTGGCGGTTCCACACTGCGGTCACCATCTGTGCTGAACACGACGCGGAGCGTGCGGGGCTCTCGCGTCGTGGTCAGTCACCGTGGCCTCAGGACGTGCTGACGTGCCGCCGCGTGCGGGGCTCGCGGGCTCTCAACGTCGGCGTGGTGGGTGGGTCGACGGAGCAGGACTTGTTCTCCTGCGCCGAGATCGTGATCAGCCCCGCCGCGTAGGCGCGCGCGCCGAGAGCGACACGGCCGGTGGCTCCCAGGTACGTCATGAGCCACTGCACCCGACGCTGCACACTGCGGTGGCTCAGGCCGACACGGTAGGCGACGCGGGCATCGTCGTAGCCGCGCGTGAGCAACTCCAGGATGCGCAGGTCGAGGGCGTCTGGCCGCTGCCGTTCACCCATGACACTCCCCCCTCCCTCTGACGCGGGACTCGTCCCCGCGTGTACGGCACATCGAGTCTGTCACACGGCCCAGACGTCCGTCTGGCCCGACATGGAAGGGCCGGGCGGGTGACGCAATTACGCCACCCGCCCGGCCCGGACGACGGGTCGGGCCCGTCAGCCGCGTGGTCGGCCGCCGTGTGTCAGCCGCCGTCCTCGCTGTTGCCGCCACCGCCGATGATCCAGCCCCCGGAGTCACCGGAGCTGCCCTCGTTGCCCTCGCTGGTGCCTGTGTCGGCGCCCTCGTCCGTGCCCTCCGTGGTGCCTTCCGAGGTGCCCTCCGACTCGCCCTCGGTGGTGCCCTCGTCGGCCCCCTCGTCGGTGCCGCCCGTCTCACAGTTCCAGTAACACGTCTCGGTGGGATCCGGTTCGGGGCTGGTGGGATCGGCCGTGTCGGTCGGGTCCGGGTCGGGGGACTCCTCCTCCGTCGGGTCCGACGACGGGTCGGGCTCGTCCTGATCCGGCGGCGTCACCGGCAGATCGGGCTCCGGGGCCGTGGCGCCACCGCCGTAGACGACCTCACCGAAGTCCGGCACGTCGCGGAACTCCTCGGCGTCGTGGCCGGCGGTGGCCTCCTTCATGAAGTTCACCCAGACCTCCAGCGGCAGCGAGCCACCGTTGATCCGATCCAGGCCGGCCGTGTCGTACATCGACATGAAGCCCATCTCCTCGCCCTCCGCGAGGTCCTCGCGGCTCTCGGGCATCCGCCACATGCCGATGGCGGTGGAGAGCTCCGGGGTGTAGCCGACGTACCAGGCGCTCTTGTTGTCGTCGGTGGTGCCGGTCTTGCCGGCCGACGGGATGCCGATCTCCTGCGCCCCCTGGCCGCTGCCGTTCTCCACCACACGGGCCAGCGCCTCGGAGACGGTGTCGGCCACGTCGGGCTCGAACGCCTCCTCGGTCTGGTCGAAGTCGGAGCCCTCGTGCTCGAAGACCGTGCCCGTGGCGTTCTCCACGAGCGTGACCGAGTACGGGTCGGCCTGCTCGCCGTGGGCCGCGAAGGTGGCGTAGGCCGAGGCCATGCGGATCGGTCCCGGCGTGGAGACACCCAGGGCGAACGAGGGCACCCGGTCGGTGTGCGGGCCGAGGCTGTCCTCCAGCAGGCCGGCGTCGACCGCGGCCTCGGCCACCATGTCGGGGCCGATGTCCATACCCAGCTGCACCATGGGCGAGTTGGCGGAGACCTCCATCGCCTCCCACAGCGTGATGTCGCCCTGGGAGTCACCCTCGAAGTTGGCCTGTCTCAGCCTGATGGTCTCGCCGGTCTCCTCGTCCTGACCCTCCCAGACGGTGCCGTCGTAGTTCCTGATCAGCAGGCCGTCCTCGCTGCGATAGACGCTGTCCAGCGAGATGGGCGTGCGATCCTCCTCGCCCTGGTCCGGCCCCTCGTCCGGGTTCCTGATGCCGTCGCGCAGGGCCGCCGCGATGACGAACGGCTTCATCGTCGAACCGACCTGCGCCATGGGGCTGTCGGCGTTGTTCACGTAGTGCTGGAGGTAGTCCTCGCCGCCGTAGATCGCGACGATCGCGCCGTCGCCGGGGACCACCGAGGCGCCGCCGAACTGGACGAACCGGTCCTCGTCGCGGGCCTCCGGGTCGATGTACTCGTCCATCACCTGCTGGACCGCGGACTCCATGTGCCCCACCAGCTCCTTGTCGAAGGTGGTGTGGATGCGGTACCCGCCCCGGGCGAGCTCGTCCTCGCTCAGGATGTCGTTGTTCATCAGGTAGTTGTCGGCCAGCAGCGTCAGATACCCGATCTGGCCGGCCTTCTCCTGGGACGGCGTCATCGGGTTCGGCATCGGGAACGTGTCGTACTCGCTCCGCTCCGCCTGCGACAGCGTGCCGACGTCGACGCGCCGGTCCAGCACCCACGACCAGCGGTCCTCGGCGGCCTCCAGGATCTCCTGGTCCGGCTCGTCACCGCCGTTCACGAACGGGTCGTAGTTCCCCGCGCCGTTGAGGAGGGTGGCCATGTACGCGCACTGACTGGCGTTGAGCTCGGAGGCGTCCTTGCCGTAGTACGCCTGGGCGGCGGCCTGGATGCCGTACGTCTGGCCGCGCCCGAAGTACGAGGTGTTGAAGTACCCGGCGAGGATGTCCTCCTTGGTGTACTCGGCGCCGACCTTGATCGACAGCAGCAACTCGCGGGCCTTGCGCGAGAGCGTCTGCTCCTGCGACAGGTACGTGTTCTTCACGAACTGCTGCGTGATGGTGGAGCCGGACTGGACGTCGCCGCCGCGCGCCATGTTGAGCACCGCGCGGCCGATGCCGATCGGGTCGATGCCCGGGTCATCCCAGAACGTGTCGTTCTCCGCGACGATCGCCGCTTCCTGGCACGCCGCGGGGATGTCGGTGATCTCGACGTTCTGCCGTGTCAGGCCGCCCTCGCCGCCGGAGGTCACCATCTGGCTGCCGTCGGCCCAGTAGTACGTGTTGGACTGGGAGAGGGCCAGGGTGTTCTCGTCGGGGATCTCGACCATGGCGTAGGCCACACCCACCAGGCCGATCAGCATGCCCATGAAGGTGAGGGTGGAGCCGAGCACCTGCTTCCACGACGGCACCCAGCGGCGCAGGCCGGTGTATCCCGAGCGCGGATAGTCGATGAACCGCTTCTTGCGCGGCGGCGCCGCCCGGCGTCGCCTCCCGGCTCCGCCGGCCACGCCTTCCGCCGCACTGGCGGCGCGTCGTCTCCCACCACCAGCGCGCTGCGCCGCGCGGCGTGCCTCCGCCCGGCTGCCGTACGGGCGCTCCGGTGTGGCGCCCGGGGGCGGTGGAGGGGGCGCGGGCTTCTCGGCCCGGGGGGCCGGGGCGGCGCGCCGGCCGGACGGCGGCGCAGCGCGGCGGCCGCGGGACTGCGGCGGCTTGCGACGGTGCTCGCTCATGGGGCAGCTACTCCTCGGACGGACACGGAACACCTGCTGGGCAGGCTCTCAGACGGCATCCTTCTCCCCCGGCGCGTGCCTGGCCCTCCACACGGCTCCTGGCGCACGAAACCTGGAACGAGGACGTCCACAGGCATCCCAGGGTTCCCGGCGGTGGTGTTCTGCACGGCCCCAGAGTACGCAGCGTCAAATCCCTCAACTCTGCTCGGATGGCATTTATTTAACGCATATCGCTCCGATCGAAGTGGAGATGTGACCGCCGTCACCCCGCTTTCCGGCCCGCCGGAGGCTGGTGGCGGGCCTGTCCGACAGGTCGCCGGACCTGGTCTTCTGCCTCGTCGGCCCGCGACGTTCTGCCTCGTCGTACCGGGTCGTGGCACCGGGCGGCGGGTCGGGGCGGGTCGGGTCGGCGGGGTGGGCCCGTGACGGGTGCGCGCGGAGGCGTGGTGGCGGCTTGCGGGCGACGTGGTGGCGGCCTGGTGGCGGCTTGGTGGCGACGGCAGGCGGGAGAGGGCGGCAGAGGAGACGCCAGAAGAACGGAGGCAGAGGCACGGAGGCAGAGGCACGGAGGCAGAGGCGCGGAGACAGAAGCGTGGACGCCGGAGGAGGGGCCGCCAGAGGAGAGAGGACAGGAGGGCGCCGAGGTCGGCGGTGCGGCGAGCCGGGAGGGAGGGAAGGGGCCGGTGGTCGCAGGACGAGGGTGTGGCAGCCCGGGCGGCGGGCCAACGGTTGCGGGCCGGGGAGCCGGAGGCGACGACAGTTCATCGGTGGGGAGCCCGAGGAGGGAGTGCTTGCCGGAGCGACCCCACCCGGTCTATCGTTGCGATGTATCGGACCGATACATCGGGGCGATAGGCGTCGCTCGTGGATTCGAAAGGCGAGCCACGGCGACCAGCCGACGACGGGAGGTGGCTGCCCTGGTGAGCCGGCGCTCAGGGGTGCTGGAGTTCGCCGTGCTCGGGCTCCTACGGGAGTCCCCGATGCACGGGTACGAGCTCCGCAAGCGGCTGAACACCTCCCTCGGCTTCTTCCGCGCCTTCTCCTACGGCTCGCTCTACCCGTGCCTGAAGGAGCTGCTACGGCAGGGCTGGCTCGTGGAGGAGCAGTCGGGCGCCGCCGAAGAGAGCCGGCCGGCACTGACCGGCCGGCGCGCCCGGATCGTCTACCGCCTCACCGCCGAGGGCAAGGAGCGATTCGAGGAGCTGCTGGACCAGACCGGGCCCGACGCGTGGGAGGACGAGCACTTCGGCGTCCGCTTCGCGTTCTTCGGCCAGACCTCGCGGGACGTGCGCATGCGCGTGCTGGAGGGACGGCGGAGCCGCCTGGAGGAGCGCCTGGCGACGATGCGGGCCTCCCTGGCCCGCACCCGCGAGAAGGTCGACGCCTACACGCTGGAGCTCCAGCGCCACGGCATGGAGTCGGTTGAGCGGGAGGTGCGCTGGCTCAACGAGCTCATCGAGAGCGAGCGCGAAGGGCGCGGCGAAGGGCGTGACCACAGCGGGTCCGAGAACCCCGAGGTCGGGGTCGAGCAGAACGACACCGACAGGAACACCGACATCACCTGACTACCCCCGCCATCGGGGGTCAGGACGACACACACAGGGAGCAACCGGAATGGGTTCGGTTCGTGTAGCCATCGCCGGCGTGGGCAACTGCGCCGCATCGCTGGTGCAGGGCGTCGAGTACTACAAGGACGCCGCCCCGGACAGCCGGGTCCCCGGTCTGATGCACGTCACCTTCGGTGACTACCACGTCTCGGACGTCGAGTTCGTGGCGGCGTTCGACGTGGATGCCAAGAAGGTCGGCATCGACCTCGCCGAAGCCATCGGCGCCAGCGAGAACAACACCATCACCATCTGTGACGTCCCCCCCACCGGCGTGACCGTGCAGCGTGGCGAGACCCACGACGGCCTGGGCCGGTACTACCGCGAGACGATCGTCGAGTCCGACGAGGAGCCGGTGGACGTCGTCCAGGTCCTCAGGGACACCCGCGCCGACGTCCTGGTCTGCTACATGCCGGTGGGCTCCGAGGACGCGGCCAAGTACTACGCCCAGTGCGCCATCGACGCCGGCGTCGGCTTCGTCAACGCCCTGCCCGTCTTCATCGCCGGGACCAAGGAGTGGGCCGACAAGTTCACGGCCGCCGGGGTCCCGATCGTCGGCGACGACATCAAGTCGCAGGTCGGTGCCACCATCACCCACCGCGTGATGGCGAAGCTCTTCGAGGACCGCGGCGTCATCCTCGACCGCACGATGCAGCTGAACGTCGGCGGCAACATGGACTTCAAGAACATGCTGGAGCGTGACCGCCTGGAGTCGAAGAAGATCTCCAAGACCCAGGCCGTCACCTCCCAGATCCCCGACCGCGACCTGGGAGAGAACAACGTCCACATCGGTCCCTCCGACTACGTGGCGTGGCTCGACGACCGCAAGTGGGCGTACGTCCGCCTGGAGGGCCGCGCCTTCGGTGACGTGCCGCTGAACCTGGAGTACAAGCTGGAGGTCTGGGACTCGCCGAACTCCGCGGGCGTCATCATCGACGCGATCCGCGCGGCGAAGATCGCCAAGGACCGTGGCATCGGCGGCCCGATCCTGTCGGCCTCCTCGTACTTCATGAAGTCCCCGCCCGTGCAGTACTTCGACGACGTGGCGCGCGAGAACGTCGAGAAGTTCATCCGCGGCGAGCTGGAGCGCTGATCCGGCCGCCACGGCGGGAACGCACACGGAAGGGCCCCGGGAGCGCGAGAACCCTCGCGGCCGGGGCCCTTCCGTCCCGGGGAGCGTCCCGGGACGCGGGTCAGACGTCGACGACCCGGTCCACCTGCGTCGTCGTGTGGCGGAGGATCGCCTTCAGCTCGTCCCCCACCTTCGGCCCCTTCGCCTCCGCCGGCACGAACAGGATCGACACCTGCATGTGCGGCGGCTCCGCGAACCACCGCTGCTTGCCGTCCCACAGGAACGGCGAGAGGTTCCGGTTCACCGTCGCCAGGCCCGCGCGCGCCATCCCCTTGGCCCGCGACGTCATCCCGTGCAGCGCCTTCGGCGCCTCCAGGCCCACACCGTGCGAGGTCCCCCCCGCCACCACCGCGAGCCAGCCGTCGCCCGGCGCCTTCTGCTGCCGGTACCCGAAGCGGTCCCCCTTCGCCACGGGCGTCACGTCCAGCACCGCGCCCCGGTACTCCGTCGCCCCGTGGTCCCCGAGCCACAGCCGCGTCCCGATGCGCGCCCGGAACCGCGTCTGCGGGAACTGCTGCCGCAGCCGCAGCAGTTCCTCCGCCGTGAGGTGGCTGACGAACATCGTGTCCAACGGAAGCCGCGCCGCCCGCAGACGGTCCATCCAGCCGATGATCTCCTCGACCGCGTCCGTGCCGTCGGTGCGGTCCAGCGGCAGGTGGATCGCGAAGCCCTCCAGCCGCACCTCCTCCAGCGCCGCCTGGAGCTTGCCGAGATCCCGCGGCGTCACCCCGTGCCGCTTCATCGAGCTCATGACCTCGACCACCACCCGCGACCCGACCAGCCCGTACACGCCGTCAACCGACGAGGCGGTACGAATCACCCGATCCGGCAGGGGCACCGGCTCCTCACCACGCCGGTAGGGCGTCAACACGAGCAGGTCGCCGCCGAAGCGGTCCTTCATCGGCGCCGCCTCGTACGTGGTCCCCACGGCCAACATCTCGCAGCCCAGCAGCCCCACCTCCTCGGCCAGCCGATCGTGTCCGAAGCCGTAGCCGTTGCCCTTGCACACGGGCACCAGGTCAGGGAAGTCAGCCGCCACCGACCGCTGGTGCGCCCGCCAGCGGTCCGTGTCCACATAAAGGGTGAGCGCCATGGCCGGGGAGACCCTCTCTCGTGTTGTGCTGCGTCGTGCTCGTTCTGCTCGTCGTGGCTCGTTACGTCAGTCTGCTCGTTCTTCTCGGTTCGCGCTGGCGTACTGTCCGTACATCCCGCGCTGGCTGTCCGTACCGTCTGTCCATGCCGTTCTCCGCGCCGTTCTCCGCGGCGCGCTCCGCCTCGCCGTCGCCGTCGCTGTCGCCGTCGTCAGCGCCGTGACATGTAGATGTCCAGCGCCTTGTGAAGAAGCTTGTTGAGCGGGAAGTCCCACTCGCCCAGGTACTCCGCGGCCTCCCCGCCGGTCCCCACCTTGAACTGGATCAGGCCGAAGAGATGGTCGGTGTCCTCCAGGGAGTCGCCGATGCCCCGAAGGTCGTAGACGTCCGCCCCCATCGCGTGCGCGTCGCACAGCATGCGCCACTGCATCGCGTTGGACGGGCGCACCTCCCGCTTGTGGTTGGCGGAGGCACCGTACGAATACCACACGTGCCCGCCCACGATCAGCATCGTGGCCGCCGCCACCGGCTCCCCCTCGTGCAGCGCGAGGTAGAGCCGCATGCGGTCGGAGTCCTCGGCGTTCAACGAGCGCCACATGCGCTGGAAGTACATCAGGGGGCGCGGACGGAACCGGTCGCGCTCCGCCGTCACCTCGTAGAGCGCCTGCCACGTGGGCAGGTCGTCGTACCCGCCCTGGACGACCTGCACCCCGGCCTTCTCGGCCTTCTTGATGTTGCGCCGCCACAGCTGGTTGAAGTCCTTCATGACCTCGTCGAGGGAACGGCCCCGCAGCGGGATCTGGAAGACGTACCGCGGCTGGACGTCCCCGAAGCCGGCACCGCCGTCCTCCCCCTGCTGCCAGCCCATCCGCCGCAGCCGGTCCGCCACCTCGTAGGCCTTCGCCTCGCGGAACGTCGGCTCCACGTCGCGTAGTCGCTTCGCCTCGGGGGACTGGATGCCCGCCTTGACCGCCGCGGCGTTCCACCGCCGGATCACCACCGGGGGGCCCATCTTCACGGAGAAGGCGCCCTGCTTCTTGAGGTGGTCGAGCATCGGCTTGAGCCAGTCCTCGAGGTTCGGCGCGTACCAGTCGATCACCGGACCCTCGGGCAGGTACGCCAGGTACCGCTTCACGCGCGGCAACTGCCGGTAGAGGACGAGCCCCACACCCACCAGCCGGTCCGAGCGGTCGAACCAGCCCAGCGACTCCGAACGCCACTCCGCCTTCACGTCCCCCCACGCCGGCACCTGCATGTGGCTGGCCGAGGGCAGCGAACGGATGTACGCCAGATGCTGGTCGCGGCTGATGGTCCGCAGGGTCAGGCTCATACGGGCGCTCCTTAAGGCGTCAGTCCCAGGGTCCAGGCGCAAGGTCTGGCCGAAGCCTAACCGCGCCGCTGGTGCCGCGGGACGACACCGTGAGGGCCACCCTTTCGCACGCCGCCGGGCGCCCGCCAGCCAGGTGGACACGGACCGCCGTCCGACGCGCCGCTCACCTCCCGCGCGCCGCGCCGGCCCTCGACGGCCTCAACGGCCCTCAGCCACCCCCGACAGCCCTCGACGACCCTCCACGGTCCTCGACGAGCCCGCTGTGGTGGCTCGGCGCTTCGGCGCTTCAGCGGTGCGAACGGCTCGGCGGTTCGGTGGTGCGACGGCTCACCCGAGGAGGCCGCCGAAGGGGCCGCCGTGGGCGATCCCCAACGCCAGCCCGACGGCGGACGCGCCGAAGCCGATGATCAACAGGAAACGCTCGGCCGTCGTGACGGACACCAGCTGCCCGTATCCCCCCATGGCGATCCCGACGATCCCCACCCACGAGCTGACCAGGTGCAGACCCGGCGCGAGGGTGGTCAGCGCCGCGATCGCGCCCAGCACCACCGTGACCACGGCGAACGTGTTCTCCCGGGGGTGATCGTGGCCGTCGGTGTTCAGAGCGTTCAGCACGGAGAGCGGACCGTGATGCGCTGCCTGTGTCATCAGGCACCTCCAGACTCCTGACGCCGACGCGGCGCCGCGCATACGCATACCCGACGTGTCCAGACTGCTCCCTGTCCCGGGCTGATTTCAACCGGAAGAGGAAGACCGGGTACGGTGTACTGTCCGACCGGTGTCCGGCCCCGCGCCCGGCACCGACACGGAACGCATCACGACCCTCCTGCCACGGAACGCCCGTGGCCGCACAGTCCAGAGGAGGTGGGTTTTCGCATGCGTCACTACGAGGTGATGGTGATCCTCGACCCTGATCTGGAGGAGCGCGCCGTCGCCCCCCTGATCGAGAACTTCCTGTCCGTCGTCCGTGACGGCGGTGGCAAGGTCGAGAAGGTCGACACCTGGGGCCGTCGCCGCCTGGCGTACGAGATCGAAAAGAAGCCCGAGGGCATCTACTCCGTCATCGACCTGCAGGCCGAGCCCGGCACCGTCAAGGAGCTCGACCGCCAGATGAACCTGAACGAGTCGGTCCTGCGGACGAAGGTCCTGCGCCCCGACACGCACTGAACCTCGGCGCCAGCGGCCCCCACGGGCCAGGTCCCGTCAGGGGCCAGTGTCAGAGCCATACGTAATCATCGCAGCATCAGCAGTTACCCCCCCCGCCGAGAGGTTCTACCAATGGCAGGCGAGACCGTCATCACGGTCGTCGGCAACCTCGTCGATGACCCCGAGCTGCGCTTCACCGCATCGGGTGCGGCCGTCGCGAAGTTCCGCGTCGCGTCCACCCCCCGCACCTTCGACCGGCAGACCAGCGAGTGGCGGGACGGCGAGACGCTGTTCCTGACCTGCTCCGTCTGGCGGCAGGCCGCGGAGAACGTCGCCGAGTCGCTCACCAAGGGCACTCGTGTCATCGTCCAGGGCCGGCTCAAGCAGCGGTCCTACGAGGACAGGGACGGCGTCAAGCGGACGGTCATCGACCTGGAGGTCGACGAGGTCGGCGCCAGCCTGCGCAACGCCACGGCCAAGGTCACCCGGACCGCCGGGCGCGGCGGCCAGCAGGGTGGCGGCGGTGGCGGCGGCTGGGGTGGACCCGGCGGCCAGGGCGGCGGCCAGCAGGGCGGCGGCCCCGGCGGCGACCCGTGGGCGACCGGCGCTCCCGCCGGCGGCCAGCAGGGCGGCGGCGGTGGCGGCGGCTGGGGTGGCGGTGGCGGTGGCGGTGGCGGCGGGTACTCCGACGAGCCGCCCTTCTGACCTGGGCCCGACGACGGGACCGGACCCCGGGCCGGACCTGGGCCTGGCCTGATCCGACCTGACCGGAACGACTGAAGAGACCGAAGAGACCATGGCGAAGCCACCCGCGCGCAAGCCCAAGAAGAAGGTTTGCGTTTTCTGCAAGGAAAAGATCACCTACGTCGACTACAAGGACACGAACCTGCTGCGGAAGTTCATCTCCGACCGCGGCAAGATCCGTGCCCGCCGAGTCACCGGCAACTGCACCCAGCACCAGCGTGACGTCGCCACGGCCGTGAAGAACAGCCGCGAGATGGCGCTGCTGCCGTACACCTCGACCGCCCGCTGACACGAGACCTGAGGAGGGTGGCAAAGCTATGAAGATCATCCTGACCAACGAGGTCTCCGGTCTGGGCACGGCCGGCGACGTCGTCGAGGTGAAGGACGGGTACGCCCGGAACTACCTGCTCCCGCGGAACTTCGCGATCCGCTGGACCAAGGGCGGGGAGAAGGACGTCGAGCAGATCCGCCGGGCGCGGAAGATCCGCGAGATCGCCTCCGTCGAGCAGGCCAACGACATCAAGGGCCAGCTGGAGGGTCTGACCGTCCGGATGAAGGTCCGGGCCGGCTCCGGCGGTCGCCTGTTCGGCTCCGTGACGCCCGCCGACATCGTGAACGCGGTCAAGGGCGCCGGCGGTCCCGACGTGGACAAGCGCCGCATCGAGCTCGGCACGCCGATCAAGAGCCTCGGCGCCCACCGGATCGCGATCCGGCTGCACCCCGAGGTCGTCGCCAACGTCGGCCTCCAGGTGGAGGCGTCGAAGTAACGCACACGGTCCACGCCGACGTGACGCCTCGGGGCGTGTCCACGGACACGCCCCGAGGCGTTTCCGGTCGGTCGGCGGCGTTCCGGCCGGTGGACGGGAGGGCGGCGGGGCTGGACGCTACGCCCGCACCGCGCCCGTGACCACCCAGCGGCCCGTGCGGGCGCGCAGCCCCAGCGTGACGAGCCGGGTGCCCATCATCAGCCCGGCGATCGCCCACCACAGCGTGGTCACGCCGCCGCCGAGCCGGGGAAGAAGCAGCGCGACCGGGGCGAAGAGCGCCAGGGTCAGCAGCATCGCTCCCGCCAGGTACGGCCCGTCGCCCGCGCCCATCAGCACCCCGTCGAGCACGAAGACCACCCCCGCTATCGGCTGCGTCACCGCCACCACCAGCAGCAGCGTCAGCAGCGTGTCGCGGACGGCCTCGTCGTCCGTGAACAGGCGCAGCAGCAACGGGCTGGTGGCGGCCGTCAGCCCGCCGAGCACCACGCCCGACACCACGCCCCACCCCACCATCCGGCGGCAGGCCGCCCGCGCGCCCTCGGCGTCGCCGGCGCCGAGAGCGCGCCCGATGATGGCCTGGCCCGCTATGGCGATGGCGTCGAGGACGAAGGCCAGCAGCGTCCAGATGGTGAGGGCGAGCTGGTGGGCGGCCATGTCGGTGTCGCCGAGGCGGGCGGCGACGGCCGTGGCCACCAGCAGCACGGCGCGCAGCGAGAGGGTGCGCACGAGCAGCGGAACGCCGGCGCGGGCAGTGGCGAGCACCCCGGTGACGGTGGGGAGGAGCGAGGCGCCGTGGCGGCGGGCGCCGCGCACGACGACGCGGAGGTAGGCGGCGGCCATGGCGGCCTGGGCCAGGACCGTGCCCCAGGCGGAGCCGGCCACGCCCCAGCCGAAGCCGTAGATGAACAGCGCGTTCAGCGCGGCGTTGGCGGCGAAGCCGGCGACGGCCACGTAGAGGGGGGTGCGGGTGTCGTGCAGGCCGCGGAGGACTCCGGTGGCGGCGAGGACGATCAGCATGGCCGGGATGCCCAGCGCGCTGATCCGCAGGTACGTGACGGCGTGGGGCGCCGCGCTGGCCGAGGCGCCGGCCGCCTCGACCAGCGCGGGGGCGGTCGGGACGATGACGACGGCGAGGAGGACGCCGAGGAGGAGGGCCAGCCAGATGCCGTCGATGCCGTGCCGGAGGGCGGCCGACAGGTGCCCCGCGCCCAGGCGGCGGGCGACGGCCGCCGTGGTGGCGTAGGCGAGGAAGATGAAGATGTTCACGCCCGTCGTCAGCAGCGCGGCGGCGACCCCGAGGCCGGCGAGCTGGGGGGTGCCGAGGTGGCCGACCATGGCGCTGTCGACGAGCAGGAAGAGCGGCTCGGCGACGAGCGCGCCGAAGGCCGGCAGGGCGAGCGCGAGAATCTCGCGGTCCTGCCGCCGCCGCTTCCGGCGGTGATCCCCGTCACTGCGCGTAGCGGAGAGGGTGCTCGGCAGGGTGTGTGGCATGATCCCGATCCAAGCATCCACAGGTAATGGGTGCAAGGGGATTCTGTCACTTACTTTCGGGCTGGGGCGGTGTGACGGTCGGCGTTCCCTGTCGTGATCTCGACGAGTGAGCCAAAGTTTTTTCCACCCACAGGCGGTGGATGGTGATTGCGCAGGTCAGGCGGCATGCTGCGCGATCTTGATCGAGTCGTCCACAGCGTCGTCCCCTGCTTTGTCCACAGGAAACGCCGCACTGTCCACAGGGTCTGATCTGATGTCCACATCAGCCTGTGGATAACTTGGTTGGCCCCCCGCCCTCTCCCCCTTAGCGTTGGTCCCCGCTTGCCTGGGTGTCGCCCGCGCTTCGGACAGGGCTCGACGCGCCGTAACCCTGGTGGGCGGCTGACTGTCAGTGCTGTGCCGTATGAAGGACCCGTGCGAAGGGCAGGCCCGGCTCGGCCGTCAGCCGAGCGGGAGCCGAGGCCGGGAGGAGGTGGGGAGAGGTGGCTGAGGACCTGGGCGGGCCCTCGTGGGATCGCGCGGTGGGCGCCGGCGGCGGCGACCGGCCGACGATGACGCGCCCCCGTCGGGGAGACGCGGGCGCACCAGGAAGGAACGGCTCGGCGGGCCCGGAGGACCCCCCCGAGCCGGACGAGCCCGGCGGGGCGGGCGAGCCCTCGGCGTTCGAGCGCATGCCCCCGCAGGACCTGGCGGCGGAGCAGGCCGTGCTGGGCGGCATGCTGCTGTCGAAGGACGCCATCGCGGACGTCGTGGAGGTGCTGCGCGGCCAGGACTTCTACAAGCCGGCGCACGAGGTGATCTACGCCGCGATCCTCGACCTCTACGCCAAGGGCGAGCCGGCCGACCCGATCACCACCTCCGACGAGCTGACCAAGCGCGGAGAGCTCGCGAAGGTGGGCGGCGCGGGATACGTCCACTCCCTGGTGAACACGGTCCCCACGGCGGCCAACGCGGACTACTACGCGGGCATCGTCCGCAACCGGGCGGTCCTGCGCCGGCTCGTGCAGGCCGGCACCCGCATCACCCAGATGGGATACGCGGCCGACGGCGACGTCGACGACATCGTGGACGCCGCGCAGGCCGAGGTCTTCGCGGTCACCGAGCAGCGCACCAGCGAGGACTACCTGCCGCTGGGGCAGATCATGGAGGGCGCCCTCGACGAGATCGAGGCGATCAGCAACCGCAGCGGCGAGATGACGGGCGTCCCCACGGGCTTCACGGACCTGGACTCCCTGACGAACGGCCTACACCCGGGCCAGATGGTCGTGATCGCGGCCAGGCCCGCCATGGGCAAAAGCACCTTGGCGCTGGATTTCGCTCGATCCTGCTCGATCAAGCACAAACTGCCCAGTGTGATCTTCTCCCTGGAGATGGGGCGGAACGAGATCGCGATGCGGCTGTTGTCGGCGGAGGCGCGGGTGGCCTTGCACCACATGCGGTCCGGCAGCATGACCGACGAGGACTGGAACCGCCTGGCTCGCAAGATGGCCGAGGTCAACGAGGCGCCGCTGTACATCGACGACTCGCCGAACCTGACGATGATGGAGATCCGCGCCAAGTGCCGCAGGCTGCGCCAGCGCAACGACCTCCAGCTCGTCGTGATCGACTACCTCCAGCTGATGCAGTCAGGCGCCAGCCGGCGTCCCGAGAGCCGTCAGCAGGAGGTCTCGGAGATGTCGCGGAACCTCAAGCTCCTGGCGAAGGAGCTGGAGGTCCCGGTGGTGGCGCTGTCCCAGCTGAACCGTGGCCCGGAGCAGCGCACGGACAAGAAGCCGATGGTCTCTGACCTGCGGGAGTCGGGCTGTGTGACGGCGGGGACCCGCGTGCTGCGCGCCGACACGGGGGCCGAGGTCTCCATCGGGGAGCTGCTGCGAAGCGGTGAGCGGGACGTTCCCGTGTGGTCGGTGGACGAGCGGCTTCGGCTGGTGCCGCGGACGATGACCCACGTCTTCCCGAGCGGGACCAGGGAGGTCTTCCGGCTCCGCCTGGCCTCGGGCCGGGAGATCGAGGCCACGGCGAACCATCCGTTCCTGACGTACGAGGGGTGGACCTCGCTGGAGGACCTGGCCGTGGGAACACGGGTCGGTGTGCCACGGCGGTTGGACGCTCCGTCACGGACGGCCGCGTTTCCTGAGCCGGAGGTGGTGATGCTGGCCCACCTGCTCGGCGACGGCTGCGTGGCGCCGCGGCAGCCGATCCACTACACGAGCAACGACGAGGCGAACCTCCGCGCCGTGGAGGAGGCGGCCGAGCACTTCGGTGTGACGCCCCGTCGCGTGCGCCAGTCCTCGTGGTGGCACGTGTACCTGCCCGCGCCGGGGCGGGTCGGACGTGGTCGTCGGAATCCGGTGGCCGAGTGGCTGGACCGGTTCGGTCTGTACGGCAAGCGGGCACACGAGACGTTCCTTCCGCCCGAGGTCTTCGCGCTCCCGGACGAGCAGGTCCGTCTCTTCCTGCGACACCTGTGGGCCACGGACGGATCGGTGACCGTCTCCGGTACGGGCGCGGTGCGCGTCTACTACGCGACGACGAGCGAGAGGCTGGCACGTGACCTTCAGCTGCTGCTTCTCCGGGTGGACGTGCGGGCCCGGTTGAGGCGGGTGGGAAACACCAGGGGACGGCCCGGCTGGACGGTGGACATCTCAGGAGCGGACGACCAGCGGCGTTTTCTGGACGAGGTCGGCGTGCACGGGGCGCGTGCACGGCACGTGCTCTCGGCCAGGGAGCGGCTGCGCGGCGTCCGCGCCAACACGAACCTGGACACGGTGCCTCGGGAGGTCTGGGACGCGATCCGGGAAACACTGCGGGACCAGTCCCTCACGGTCCGGGCGTTCCAGGCCTCGTTGGGCACGCGGTACTGCGGATCCTCCCTCTACCGCTCCGCGCCCAGCCGGGGACGGCTGAGCCAGGTCGCGGAGATCCTGCGCGACGAGGACCTCCAGCTGCTGGCCACGAGCGACGTCTTCTGGGACAGCGTCGTCTCCGTCGAGAGCATCGGCGAGCAGGACGTCTACGACGCGACCGTGCTGGGCACGCACAACTTCGTCGCCAACGGCATCAGCGTCCACAACTCGATCGAGCAGGACGCTGACATGGTGATCCTGCTTCACCGGGAGGACGCCTACGAGCGGGAGTCGCCCCGGGCGGGGGAGGCGGACCTGATCGTCGCGAAGCACAGGAACGGTCCCACGGCGACGATCACGGTGGCGTTCCAGGGGCACTACTCGCGGTTCGTGAACATGCAGGGGGGCTTCTGACGCGGGGGGTGGGAAGCGGGAGATGGGACGCGGGAGGCCGGGGCCGTGAGGGCGCCGCCGGGCGCCGGGGTGGGTCAGGAGGTCAGGAGAAGGGGGCCGCTTCCTGTTCGCGTTCGATCCGCTCGTTCCACTCGGCCTTCGAGGACTGCCAGCCGTCCTCGTTGGTGCCGTGGCGCCAGTAGCCGGAGATGGACATCTGGTCGCGGGCCAGACCGCGGTCGTGGCGCAGGTGGCGGCGGATGTCGCGGACGGCGTGGGCCTCGCCGTGGACGAAGGCGTGGACGGTGCCGGGCGGGAAGTCGAGGGCGGTGATCGCGGGCAGCAGGGTGGCGCCGGGGCGCTCCTGGCCGGCCTCGCGGGTCAGCCAGGTCAGCTCGACGGAGCCGGGTGAGTCGATCGTCTGTCGCTCCTCGGGTCCGGCGACCTCGATGAGGACGGTGGCCGGCGCGCCGGCGGGCAGGGCCTCGAGCGCGGCGGCGATGGCGGGCAGGGCGGCCTCGTCGCCGGCCAGGAGGTGCCAGTCGGCCTTGGGGTCGGGGGCGTAGGCACCGCCGGGGCCGGAGAGGTGGAGGACGTCGCCCGGCTGGGCGGCGGCGGCCCACGGGCCGGCGACGCCCTCGTCGCCGTGGTGGACGAAGTCGATCGTGAGCTCGCGGGCGGCGGGGTCCCAGGCGCGGACGGTGTAGGTGCGGGTGAGGGGCCACTGGTCGCGGGGCAGCTCGGCGCGGATGGTGGCGAGGTCGAAGGGGGTCGGGTAGGCGACGCCCGGGATCGGGAAGAGCAGTTTGACGTAGTGGTCGGTGTAGCCGTCGGTGCCGAAGGCGTGCAGGCCGTCACCGCCGAGGACGACCCGGATCATGTGGGGTGTCAGGCGGTGGGTGCGCAGGACCCGGCCGTGGTGGGTCTGGGGTGAGCGTGCCATGGATGAGCCCCCTGGTCGTGAGCGACGGTGCGTGACGTCGAGGACGTCAGTGGAGGACGTCAGTGGCATCAGTGACGTCAGGGACGTCCGCGACGTTCCTAAGGTTAGGGTCACCTAACCAGGTGGACAGGTCAACTTCGCTGGTGTGGCGCTAGGGTCGGAGCCATGGGCACGGCGGACGAACGGGTGCCGGAGCGGCTGTGGTCCACGCCGAGCTGGCTGTTGACGCATGCCGCGACGCACGCGGCGCGGCTGGTGTCGGAGGCGTTCGTGTCGGTCGGGGCGCGCCGGTACCACTTCGCGTTGTTGGCGGCGCTGGCGGAGTTCGGTCCGGCCAGTCAGGCGGCGCTGGGGCGGCGGTGCGGCATCGACCGCAGCGACGTCGTGGCGGCGCTCAACGAGCTGGCGGAGCTGGGGCAGGTCGTGCGGGAGCCGGATCCGGCGGACCGGCGGCGGAACGTCGTCACGTTGACGACTGAGGGTGAGCGGCAGCTGGCGCGGGCCGACGAGGCGCTCGCAGGGGCGCAGGGCGCGCTGCTCGCGCCGTTGGCGGAGGGTGAGCGCGTGGAGCTGGCGCGGCTGCTGGCTGTGCTGCTGGCACACCATCGTGAGGCGTCCTGAGCGTGTACCGGGAGCGGCCTTCCGCGATCGCGGGCGCGGTGGTGTGGTGGAGCGCCCCCGAGGCCGACGGCGCCGTGGGGCGGGTGCTGCCCGACGGGTGCATGGACCTGATGTGGTCCGAGGACCGGGGTCTGGTGGTGGCCGGACCGGACACGCGGGCCCACGTGCCGGAGGTCGGGGACCGGGCGCCGTACGTCGGGGTGCGTTTCCCGCCCGGGGTCGGGCCGGACGTGCTCGGTGTCCCGGCGTGTGAGCTGCGGGATCTGCGCGTGCCGCTGGCGGAGGTGTGGCCCGGACGGGAGGTGCGGGAGCTCACCGACCGTTTCGAGCGGTCCGGGTGTGCCGGGGGCGGTCGAGGCGGCGGGCCGCCCCTTGGCGTCCCGGGTGACGCCCCGGGCGGTGTGGCGGGCGGCGGCCGGGCCGGCGGGTGGCCGGGTGGGGCGGCGGCGGTGGCCGGCGTGTTGGAGGCGGTGGCCGCGCGGCGCCTGGTGCGGGCGCCCGAGGCGGAGCCGTGGCGCGACGCGGCGGTGGCGTCGCTGGCGCGGGGGCGGAGCGTGGCCCAGACGGCCGACGCGGTGGGGCTGAGCGAGCGGCAGCTGCGCCGCCGCAGCCTCGCCGCCTTCGGCTACGGGCCGAAGACGCTGGCGCGGGTGCTGCGGATGCGGCGGGCGCTGGCCCTGGCACGGCGGGGAGTGGCGTTGGCGGAGGTGGCGGCGGCGTGCGGCTATGCCGACCAGGCTCACCTCGCGCGCGAGGTGAGGGCGCTGGCCGGCGTGCCGATCACGGCGTTGTAGCCGGGGGCAGGGGGGCGAAGAGGTCGACGCTGTTGCCGTCGGGGTCGCGGACGATCGCGTAGCGCTGTCCCCAGAAGGCGTTCCAGGGGGACTTCTCGCCCTGGTATCCGGCCTGGGTGAGCTCGACGTAGAGCGTGTCGACCTCGGCGTGACTCTCGCAGAGGAACGCGAGCGACTGGCGGGGGCGCCCGCCCGTGGGCGGGCTCCACTCGGGGTGGAAGGACCGGACGGTGTCGGCGGTGTCCCAGGCGAGGCGCAGCCCGCCGGGGAGGGCGACCTCGACGTGGGGTTCCTTCTCGGCGCCGGGCGGGATGTCGACGCCGAGGCGGCGGTAGAAGGCGAGCGAGGCGGCCATGTCGTCGGTGACGAGTCCGACGAGGTCGAGTCGTGGTGTCATGCCGGCAGGCTAGGTGGCCGGCGTGTGGCGGGTCTTGAACGAATCGGACGCTCTCGCACGATCGGCGGCTCTGTGGCTCGGCGGCTCGGCGCGAGGGTGTCAGCCGAGGGCGACGGAGTAGGGCGCGTAGCGCCGGGTGGCGTCGCCCGGGAGGTCGGGGACGCCGCGGACCATCAGCGCGGTCTGGCCGGCGTCGGCGAGGCCGCGGTCGCGGAGCCAGGCCGCGAACGCCGGGTGCGTGCCCGCGTCGACGTCGACGCGCAGCGGAACGCCCGCGGGGGCGGCGGCGGCCAGTCGGGTGAGGAGCGCCTGGGCGGTGGGAAGGTCGTCGGCGACGAGCGGCCCGACCACGGTGGTGTCGGACGTGGGCCAGGCCGCGGCGTAGCCGGTGAGGCGCCCGCCGGGGGTGGCCTCGGCGACGAGGAACTGGTCGGCGAAGGACGGCAGCCGGGTGAGGAGGCCGGTGCGGTCGGCGCCGAAGGCGAGGAGGTCGTGCGCGAGGAGCGCGGGCAGGTCGGCGGCGACGGCCGGGCGCACCGTCGAGCCCGAGCCCGTGACATCCGTGACATCCGTGACACCCGGTGTGGCCGGGACGGCCGGGGCCTTCGGGCCGGTGAACGCGCCGCGCAGCAGGGTGACGGTGCCGACGGAGACGAAGCCGAGGCGTTCGTAGAGCGGCCTGCCGTAGGAGGTGGCGGTGAGGAAGGCGGCCGGGGTGTCGACGGCGGCCAGCGCGTGGCGCAGGAGGCGCGCCCCGAGTCCGCGGCGTTCGCAGCGAAGCGCCACCAGCATCATGCCGATGGCGCTGATCGCGTCGCCGTGTGCCGCCGCGCCGCGCGGGAGCCCGCCGTAGGGGGTGACGACGACCGCGGCGACGAGTCCGCCGTGCGGGTCCCCGGGCGGCGCGTCGATGCCGTAGCCCTGGCCGGCGGTGAGGAGGAGCCGCCACTTGTGGTCCTCGGGCGGCCAGCCGCGGTCGGCGGCGAGGTCGACGCAGGCGGCCAGGTCGGCGGGGGTGAGCCGGCGGATGGGGAGGGCGGCCAGGGTGTCCGGGGCGTTGGTGGCGTGCGGAGCGGCGTCGGTCGTCACGGGGGTCAGCCTGTCTGACGGTGTGTGGCGCCTGCGAGTGGTTTTCCGTTACCGATCGGAGAACGTCGGGAACGTGCGCCGCCGCCGTCATGGGTGGCGCCCTCGGCGCCCACGGCGCGTTCGGCGCGTTCGGTGCCCCGGGCGACCGTGCGGGCGCGGGCGCGCTGGTCGCGGGCGTGCTGCCCTCGGCGGGTGAGGCCCCAGGGCTTGAGGTAGGAGATGACGGTCATGAAGAGGTAGAGGGCGAGGGAGACGGACGGGGGGAAGAGCAGGCCGCTCGTGTCCGTGACGGTCCCGCCGGCGTCGACCTCGGCGGCCGCCTCGTTGATGCCGGCCCGGAACGCGAAGGTGGAGGCGGTGGCGGCGATCAGGGTGAGCCAGAACTTGGTGTACACCCAGCGGTGGTGGGCCAGGCCCCACGGGGTGCCGAGCGCCAGGACGAGGCCGGTGGCGAGGGTGGTGAGGGCGAGGGGGACCAGCAGCCAGTCGCCGAAGAGCTTCATGGCGCGGTAGGCGGACGCCGCCACCTCCGGGGTGTCGGCGGTGGCGCCCGTGACCGCCAGGAGGAGCAGGCTCAGGCTGAGGCCGAGCCAGCTGACGGAGACGGTGACGTGGGTGATCAGGACGGCCCGTCGGGCGGGGCGCGGGAGATGGGGCAGGGCGGATGCTCTGGCTGCGCTGGCGCGTGTCATGGGTTCACCGTGCCGTCGGGCGGGGCGCGGGTCGTCTGACGGCGGGAGTAACCGTTCGTACTCGCTGACGAGTACGCGCGACGCGGCGTTATTCGCTGGCGTGGGGCGGGAGCCGGTCATAAGGGTGGAGCATGACGCGAACGACAGACGGCTTCGACGGCCCTGACGACTTCGACCGACGCGACGATCCGCGTGAACCCCGGCGCGGGTCCGCGCACGCGAGTGGGCCCTTCGACGGGCTGGTGGACGGGTGGGAGGACCTGCCGCTGCTGTCCGGCACGCGGCGGGCGTTGGCGCACCGGGTGGCGGTGGAGCAGGCGGGCGGGCGGACGCCGTCGGTGGTGGCGGGGGTCGTGCGGCACGGTCGGCTCGTGTGGCGTGGCGGGCGCGGCGAACTCCCCGGCGCGGCCGACGCCGTGGACGCCCCCGACGCCGTGGACGGCCCCGACGCCGTGGACGTGCGTGACGTCGCGGACGCCCCCGACGTCGCGGACGTGCAGTACCGCATCGGCTCGATCACGAAGACGCTGACCGCGCTGCTGGTGATGCGCCTGCGCGACGAGGGCCTGATCGACCTCGGCGACCCGCTCGGCGCGCACCTGTCCACGCCCCACGCCGGCGACGCCACCATCGCCCAGCTGCTCTCCCACGCCTCCGGCCTGGCGGCCGAGCCGCGCGGCCCCTGGTGGGAGCGGACGCCCGGCACGCTGCGCCCCGAGCTCGCGGACCTCTTCGGCGAGCCACCCCACGAGACCCCCCGCAAGCACCCCACGGGCCGGCGTCACCACTACTCCAACGTCGGCTACGCCCTGCTGGGCGCCCTCGTGGAGAGGAAGCGGGACGCGCCGTGGGCGACAGCGCTGCGCGAGGAGGTGCTGGAGCCGCTCGGCATGCGCCGCACCACGTTCCTGCCGGTCGCGCCGCACGCCACGGGCTGGGCGGTGCACCCGCTCGCGGAGCTGCGGCAGCCGGAGCCTGCCGCGGACACGGGCCTGATGGCGCCGGCGGGCCAGCTGTGGTCGACGGTCGCGGACCTGGCGAGGCTGGCGGCGTTCCTGCTGGCGGGCGACGAGCGGGTGCTCGGCGCCGCGAGCCTGGCGGAGATGCGGACGCCGGCGGTCCCGCCCGAGCCGGGGGCCTGGGAGTCGTCCTACGGCCTCGGCCTCCAGCTGTGGCAGCGCGGGGAGCGGCTGCTCGTCGGGCACGGCGGCTCGATGCCGGGCTTCCTGGCGGGCCTGTGGACCTCGCCCGGCGAGGGCCTGGCGGCCGTCGCGCTGACGAACGCGACGTCGGGGCCGTTCACGGGGGCGCTGGCGGCGGACCTGGTCGCGGAGGTGGCGGCGCGCGAGCCGGCGCTGCCCGAGCCGTGGCGGCCGATGCCGGAGGCGGAGGTGGACCAGGAGCTGCTGGCGCTGACCGGGCCGTGGTACTGGGGGACCCACGGGTACGAGCTGCGGCTGCGGTCCGGCCGGGAGCTGAGCCTGGTGTCGGCCACGGGGGCGGCGACGGGCCGCTGTTCGCGGTTCGTGCCGCGGGCCGTGGCGGACGGCGGTGGCTGGATCGGGCAGGACGGCTACTTCGCGGGGGAGGTGCTGCGGGTGGTGCGGCGGCGGGACGGCTCCGACGCGGTGAGTCACCTGGACCTCGGGACGTTCGTCCTCACGCGGCGCCCGTACGACCCGGAGGCGGACGGGGTGCCGGGCGGCGTCGATCCCGCAGGTTGGAGGGCGTGAGGCGGGCGGGAGGCGGCGCGCGGCGGGTGGGAGGCGGCGCGCGGCTGCCCGCAGGAAACGGACGAAGAGGTGATTCTTCGCTAACTTCTCGTTTCCATGAGGGGGTTGTGTCTCAGCCCCATAACGGTAGGGTCAGTTCCATATCCGAGTGACGCAAGGTCGTCGTGCAAACGTTCAGAAACGTTCAGGCGAGATCGTTCAGAACGGATTGAGGCGGACCGAGAGTGGTCGCGGGGGCTCGCGGCGGGTGCCGGTCCTGGTGACCGGACGTTGATCGAGACGAGGCAGGGTCATGACCGCGATATGGGCCGACGACGGGGCGGCGACCACCGGCGCTGTGAGCCCAGGCGGCGGCACGGGGCCGGGCGGCGCGCCACCCTCCCGTGACGCCGTCCTCATCCGGCGCACCCTCGCCGAGATCGAGCCGGTCGCCGACCACGTCACCTCGTACTTCTACGCCCTGCTCTTCCTGAACCACCCCGAGCTGCGGGACATGTTCCCCGCCGCGATGGACTCCCAGCGCGACCGGCTGTTCGGCGCGCTGCTGACCGCCGCCGAGCGCATCGACGACCGGGAGCGGCTGGTGCCGTACCTGGAGGCCCTCGGCCGCGGCCACCGGAAGTACGGCACGCGCCCCGAGCAGTACCCGGCGGTCGGCGAGTGCCTGATGGCCGCGCTGGAGCTCTACGCGCCGCGCAGCTGGGGCCCGGACACCGAGGCGGCCTGGGTGCGGACGTACACCCTGATGTCGCAGACCATGATCGACGCCGCGGCCGACGACGAGGCCGTGGCGCCCGCGTGGTGGCACGCGGAGATCGTGGCGCACGAGCGGCGCACCGCCGACATCGCCGTCGTCACCGTCCGCCCCGACCAGCCCTACGGCTACCGCGCCGGCCAGTACACGGCGATCGAGACGCCGTGGTGGCCCCGGGTGTGGCGGTACTACTCCTTCGCCAGCGCCCCCCGCGACGACGGCACCCTGTCGTTCCACGTGAAGGCGGTCCCGGCCGGCTGGGTCTCCCGCGCGCTGGTGCACCGGGCGCGTCGCGGCGACGTGGTGCGGCTCGGCCCGCCGGCCGGCGCGATGTCGGTCAACCACGACTCGGACGACGGACTGGTCTGCGTCGGCGGCTCGACGGGCATCGCGCCCATCAAGGCGCTGGTGGAGGACGTGGCCGGGTCCGGCAGGAGACGCCCCGTGGAGGTCTTCTTCGGGGCCAACCGGGACGCCGAGCTCTACGCGCTGGACGACTTCCTGGACCTGGAGCGGCGCCACCCGTGGCTGTCGGTGCGGCCGGTGGTCGCGGAGTTCGCCACGCGCGGCTTCGCGGGCCGGCTTCCGGACGCGGTGCGGAAGTTCGGGCCGTGGCCCGGCTGCGACGGGTACCTCTCGGGGCCGCCGCTGATGATCCGCAAGGGCGTCGACGCGATGCTCTCGGCCGGCATTCCCGCCGACCGGATATGGCACGACTTCACGGGGACGCTGAGTGTGAGTTGACCGTGTGCGTGTGACCCGTGCGGCGCGTGGGGGCCGCGGGCCGCGGGGCCACGGAGCGGGGAGCGCGAACGGTGAACGGGGAACGGGAACGGGGCGAGAACGAGCGACGAGCGACGACCAGCGAACAGCGTGAGAGCGCTTGAGGAACGGCATTTAAGGCATGGATGACACAGCGGGGACATCGCAGTACGCGGGAAGCGCGGGAAGCGCGGGAGGCAACGGACAGGCGCCGCGGGTGTCGCCGTCGCCGCCGCTGCCGGCCCGTGACGACCGACCGGGCAGCGACGGCGAACACGCCCTCCAGCGACGGCTGGGAAGCGAGGCGCGCGCCGACCGCTTCTACCGCGAGCAGATGCTGGACCACCTCAACGAGCGGATGTGCGAGTTCGTCGCCCGCCAGGAGTGGTTCTTCCTGGCCACCGCCGACCGACACGGCGAGTGCGACAACAGCTTCCGAGCCGGCCCCGCCGGCTTCCTGCGCGTGCTGGACCCGCGCACGCTGATCTTCCCCGAGTACCGGGGCAACGGCGTCCACGCCTCCCTCGGCAACATCGCGGAGAACCCGCACGCCGGGCTGCTGCTCGTCGACTTCGACCGGGCGCGCATCGGCCTGCACGTCAACGGCAGGGCCCGCATCGTTCCCGACGCCGAGATGCGGGCCGCCCACCCCGACCTGCCGGTCGACCCGGTCCCCGGGCGCCGCGCCCAGCTGTGGGTGCGGGTGGAGGTGCAGGAGGCGTACATCCACTGCGCCAAGCACATCCCGCTGATGGTCAAGGGCGGCAGCCACGCGGCGGCGGACTGGGGTACGGACGACTACAAGCGCAAGGGCGGCGACTTCTTCGGCGCGGCCAGGGACGCCCAGGCCAGGGCGGCGAACGCGGAGGCGGAGGCGGGAGCGGCTCCGGCGTCGCCCCCCGTTCTTCCGCCTCCCCCCGCCCCCGTGGCCCCCGCCCCCGTGTC